>NZ_CAJMZF010000003.1:0-397841 GCF_905220245.1 Paraburkholderia sp. J63 | reverse complement strand
TGCCTCCTCTGATATTTGCCCCGGGTTCGCCTCGCCGTCACAAACCGGATTTTTCATGCTCAGCAGGTATAATGAATTGCGGCGATTGCTGTGAAAGAAGCATAGTTGGGCCGTACCAGGCGCGTCCAACACTGATTTAGTATCAGGACCATATCCGGCAGGTATGAACATGGAGTTGAGACATCTGCGCTACTTCGTGGCGGTAGCCGAAGAGCGTAATTTCACGCGTGCCGCCCAGCGGCTGCATATTGCGCAGCCGCCGCTCTCGCGCCAGATTCAGCAGCTCGAGGAGATGCTGGGCGTGCAGCTCTTCGAGCGCGACTCGCGCCCGCTCAAGCTCACCGACACCGGTCGCTTCTTCTATCAGCACGCGGTACAGCTGCTCGCCCAGTCGGCTGAACTCGAGTCCATGACGCGGCGCGTGGGCAAGATCGAGCGCAGTCTTTCGGTGGGTTTCGTCGGCTCGACGCTTTATGGCATGCTGCCAAAAATCATCCGGCGCTATCGTCAGGAGAATGGCGCGGTCGAATTGAGCCTGCTCGAAATGACGACGATGGAGCAGATCAAGGCCCTCAAGGAAGGCCGCATCGACGTGGGGTTCGGGCGCATTCGTCTGGAAGACCCGAGCATTCGCCGCGTGGTGCTGCGCGAGGAACGCCTGATCGTGGCGCTGCCGCTCGGGCACCCGCTCATCGACGCCAGGGATGTGCTGTCGCTGCGCGAACTCGTGAACGAGACCATCATCATTTACCCGAAGCACCCGCGTCCCAGCTACGCCGACCAGGTGCTGGCGGCCTTTCACGATCGCGCGCTCGAACCGCAGCATCTTTACGAGGCGCGCGAACTGCAGATCGCGCTCGGGCTCGTGGCGGCGGGCGAAGGCATTTCGATCGTGCCTAGCAGCGTCTACGGTCTCAAGCGCGACGACGTCGCGTACAAGGATCTCGACGACGCAAAGCTCGTCTCGCCCATCATCATGAGCACGCGCATGCTCGACGAATCCGAGGACGTGCGCCGCATGCTCGAACTCATCTACGTGCTCTACGAAGAAGGAAAGATGGAGCACCTCGCGCCGCCCGAGCGTTGAGCCAGTTCAGAACGATCAGGGATGCTAATGATGGGTTTGCGTTTGCCATGCGCGCAGCCAGGACGTTATGAAGCGAGCCGCTGCGCGGAAAAGCGCAACCCGTCGAACAGCTTCGTGGCCACGCGCTCAGGAAACCCATCCGGCAACGTGGCGGCCACCTCGTCGATAACCGCTGGCGTGCGCGCGGCCAGGCGCTCGATGAGCGTCGCGGCGTCGGCGCCGTAGTGGCACAACTGCGCGGTGGCGTCGAAATGGGCGCGCTTCACGTCACGCATGCGATAGTGCCGCCCCTTGCCCCATACCGCCATCGCCAGCGTGGCCTTGTGCCACGACCATTGATTGCCGCCATCGCCCGCCACGGGCCAGATCGACATGACGTCATAGAGCGGCGCGAGCTGAAAGCGTCCGCCCGGCAAGAGGCGCAGGCTGAAATTCTTCGCGTGGCCGTCGGGCGCGGCCAGCATCCAATAGACGATCTGCGCGGAAAGAAAGGTTTCGATGTCTTCGCGCGCGGTTTGCGACTGGCGCAAGAGGTCCGCGATCTCGCGCACGCCCGGGCCGCCCTGGGATTCGTATTTGAAGTGCGGCGGCACGCCGAGCGCCTGGCAAAAGTCCTCCTGCGGCAGGCGCAGCAGCGCACCGCTGCGCGAGACGGCGCGGTCGAAGCGCTCGACGGCCAGCACTTTCTGCGCGCCGAACGTAACGATGCGCGCCGACGAAACAGGCAGCCCATAGGCCTTGAGCAACGCAAGGCAGAGCCACTCGTTCTCGACCGAGGTATGAAAGTCCACCTTGCGATGGCCGATCAGGCCGAGCGGGAGCTTGAGGATATGCGTGGTAGGCGTGGCGCCGTGCGGCACATGCCAGCGCCCCTCGTGATAGAGCAGAGCGGTCTTTTCCTGCGCGCCAGCAAGCGAAATGCGCAACTCTTCGTCGGCATCGCCGGTGCCGCCCGGCAGCGCGCCCGAGGTTTCGAGCAGGAGCCGCTCGATGGCGGCATCGTCGAGCGGCGTGCCCTCGATGCGTTCGATATGCTCGGGCGTTTCGTCCTCGTCCAGCAATTGCACGGCGCCCACGCAATCGCGGCCGATCGCCTTGAGCAGATCGAATGCGCCTAGGGAATCAGTGCTGAAGCGCGCCGCGATACGCCGGCGAATCTGCGTGCTGTCGGGCAGCAGATTGTCGAAGTAGTTATAGACGCGCGCGCCGCGCAGCGGCCGATCGCCCACGCCGAACGGCAGCGAGAGCGAAAGCGGCCGCCCCGTTGCCGAAGCCTTCCAGGCGGGGTCGTAGCGCAGTTCGGTCTCGCCCATTGGAGGCAGCGTCCACGCGCCGACACGTTCGCCGTTGGCCCAGATCGAGAGCGTGCGCGAGTGCGATTTGCGCCCCATCGCCTACCACTCCGGCTGGTCTTCGCGCGCCTCGTAGAGCTCGCCCTTGTGGCGCGACTGCACGCACAGTTCGAGCTCGTAGAGCGCGAATAGCGCGAGCATCTGGCTGAGCGAGATGCTCGCCGTGCCGGTGGTTTCGAGCGCAGACAGGCGCGGCTGCCCGATGCCGAGCGATGTGGCCGCCTGAGCCTGGGTCATGCCGCAGGCCTTTCTGGCCGACTGCAGGATCTCGGCGAGCCCCGTCGGCGTATGGACGATGATCTTCATGGGATATTCCTGTGAAGCATAAAACGATTATATGCTTATAAACGATATTCTGCAAATATCGCTTACACGCATAAACCGGGAATATCACTGTAGCAGATATCTCAGCGCCCTTCTCCCATCCGCACGCCAGGGGCTTCAAACACCCGCGCTTACGCGGGAGTGGCAACCTCATGCCGGAATGTCGCGCCCGCGTGACGGTCCGGGAGCGTATCGCCGGCGCCAAACAGCTTGTGCCGCAGCGTGCCCGGCTCGTACGCGGTCTTGTAAAGACCGCGATTCTGCAACTCGGGCACGATCAGATCGACAAAATCCTCGTAGCTTTCCGGCACCACGGTGCGGCTCAGGTTGAAGCCGTCCACATCGGCCTCTTCGACCCACGCCTGCAGTTCGTCGGCGACCTGCGCCGCGCTGCCGACGATCGCCGGATACCGCCCGCCCAGCTCGAACATCTCCAGCAGCGTGCGGCGCGTCCAGCCATGCTGCTTCGCCGTGCGCGAGGCCGATTCGATCGCATTGCCCCCCGCGTAATCGACGGGTGCGTCGAGATCGTATTGCGCGTAATCGACACCCGTACTCGCCGCGAAGTGCGCGAGTCCCGCCTCGCGGCTCGCATAGCGACGGTAGTCGGCGTACTTCTCGCGCGCCTCACGCTCGGTTGCGCCCGCAACCACTGCTGCGCCAACAAACACCTTCACGTCGTCGGGGCGTCTTCCGGCGCGCACCAGTTGCTCGCGCAGCGCGCGCACGGTCTCGCGTCCCACCGTGCGATTGGGCGGCGAGATGAACACGCACTCGGCATGGCGAGCGGCGAAGCGCTGCCCGCGCCCCGAGCTGCCCGCCTGGAACAGCACCGGCGTGCGTTGCGGCGAAGGCTCGGCAAGATGATAACCATCGACGTTGTAATAGCGCCCCGCGTGCTGCACGCGATGCACCTTCGCGGGATCCGCGTACACGCGCGCCGCCTTGTCGCGCAGCACGGCGTCCGCCTCCCAACTGCCTTCCCAGAGCTTGTAGAGGACTTCCAGGTATTCGTCGGCGCGCTCGTAGCGCTCGTCGTGCGGCAACTGCTCCCGCACTCCCATGGCGCGCGCAGCACTGTCCAGATAGCCGGTCACGATGTTCCAGCCGATGCGCCCCTGCGTGAGGTGATCGAGCGTGGAAAAGCGCCGCGCCAGCAGATACGGCGCCTCATAAGTGAGATTCACCGTCACGCCGAAGCCCAGATGCTGCGTGACGGCCGCCATGGCGGACACCAGCAGCGTGGGATCGCTCACCGGCAACTGGATCGACTCGCGCAGCGTTACATCGACATTGCGTTGATAAACATCGTAGACGCCCACGATATCCGCGAGAAAGAGCCCATCGAAGAGACCCCGTTCGAGCGTGCGCGCGAGATCGGTCCAATAAGCGAGCTGCCGGTAATCGGCCGAGCGATCGCGCGGATGCGTCCATAGCCCATGATTGATATGGCCCACGCAGTTCATGTTGAACGCGTTGAGCAGGATCGTCTTGTTCGCAGACAGATTCGAGTTCGCCATCACAAGGCTCCGTGCCGTGGCGGCAGCGCGTCGTTCAGATAGAAGTTGCCGATGGCGTGATACTTCCAGCGCACCGGGTCGTGCAGCGTGTGCGTGCGCGTGTTGCGCCAGAAGCGATCGAGCCCGAGACCGTCGAGCGTGGCGGCCGTGCCCGCCAGTTCGAAAAGGCGCGAGCCCGCTTCGAGCGATGCCGTGGTGGTGAGCGCACGCGCTTCGGCCACGGCAATCGATGCCTCGGCGACCGTGCGCTCGTCCGGCGCGGCCTGTGCGGCGTCCACGTAGCGGCCCGCGCGGCGCACCAGCGCCTCGGCGGCCGCCAGACGCGCAGCAAGATCGCCGAATTGCGCGAGCGTGAGCGGATCGTCGGCTGCGCGCTCGACCTTCGCGTCGATCCATGGCCGCGAGCGCTCACGCACGAACTGCAGCGCCGCCTCAAACGCGCCGCGCGCCTGGCCCAGATCGATGGCTGCATGGAGAATCTGCGCGAGCGGCCCGATGGTCGTCGGCCGCTCGAACGACGTCTGGAACGGCACGACCCATTCGGGCTCGACGCGCACGCCGTCGAACTGCACCGAACCGCTGCCCGTCACGCGCTGGCCAAAGCCGTCCCAATCGTCCGTGATCGTCACGCCCTGCGCGCCGCGCGGCACGAACGCGAGATACGTCACGTCGCTACCCGCCTCCTCGCTTACCACGAGCGTCGGAATCCAGTGCGCGTAAAGTGCGCCCGTGCAATAGAACTTGCGCCCGTCGATGCGCCCGCCATGCGCGTCGCGCGAGAGCCGCGTGCGGCGGCGAAAATCCTTTTGACCGATCTCGGCGAGCGCGTTGCCGAAGCGCTCGCCCGCGAGCACGCGCTCATAGAAATAACGCTGCTGTTGAGCGCTCCCGCCCACGCGTAGCACTTCGAGCGCATAGAAGTGATTCTGCGGAATCTGCCCGAGCGAGCCGTCGGCCGCGGCGATCGTCGCCGTCACCTCGGCGAGCGTGCCGCTCTTCACGCTTGGGCCGCCGTATTCGCGTGGCACCGTGATCGCCCACAGGCCGCTCTCGACGAAGGCATCGAGTTCGGCCCAAGGCAGACGACGCTCGCGGTCGCGCAGTGCCGCGTCCTGTGCAAATGCACTCGCAAGGCGTTGAGCGGTGGCGATCGCGTGTGCGTCGTCCTCGATACGCGTGGGTGCGTTAGAAGGTACGGGCGCGCGGCGCGGCTCGTCCGTCTGGCCAAGCGGTTCCAGAAGCGTGGAAGAAATCTCGACGTTCATACTTCAATTTCCTTCAGTTTTCCTCAGTTTCATCGGATACCTTATCAATTCCATGAATGGCGGGCGGGCAGCGCGCCATTCAGGTGATAGTTGCCAAGCAGATGCAGCTTCCAGCGCACGGGGTCGTGCAGAGTATGCGTGCGCGCGTTGCGCCAGTGCCGGTCGAGGTTGTGCGCAGCGCGTGTGGCCGCTGAGCCCGCGAGTTCGAAGAGCTTCTCGCTCGCCTCCAGCGCAATGCGCGTGGTCAGCACCTTTGCGGCCGCCACCGCTACCGAGGCGCGTGCGCTCGCTTCGGGACTGAGGCCGTCGCCGAACGCATCGGCGGCTAGTTCGTCGAGTGTGCGGCCCGCTTCCAGCAACACTTCGCGCGCGGCATGCAGATCGATCTGCAACCGGCCAACATCGGCGATGATGTACGGGTCGTCCGCGGCGCGTGCCACGCCCGAGTCCACCCATGGCCGGGCACGCTCGCGCACGAACTCCAGTGCGTCGGCGACCGCCGCTTCGGCGATGCCCTGATCGATTGCCGCCTGGATCAATTGCGAAGTCGGCCCGTACAAGCCCGGACGCTCCGCGAGTTGCCAGATCGGCAGGACGTCTTCGGGGTCGATGGCGACATTGTTGAAGCGCGCGGTGCCGCTCGCCGTCGTGCGTTGTCCGAACGAACTCCAGTCGTCGATCACGGCAACGCCGTGTGCATCGCGCGGCACCCACACTTGAACGGCGCGCCCTTCCTCGTCGGTGGCGCGCGTGGGCACGCGGTGTGCGAACAGCGCGCCCGTCGAGTAGAAGCGCTCGCCGTTCAGGCGCAGCCCTTCGGCCGTTGTGGAAAGACGCGTCGCGCCTTGCAGGATCGTGGCCGACGCGGTAGAGCGGCGCTCAGGCCCGGCATTGCCAAAGCGCCGTCCCGCCAGCACCTCGCCGTAAAAGCGCGCCTGTTGCGCAGGCGTACCGATCTCGCGCAGGATACCCAGCAGACCGAAATGATTTTGTGGAATCTGTCCGAACGCGGAATCGGCCGCGCAGAGCAGCACGAATACTTCAGCGAGCGTCGCGTACGAAACATCGGCGCCGCCAAACGCCCGCGGCACGGTGATCGCACCGAGTCCGCTTTCGGACCAGCTATCGAGCTCGTCCCACGGCAGCGCGCGTTCGCGATCGCGCTGCGATGCGCCGGGGGCGACGGTTTGTGCGAGCGCGCGGGCTGCCGCGAGCGCTTCGGCGTCGTTCGCGATGCGCCGCACGCGGCGCGGATCGGGAAGCCGCGGCAGGCGCGCCGCGGCGTTGGAGAATTCACTAGTCGGCATGGCGATTCGAACTGACATGATTAGCGTCCCGCTCGCACCGTGCAGTGCCGGCGGGTCCCGCCAATCATTTGAACAGCGCGACGCGCAATCCCCTACCAGTTAATCCGCGATTGCATATGACGTTTCCGGCTATGCGCGCGAGCACGCCGGGCACTCGTCGGGCTGCGCGCGCCCGGCGCTTGCGGGCCGGTAGTCTTCGCCGTCGATGTCGTAGCCCGAAGGCTCCCAGCGAATCGCGAGCAGCACGAGCAGCGAAGCGAACGGCGCGATCGCGATGACCCAGAACACCTTCGTGCCCAGCGCCGCCGCGAGCACCGGAAAAAGAAACAGCGAAACGGTGGACGCCGTGCGCACCAGCGTCTGATTGAAGCCCACACCAATGCCGCGCAGCGAAGTGGGATAGCTGAGCGAGGCATACGTCATCGAATGCGAGCCGGGCCCAAACCCTTGGGCGAACAGATACGCGCCCAGCAGCAAGATGGCGAGCGCAACGAACGTCCCGCTAGACGGATGGCCGATCAGCGCAAGACCCACCAGCGCACTCACCTGCACCGCGTGCCCCAGCACAGTCATCTTCCACGCGCCCACCGTGGGCGCGGTGCGCACGCCTATCAAACCGCCTACGAACGCAAATAGCAGATTGAGCAACAGCGAGGCGATGATGGTCGTGAGCGGTCCCTGCTGCAAGAAGCTCGCGATGATCACGGGCAGGCCGAAGATGATGGCGTTGTAGCCGAACGACGAGGCCGCGCCTATCGTCGCCGCGAGCAGGGTGCGACGACGATAGGTGGCGTTGAACAGCACGCCATAGTTGCTCCACGAAGCGGCACGCGGTGCGCTCGCGCGAGCCGGGCCGTTCGTGGCGTCGCCCACGTTGCGCTCGACCACGGCGTCCACGCCCCAGGCGCGCTTCAGGATGCGCGCGGCGCCTTCGAGATCGCCTTGATTTGCGGCCCACACCGGCGACTCGCTGATATAGCGGTGCCGCACGAGAATGATGGCGATCGCCGGCACCGCGCCGAACGCGAGCGTCAGCCGCCACAGCCAGCCCGAATGATGCGCGGGCAGCAACGCATAGAGCGCGAGTATCAGCAGATAGCAGGTGCTCGTGGCCGCATACCACGCAGGGCACCAGGCCGCGACGCTCGCCGCCTTGTTGCCGCGCCCGGCCACGCGCGAGAACTCCGCGAGAAACGCCATCGCCACCGGCAAGTCGAGTCCCACGCCGAAGCCCATCACGAAACGCGCGCCGCCGAGCACCCACGCATTGGGGGCAAGACCCGCGGCAATCGCGGCGACGACGAAGAACAGCATGTCGGCCATGAAGACGCGATAGCGCCCGATGCGGTCGGTGAGATACCCCCCGAACAGCGCACCGAGAATCGCGCCGAACGTGATCGCGGCGGAAACGAAGCCCACCTGCGCAGGCGAGAGCGCGAACTCCCGTGCGATGTCTTTCACGCCATAGGCGAGCGAAGTGAGATCGTAGGCGTCGAGAAACACGCCGCCCAATGCGATGGCGATCACCGCGCGCGTCCGGCTGCTTTGCGCGGGGCCTGCATTGACGATGCGCGCGACGTCTTCGGCCGAGCGGATGACGAGGTGTGGATGAGCGACATCGGAAGCGGCAGCGGTGCGCGCGTCGAGGCCGCTGTCGCGGGAAGGAACGGCGATGGTGGACATGAACGAACCCGTATGAATGGCGTTCGCAGCATCGTAGACATAGCCCGGCACACGGCAAAACGACGTTTTCGCATATGCTTTGCGTCCGTTGCGAAAACCAGCGCACAAGCCGCCCAACGGCGTTATGCGCTCCCTGTGCAGTGCTTATCGGCGCGCATGCAATAAACATTGCGCTCGAAATTGTTTGGCTGCGACGTCGGCGCCCTCTAGCATCGGCACATCTTTCATCACGTCACGGACACACAAGCATGAACAAGAACAAGAGAACACTGTTGGCAACGGGGCTTGCCTCGCTCGCGCTCATCGCCGGCGCGACGTTCATGCAATCAGCGCAGGCAGCGCAAACCGTGCGCGTGGGCATCATGTCGGGCGAAGACGAGGACGTCTGGCGTGTGGTAGCCGCCAACGCCGCCCAGCATGGCATCGACGTCAAGGTCAGCACGTTCTCCGACTACACCCAACCCAACGAAGCGCTCAGCGAACACGACCTGGACGCCAACTCGTTCCAGCACAAGCCCTATCTGGAAGCGCAGATTGCGGCTCGACACTATGCGATCGTGCCCGTAGGCTTTACCTACGTGCAGCCGATCGGCCTGTATTCGCGCAAGCATTCCTCGGTCTCGGCGCTGCCGACGGGCGCGACCATCGGCGTGCCGAACGATCCTAGCAACGAAGGCCGCGCACTGTTGCTGCTGCAATCGCAGGGCCTCATCACGCTGCGCAGCGGCGTTGGCCTGCTGCCCACTGCGCGCGATATCGCAAGCAATCCGAAACAAGTGAAGATCAAGGAACTCGACGCGGGCATCGTCGGGCGCGCGATCGGCGATCTGGACGCCGCCGTCGTCAATACCGACTGGGCGATCAAGGCCGGCATCCGCATTCCGCAAGAGCGCATCGCGCAGGAAAAGGTGGACGGCAGCCCCTACCGTAACTTCATCGCCGTCAACGAGAAGGACGCGAACGCGCCCTGGGTGCGCACGCTCGTCGCCAGCTATCAGCAGCCGAACGTCGCCGCAAAGATCCTCGCCGTCTATCACGGCGCCACCCTGCCCGCCTGGAGCGGCGCGCCGCAGCAATAACGCAGCACGTCCCAGCAGCATCCACAGCACCCGCAGGCGGCACCAGCGGCGAAACCCGTTTTCGCCCTACACTGCAAGGCATCGGCCGCGAGCCGCATCAGCCGGCTCCGGCCCCCGATTTGCGCCTGCAAGGAGTGCCGCCATGCATACGAAAACCGTGAAGATTCCCGGCCCGGACCATCCCATCACGATCGAGCCCTGTCCGTTGCGCGTGGTCGTGAAAGTCGCGGGAAAAACTGTCGCCGACACGCGCCGCGCGCTGATGCTACGCGAGGCCAGCTATCCGGCGGTGTTCTACGTGCCGCGCGAAGACGCCGACATGTCGCTGCTCGCGCGCACGGACCACGCCACGTATTGCCCCTACAAGGGCAATTGCAGCTACTACTCCATCGTGCCGGGCGGCGAGCGCTCGATCAACGCGGTGTGGACCTACGAGTCGCCGCATGACGCCGTCGCGCAGATCAAGGACCATCTGGCCTTCTATCACGATAGAGTGGACTCCATCGAAGAACTGGACGCCTGAACAAACCGGGCGTGGTGTCCACCCCGCGAATTTCCGGAACGCCCTCAACGCACGGCGTTCAGCGCGCCTTTTGCGCCGCGGGCACGCCGATCAGCAACGCCATGCCGCTCACCGCCAGCAGCGCGGCCAGCACGTACAGCGCGTTGTCCATGCTGCCCGTATGCGTCTTGATGAGCCCGATCGCCCACGGGCTCACGATCCCGCTCGTAATGCCGATGCTGCTGATGAGCGCGATGCCCGCAGCGGCCGCCTTGCCCGTGAGATAGGCGGGCGGCACGGCCCAGAAGATCGGCAGCGCGGCGAAGATCAGCACGGCGGCCACCGAGAGAATCGCCATCATCGCGGCAAAGCTCGCCAGGTGCAGCGTGAGCAAGGAAAGCGCGATGCCGCCGCCGATGGTGCACGCCGCGAAATGCCAGCGGCGTTCGCCACGCCGGTCGGAGCGGCGCGCGATCAGCATGAGGCCCACGGCGCCTACCGCGTTCGGGATCACGGTATAGAGGCTGATCGCCACCACGTCGTGCACGCCGAAGTCGCGGATCATCAGCGGCATCCAGAAGTTGAGCGTGAGCGATGCGCAGGTCAGCGAAAAATAGATGAACGCGAACAGATAGACACGCGGATTGCGCAGCGCGGCGCCGAATGAGCGCGACGAATGTGACGCATGCGCCGGCGCCTGGGTGCCCGTCGTGGTTCCACCGTCAAGCTGCGCGAACAGATGGGCCTTTTCGGCGTCGCTGAGCCAACGCGCCTGCTCCGGGCCATCGACGAGCCGGAACGCCGCCATCACACCGAGCAGCACGGCAGGCAGGCCCTCGATCGCAAACATCCAGCGCCAGCCCTCGAGTCCCATGACGCCGCCCATGTCACGCATGATCCAGCCCGAGACGAGCCCGCCCAGCACGCCCGCCACTGCGACGCCCGCGAAGAAGATCGAGAACACCGCGGCGCGCCGGCGCGACGGAAACCAGTAGGTCAGATAGAGCACGATGCCCGGGAAGAAGCCCGCCTCGAACACGCCGAGCAGGAAGCGCAGCGCATAGAAGTGCGTAGGCGTATGCACGAACATCATGCAGGTCGATGCAATCCCCCACAGCAGCATGATGCGCATGAACGTGCGGCGCGCGCCGAAGCGCGCGAGCAGCATATTGCTGGGCACTTCGCAGAGCACATATCCCACGTAGAAGATGGCGGCGCCGAGGCCGTACATCGCGTCGCTGAACCCGAGGTCGTGCTTCATCTGCAACTGCGCGAAGCCGATGTTGATGCGATCGAGAAACGACACGACGTAGCAGACGAACAGAAACGGAATGACGCGCCACGCGACTTTGCGGTACAGCAGGTCGTCGCTGGCTGCGGACGCCGTGGCCGGCGGCGCGAGCGTGGGGTCGGACGCGCGGTCGGTGATGATCGATTGGGGCATGTTGCCTGTCTCCAAACTTTGGGGGAGATCTGCGCCATGCCGATCTCCGTTTAGTAGCGTCTGACGCGCCTTGGGAAGGATTCGATGAAAGCGCCGGCGGCGACAGCCCCGGACTCGTGGATGCCCGATTGCCGCGATGCAGCATGCCTGCACCGCGACGACGAGCCACTTGCGACCACCGTGGGCGCATCATAGGAGCGCCTCGATTTATTTGTCAATAGCAAATCGTTTCGTCCAAAGTAAACACAATTTAGATCTGGAACGCTCGGCCGGTCACCACGTTCTCAGGATGGCCGCCCTCGTCGCCCCGGATGGCGTGCGCGCGTCTATGCTTCCTCTGGTGTCTATCGAGGCAAGCCAGCCAACAACCACGGCGCCGCGCGGCGGCGTCTCCAGGAGAACTCATGAAAGCCATCAAACTGATCGCGCCCGCCGGGCTCGACAACCTCAAGCTCGTGGACATCGCCGAACCGGGCGAGCCGCAGGCGGGAGAGATTCGCGTGCGGCTGCACGCCAGTTCGCTGAACTATCACGACCTCGGCGTCGTCCTCGGGCATATGGGCGCCCCCGACGGGCGCATTCCCATGTCCGATGGCGCGGGCGTCGTCGAAGCCGTGGGGCCGGGCGTGAGCGAATTCGCCGTGGGAGACCACGTGGTGTCGACGTTCTTCCCGCCCTGGCTCGACGGCGAGCCCACGATCCCCGACTTCTCGGCGACGCCCGGTGACGGCGTGGACGGCTACGCGCGCGAAGCCGTGGTCGCGCCCGCCACGGCGTTTACGCACAGCCCGCGCGGCTACAGCCACGCCGAAGCGGCCACGCTCACGACGGCGGGGCTGACCGCCTGGCGCGCGCTGGTGGTGGACGGCGCGCTCAAGGCCGGCGAAACGGTGCTGGTGCTGGGCACGGGCGGCGTGTCGATCTTCGCGCTGCAATTCGCCAAGGCGATGGGCGCGACCGTGATCGCCACGTCGTCATCCGATGACAAGCTCGAGCGCGCGCGGCAGCTCGGCGCGGACCACACGATCAACTATCGCCGCGAGCCGCAATGGGCGCAGAAAGTGCTCGAATTCACGAACGGACGCGGCGTCGATCACGTAGTCGAAGTGGGCGGCCCGGGAACGCTCGAACAGTCGATTCTGGCCACGCGCGTGGGCGGGCATATCGCGTTGATCGGCGTGCTGACCGGCCTCTCAGGTCAAGTGCCGACCGCCACGATGATGCGCCGCCAGCAGCGGCTGCAGGGTTTGATCGTCGGGAGCCGCCAGCACCAGATCGACCTCGTGCGCGCCATCGACGCGACCGGCGTCAAGCCCGTGATCGACCGCTCGTACCCGCTGGAGGGAATCGCCGATGCATTCCGTCTGCAGCAGACAGGTGGGCACTTCGGGAAAATTGTTCTGGAGTACTGATGCATCATGCAGGGCGCGGGGAGAGCGGGTCATCCGTGTCAGGTTCGGGAAACCCGCTGCCTCGCACCTGATCCACGCGAGCGCGCGCCCTGCGCGCTACGCGCAAATTGCTCGCGATACGCAGCAGGACTCGTCAGCGCGATGCGCCGGAAATGCCGCCGCAGCGATTCCTCCGAGCCGAAGCCGGCCAGTTCCGCCACGCGATCCATGGGCAGGTTCGGCCGCGATTCGAGCAGATCGCGCGCGAGGCTCACGCGCTCGCGCACGACCCACGCGTAGGGTCCTATTCCCGTTGCGTCGAGAAACTGCCGCTGCAGCGTACGCGCGCTCATCGCCGCGCGCGCCGCAAGCGAAGCCACGCTATGGTCGAGGCGCGGATTGGCGCGCACCCAGTCCATCAGCTTCGCGAGCGGGCTGGCTTCGTCGCTCGGCATCGGACGCGGCACGAATTGCGCCTGGCCGCCCTCGCGATGCGGCGGGACGACGAGCCGCTGTGCAACGCGATTGGCTATTGCTCCGCCATGATCGCGGCGCACGAGATGCAGCAGCATGTCGATGCCGGCCGCCGAGCCCGCCGAGGTCAACACCTGGCCTTCGTCGATATAGAGCGCGTCGGGCTCGACTTGCAGTTGCGGATAACGCTGCTGAAGCCGTTCGGCGTAGCGCCAATGCGTGGTCACGCGTTTGCCGTCGAGCACGCCCGCTGCCGCGAGCACGAACACCCCCGAGCAGATCGAGCATAGCCGGGCCCCACGCGCTCGCGCCGCACGCAGCTTTTTGAGCAGCGCCTCGGGCGGGCGCTCCTCGGGGTCGCGCCAACCTGGGATCACGATCGTCTGCGCACGACCGAGCATCGCGAGCGTATAAGGTGCGGATACGGTGATGCCGCCCGCCGCACGCAACGGTCCGGGCTCGGCGGCACACACGGCAAGGCGATACCACGCGACATCGAGTTCGGGCCGCTCGAGCGCGAAGAATTCCGTCACGCAACCAAATTCGAACGTGCAAAGACGATCGTAGGCTAGCGTGACGACGAGATGAGGTGAGGAATCGGCCATGGCGCGATGTTACTGGAAATTGTCGATCGCGCCACTGTCGTCACCATGGGGCAGAGCGGGAAAATCAGGCCATCGACACATCAACAAGGAGCTCAACATGTCGCCTGTTTCCGCAATCCCCGCCGCATCGAGCGCCGAGGCGCTGGCCCATTTCAGCGCTTCGCTCGAGTTCGAAACCGATTGCGCCGACGTGCTGGCCAAGTCCGTACGCGCAGCATTCGACTGGAAATCCGCTATGAACCAGTTTGCTATCCTGTTCGGTGAACGATTCACTCAGGCGCGCGGGTAACGATTTGTTCAACCGCCTCGCCCACAAAAATGCGGACAGGTTCCATGGCGTGCACCGCGAGAGGCGCAACGCCTTCACGCCACCGCTCCATTACACTCGCACCCCATTCACTCTTCGACTCATCACTCAAACCATGATTACCTGCACCCTGCGCTACGTCATCGATCCCTACCGCGTGGCCGAGTTCGAAGCCTATGCAAAGATGTGGATCCCGCTCGTCGAGAAATTCGGCGGCCAGCATCACGACTACTTCCTGCCTTCCGAAGGCGCCAATAACATCGCGCTCGCGCTGTTCTCGTTTCCGGGTCTCGCCGCATATGAAGCGTACCGGACGCAATCGCAAAGCGACCCCGCCTGCCAGGCTGCCTTTCAATACGCAAACGATACACGTTGCATAGTCAGCTACGAACGCAGTTTCATGCGCCCTGTATTCGGGTAGGATGCGGGTTATGCGCTGCGCCGTCCGCGCCGCGCCACTCCACTTCCGCGCTCCCGACATGCAACAAGGCACTCCGGCAACCGCCGCCAGCTTCGCCAGAATGGGCGTCGACCTGCTCGACTTCTTCGACGTCACGCCCACCTCGCTCTGGCTCGAAGACTATAGCCAGCTACGCGCCTTGTTCGGCCGGTGGCGCGAGGCCGGCGTCACGAACCTGCGCGCCTGGCTAGAGGAAGATCCGCGCCGCGTATCCGAGTGCTCCGCATGCATCCGCGTGCTGAAGGTGAACCAGCACACGCTCTCGCTCTACGGCGCACACAGCCATGAGGAGCTAACCGCGCGTCTCGCCGACGTGCTGCGCGACGACATGTTCCAGGCGCACGTGGGCGAGCTCGAGCAGATGTGGGAAGGCCGCACGACGTTCCAGAGCAAGAGCGTGAACTACACGCTCGGCGGCCGGCGCATGGACATCCTGCTGCGCGGCGTGATCCTGCCCGGGCACGAAGACGACTGGAGCCGCGTGCTCGTCTCGATCGAAGACGTCTCCGCGCTCGAGGAAGCGCGCCATCGCGCCGCCATGAGCGAGCAGTACGCACACGGCATCTTCGAGCACGCGCCGGTCTCGCTGTGGGTCGAAAACTTCTCGGCCATCCGCCAGTTGCTCGATGAAGTGCGCATGCAAGGCATCATCGATTTCAGGACGTTTACGGACGTGCACCCCGAATTCATCGAGCGCTGCATGAGCGAAATTCAGGTCATCGACGTCAATCACTACACGCTTGGCATGTTCCGCGCGCCCGACAAGGCCACGCTGCTCTCGCGCCTGCCCGAAGTGTTCCGCGACGAAATGCGTCCGCACTTTCGCGAGCAGCTTCTCGACTTATGGGAAGGCCGCCTCTTCCAGCAGCGCGAAGTCG
Source organism: Paraburkholderia sp. J63 (assembly GCF_905220245.1). Classification (NCBI taxonomy): domain Bacteria; kingdom Pseudomonadati; phylum Pseudomonadota; class Betaproteobacteria; order Burkholderiales; family Burkholderiaceae; genus Paraburkholderia; species Paraburkholderia sp. J63. The sequence goes on along the minus strand of NZ_CAJMZF010000003.1, from coordinate 382,163 downwards.
TCAATTACGCGCTCGACGGCAGCGAGCTTAACGTGCATCTGCAATTCTCGGTGTTTCCGGGCCACGAAGAAGCCTGGGACCTCGTGCTGCTCGCGCTCACCGACATCACGGCGCGCAAGAAGGCCGAAGCCTACCTCGAATTCCTCGGTAAGCACGACGTGCTCACGAAGCTGAAGAACCGCTCGTTCTACGTGGACGAACTGAACCGCCTGCAGCGCAAGGGGCCGTTCCCGGTGAGCGCGATCGTCGTCGACATGGACAACCTGAAGGCCGTGAACGACCAGTTAGGTCATGCCGCCGGCGACGCCTTGCTACGTCGCGCAGGCGAAGTGCTGGCCAAAGCCATTCAGAAGCCTTACCACGCGGCGCGCATCGGCGGCGACGAATTCGTGGTGCTAATGCCGGGCGCCGAACTACGCGACGCGGAAATCGTGGCGGACAGCATCGCGAAACTCGTCGAATTGAACAACCAGTTCTACGGCGGACCGCGTCTGAGTTTCTCGCTGGGCTGGGAAAGCTGCGAAGAGGGCGAAAGCGTGGAGGGGATGTTGCGTGCCGCCGACGCGGCCATGTATGAGGCCAAGCGGCGCCGTAACGAGCAGCATCGCACTGGCGTGGATGGCGGGAGCCTGCACAGCACGGCGGCCAAAGACGGCGTGTGAACTCAAGGTGCGCGCGAGGCCATCGCTCACGGGCGCGCGCAGTTGCGCATTGAAGCAATCAAACGGACACCTTGGCAAATCGGCGCCGCAAAAAGAACTGCCGGGAGCGAGGCGCCATGCGCCCTGCTCCCGGCTTATGATGCACCCTGCCACTGCGAGCGCACGGCAATCAACCGCACAAGCGCACGCGAAACCGGCAAGGTAGCGGGAACGGCGATGCGCCGCTCCCGCTACCTTGCCTGCACCCGTGCGCTACGCAGCGGCAGCACGCATCACGACGCGTTGACGGCGTCCTTGAAAGCCTTGCCGGCCGTGAACTTCACCGTCTTCGCCGCAGCGATCTGGATTTCCGCGCCCGTAGCCGGGTTGCGGCCCACGCGGGCAGCACGCTGGCCGGTCGAGAACGAACCGAAGCCGACGAGCTGCACGGAATCGCCCGACGTGACCGCCTTGGTGACCACTTCGAGGATCGCGTCGATTGCGGCTCCCGTGGCTGCCTTGGTCTCGCCCGTGCTTGCGGCGACTGCGTCAATGAGTTCCTGTTTGTTCATCTGCTACCTGTGTTGAGTTGAGAAAACCTGCATACCCTACCTCACGCGAGCCAAACAGGCAAATCGCGTTGCATATGGAAACGCAAAGCACACGGGGCTTACAGGCCGAAACCGTCCCGGGAATGATTCGTGCGAGCGATTTTCCCGTCCATTTAGTGACCATTTTGCGTCATTTTACAAAAACCAGCGATATTCTCGTGCGCCGATCACATTCATAAAATCGAGGTGATCCTGCCGTTTATTTTCGCAATAAACCATCGTGAAATCGTCGCCGAGCCCCTCGCGCACCCCGGCATGCCCGCGCATGGCGGCCACCGCCGAGAGCATGTCGGCCGGAAAATCGATGCCGCTCGCGCGGTCGTCGTTGAGCGGCGCGATCGGCTCGCGGCCCGCTTCGAGGCCATGCTCGATGCCGGCGAGGATGGCCGCAAGCACGAGATACGGATTGGCGTCCGCACCCGCGAGCCGGTGCTCGATGCGCAGATTCGCCTCGTCGGACTCGGGAATGCGGATGCAGGCGTCGCGGTCCTCGAATCCCCAGCTCGCCCGGCTCGCCGCATTGACCATCGCGCCGTAGCGCCGGAATGCGTTGTGATTGGGCGCGAAAATCGGCATGCAATGCGGGAGCAACGCGAGACAGCCCGCCACCGCGTGACGCAATGCGCGACGCTCGCGCGCCGCGAGCACGTTGCGGCCCGCCTCGTCGTAGAGACTCACGTGCACGTGCATGCCGCTGCCAGGCGCGTCGAGCAGCGGCTTCGACATGAAGCTCGCACGATAGCCGTGCCGCAAGGCCACGCCGCGCGTGCTCCGGCAAAAGAGCGCGGACCAGTCCGCCGCGCGCAGCGCGTCGTCGCAATGGCCGAAGTTGATTTCGAACTGCCCCGGCCCGAGCTCGGCGGTGATGACCGTCGCGTCCACCCCCTGCTCGCGCGCGGTCCCGACCATCTCGTGCAGCACCGGCGCGAAGCGCGAAAGACGCTCGATATGCATGTTCGGCTGATCGTCTTCGTCATCGCATAGCGGATCGCGCGCATGCCGCGGCAGACCATCGCTGAGCTTCGCATCGAACAGATAGAACTCCAGTTCGAACGCAATCACGGGCTTGAGGCCGCGACGCGCGAAGCGATCGAGCACGCGCGCGAGCACCTGGCGCGGTTCGAACGCGACGGGCGTCGCGGTGCCGTCCGAGGTGATGAGCATCTGCGCGAGCGGCTGCCGCTCCCAGCGCACCGGCTTGAGCGTGCCGGGCACGAGACGGCGCGGCACGTCGGGGTCGCCGTCGTGAAAGCAATATTCGCCGATCGGATACACCCCGCCTTGCGCACCGAGCAGGATGCAGTTCTGCGGCAGCTTGAGCAGCGCGCCGGCCGCCACTTTCTCCAGCATGACGATGGGATAGCGCTTGCCGTAGAAATGCCCAGGAATGTCGAGGCAAATCAGGTCGACGTATTGCACTTCGGGATGAGCCGCACGAAAGGCGCGTACTTCGCTCAGGAGGTCGGTTGCGATGGCCGTCACGTCGGGGTTCCTTTTACGGAAGATAATGGACCTGCTAGTTAATCTGGACTCCAGATCATCACGAAAGCGCGCACCCGGCAAGGCGCACGCCTTTGTATCAGGCGAGCATCGAGCCCGGCGTCAGGTGAAGACCCAAAGCACTCGCGCCGCTTCGTCCGAGCGATTCGCGTAACTGAAGCGGCAGCGTGCCGGCAGTTGAAAACTGTCGCCCGCTTTGAGCGTGACCTCTTCGTCCTCGCCATCGAGCCAGATCGTGAGCTCGCCCTCGAGCACGAAGCCACCCTGCTCGTCGCTGTCGTCCACGGGGCGTTCACCACTCGTCGCGCCCGGCTCCAGCAGACTCTCGAGCATCGAAAAACCCGACGACATGCTCGGCGAGACCAGCACGTCGGTGATGCCGCCGCCGTAGTAGAGCGTGCGCCGCTCGCCGGGACGCGTGACCCATGGCAGCGCACGCGGCTTGCTCACGCTGTAGAAGTACGTGGTGGGCGTCTGCAGCGCCTCGCCGATAGCGGTGAGATCGGCGACCGTGGGCCGCGACAGGCCGCGCTCGACCTGCGAGAGAAAGCCCACCGAGCGGCCGATCCGCTGCGCGAGCTCGGTCAGCGTCACCTTCTTGTGCTTGCGCAGATCGCGAATGAGGATCGCGAGGCCTTCTATCTCTTCGTCTTTGTCCATGCCGGCTCCCTCTTGCCTAGACCACGTCGCGCATGCGATACCAGAGCTTGCCGAGCGCTTCGAGCGGCGCGGCCAGCGCGTCGCCGCCCGGGAAACGGGGATTATGGATGGCCTCGTAGAGCGAGAGCAAGCGTGTGTCGCCGAGGATCGCATCGGACACCGCGCGCGCCGCGGCCAGCGTCGGCAGCACGCCGTGCCCCGAGAAACCCTGGAGCCAGTAGCGCCCGCGCGCGTGCCCCACATCCGGCGTGCGCCGGATGCTGATGTCGATATGGCCGCCCCACGCATAGTCGAGCTCGACGCCGTGCAGTTGCGGGAAAACGCGTTCGAGGCTCGGCCGGATCGCCGCGCGAATGTCTTTGGGAATGCCGCCGAGATACGTGCACGCGCCGCCGAACAGCAGCCGATGATCGGGGCTCAGCCGGAAATAGTCGGGGACGAACTGGTTGTCGATCACGCAGCTGTTGCGCGGCAAAAGCGTATGCGCGAGTTGAGGATCGAGCGGCACAGTCGCCACCTGATAGGTGCCGACAGGCAGGACGCGGCGCGCAAGCTCGCGGTCGAGCCGGTCGATATACGCGTTGCAGGCGAGCACGAGCGTACTCGCGCGGATCAGGCCATCAGGCGTAGTCGCGACGAAGCCCGCCGGCGTTTCGCGCCATTGCAGCACGCGGGTCTGCTCGAAGATGCGGCCGCCCGCGCGCTCGATGGCCGCGGCAATGCCGAGCGCCAGCTTGAGCGGATTGAGATGGCCAGCCTCGGGATCGTAGAGCGCCGCGAGATAGCGGCGGCTGCCGACCCATTCGGGCATGTCCCGCTCGTGGATGACGCGCAGCGCGTCGTAGCCCCATTTGCGCGCGGCTTCCTCGCGAGCCTCCTCCAGCAACGCAATGCGGTTGCGCTTCACGGCGGTCCACAGGCTGCCCGAGCGGTAGTCGGCATCGAAACCGTGGCGCGCAGGCAGTTCGCGTACCTCGCGCGCCGCCCAGCGCATGCTCTCCCATAACTCGCGCGCGCCTTCGAGCCCCAACGACTGCTCGAGCGGCCCCATATCGCACGACCAGCCGAGCAGCGCCTGCCCTCCATTGCGCCCGGACGCGGCCCACGCCACGCGGCTCGCCTCCACGACCACCACGCGACGGCCCGCGAGCGCGAGACGCAATGCCGTGTGCAGCCCGCTGAAACCAGCGCCGACGATCAGGACATCAGCGTCGCACTCGCCCCCCAAAGCTGGGCGCGCAGGCACCTCGCCGGGCAGGGTGCGGGCATAAAAGCTCTCCACGTGCTGGGTGGATTCGACGAACATGGTGGTATCCGTGAAATTTTATCTGGCCAATTTCATGAAAAATTAGCACGGCAATTTCATGGATGCAAATGCTTTGTTTCCCTGGTTGGAGGTCGGATGGCGCGTTTGCGGGATCGTTTTCAGCGGGTCGCTCGCGGCTGGCGCTGTGTTCATCGACGCTTGATTGAAGCAGCCACTTCCTCGCCGATTTTCTCGATTTCGTCTGCCGTGACTGGTGTTTTGCCTTGTGCGGCGGCGGCGTTGCGCTCGACGTAGAGCAGCAAATCGGGCGTATCCGTGGTCGCATCAAGATTGCCTTGCACCGTCACGAGATAACCGTAGTCCGTCGAGTCATCTTTACGTGTAATGGTGCCAAACGAGCCCACGCCTTCCCGTCCGTCGAGCTTGACCGAGCGCCACGGGAACACACCGTGCAATTTGACCGCCTTGCCCACGCCAAAATCGCTGGTCCAGACGAATTCGTTCATTTGACGTGACGTCAGGCGTGGCTGGTTCTTCAGCACTTTCAAGTCGCGGAAGAAGATCAGCACGTCAGGATGCGCTTTCAACCGGAACGTCACGCCAATGGAGCGCACATCGTCGGGTTGATTGGTCGACACGAACAGACCGGGCAAACACACACCCGGCTCCGGGGGGATCTCGCCATCGGCGCGCGTCCTGACGTTCTCCAGAGCATAGACAGTATTCTGCTCCGAAGCAGGCGTTGCAACGAATGCAATTGCCGTTCCATTTTTATAGGTATAGAAACCCCGAGTCCTTTGCGCCCTTCCACGCAAAGCTCTGTGCATCATTCACTGCCAGTGCGGTGTACCGCTGATCCGCGTAGGGTTTTGTTGCGCTCGCTGCAAGTTCGTCTTTGGCGCGCTTTACCAACGCATCAAAATCACTCGGCGAAACGGCTTTGCTGATGTCGAATGCGCCGTTATGCACGAAGGAGGAAAGCGGTGCGCTCAAACCGTCCGCGAATCGAATCGGCGCAACCTGCCCATCGATGAATGCCTTTGCCGTGGTCATTGCTATCTCGGCTTCCGATGGCAAGGTCAAGCGATAGCGGCCTACGCATTCCTCTTGTTGTGCCGCCATTGCTTGCGCAACCGGCAGCATGGCAAACAGCAATGCAACGATCCGGTCTTTCATCGCCGCTTGACCGAAGCAGCCACTTCTTCGCCGATCTTCTCGATCTCATCCGCAGTGACTGGTGTCTTGCCTTGTGCGGCGGCATCGTTGCGCTCGACATAGAGCAGCAGATCGGGCGTATCCGTACTTGCGTCGGGGTCCCCTTGCACCGTCACGAGATAACCATAATCCGTCGAATCGTCCATGCGCGTGATCGTGCCTAACGAACCCACGCCCTCCCGACCGTCGAGCTTGACCGAGCGCCACGGGAATACGCCGTGCAATTTGACCGCCTTGCCTACACCAAATGCGCCGGTCCAAATGAATTCGTTCTCTTGACGCGATGTCAAGCGCGGCTGATTCTTCAGCACCTTCAGGTCGCGGAAGAAGATCAGCACGTCAGGATGCGCTTTTAACCGGAAGGTCACGCCAACGGAGCGCACATCGTCGGGTTGATCGCTTGGCACAAAAAGGCCGGGCAAACATACTCCCGGCGCTGCGGGAACCTCGCCTTCGGCGCGCGTCCTGACGTTCTCCAGAATATCGACGGTACGCTGATCCGAGACCGACCTGGTCATGAATGAAACTGCTGTTCCATTTTTGTAGGTATAGAAACCCGACGCCTTTGTGCTTTTCCACGCAAGGCTTTGAGCATCATTCACTGCGAGGATCGTGAATCGTTGATCCTCGTAGGGCTTCGCGGCACTCGCCGCGGCCTGGTCTTTGGCGCGCTTCAGCTTCGCATCAAAGTCGCTCTGCGAAAGGTCTTTACTGATTTTGAACGAGCCGTCATACACAAAGGAGGAATGCTGCGCGATCAAATCGTCCGCGAATCGAATCGGTGGAGTCTGTCCATCAGTGAATGCCTTTTTCGTGGTCAGTGCCACCTCGGCCTCCGAAGGCAAAGTCAAGCGATAGCGGCCTACGCATTCCTCCTGTTGCGCCGCCAGCGTCTGCGCAACCGGCAGCATGATCAGAAGCAAGGTGGCGCATCGATGTCCCACTCCCAACCTCGTTGCAGTAATGTTCTTCAACACAGTCCGCCGAGACCAATGGTGTGGGATTCATCGCCGCTTGACCGAAGCGGCCACTTCTTCGCCGATCCGCTCGATCTCGTCCGCAGTGACTGGTGTTTGGCCATTGGCGGCAGCGCCGTTGCGCTCGACATAGAGCAGCAAATCGGGCGTATCCGTGGTCGCGTCGGGATCGCCTTGTACCGTCACGAGATAACCATAATCCGTTGAATCATCTTTACGCGTAATGGTGCCGAACGATCCCACTCCTTCCCGTCCGTCGAGCTTGACCGAGCGCCACGGGAATGTGCCGTGCAATTTCACTGCCTTGCCCACCCCAAACTCGCTAGTCCAGACGAATTCGTTCTTTTGACGTGATGTTAGCTTGGGCTGATTCTTCAACGCTTTTGAATCGAGGAAAAAAATCAGTACATCAGGGTGCATCTTCAGGCGATATGTGGTGCCGACAATGCGGGTCTTGTCGTCCTGACTACTCTTGACGAACAAGCCAGGCAGGCAAACGCCAGGGTCCTCCGGCACGACGCCGATGCCACGAGCTTGAAGATGCATGAGAACATCGAGTGCATCTGCGCTCGCCTCGCGCTTGTCGTCGGACTTCGTGACAAACGAAACGGCCTTGCCGCCTTTGAATGTGTAAAATGCGGCGCCACCCCGCCCTGCCCACGCATACGACCCGGCATCCTGCACCGGCAGCGCGGCAAGCCTCTGTTCCTCATATGGCTTGTTCTGACTCGCGGAGACGCGATCTTTCATCGTGTCGACAAGCGAGTTATAGCCGTCGCGTGTCATGGCATCCGTAATGTAAAACGTGCCGTTGTAAATAAACGAAGACAATGGTGCTAATACGCCGTCGGAAAAGCGTATATTCGCTGCCTGCGGTTCATGAAACGCCGTTACCGTCGTAAGGGCGATGTCCGATTCGCCGGGCAATGTCAATCGATAGCGCCCCACACACTCCTGCTGCGGTGCTGCAATAACCTGCGATGAAATTAGCGCAATAGCAAGCGTCGATACGACGAGCGCACATGCTTCACTTCTTCTGTTCATTAAGCTTGCTCCCCACCAGGCTTATTCTTGGTCTGTGCAGCCTGTGACAATTCGGTTTGACCGCTCGACGAAAAGTCGACCGGATTAGTTGGGGTCGCGTTGTTCTCCGCCACAAGCGAAACCGCGTAACCCAAGTTATTATTTTCGTTTCTTGTCCAATTGATCGGCAACGCCACAACGAATCCCTTCACTCCGGTCAATTGGCCTGCGGCCTTCGTGTGTTGTGGCTTCGACCAGAACTCGACATCGAACGGCATCTTCCCGTGCGTCGATTTGGCCGCTGCATCCCACGTTGGCCAGATCGACGCATAAGTGGGCTGCGCTCCACCTACATCATCAACCGCGCTGTTGCGCGGAATAAAATCGAACGCCGCTTCGTAAAGCAAGCGGTTCGCCTCTGCCACCTCCTGAATCTTCTTCCAGTTGGCCGGATTGGCGGGCTGATCGATCGCGCTTTGCAACGCATCCGCGGGCCGCACCTCGCCCGCGATGCCAAACAGCTTGCGCCAGACGCCTTGACGCAATTGCCGCGCAAAGTTGCGCGTGATTCGGACGTCTCCGCTGCCGCTGATATCGTGCCGCTCCGTGGCCGAATCGGAAACGAGCACGGCAATTTCCGAGTCGCGCGATCCCAACATGCTGCGGTCGTTGATGTTCGCACTACCCAACAGAGCGAACAGGTCGTCGACGATCATCATCTTCGTGTGCACGTAGATCTGCTCGGTCACATAGCGCTCACCCAACTGCGCCCAATTACGCAGATTGAGCAATGTGACGTAATCGCTACAGCGCGCGATATCGACGTCCTCGTAACGGCGATCGCTCGCATCTGTCGTCACGTTCTTCCAGTCCGCCACCTTCTTGTCGCGCAGTTCCTTCGCCTTGATATAGCGCCGTACGCGATTCAACAAACTGAACGAACCAAACACCAGCGACTGCATGGTCCAATGGACTTGCGTCATGATGCTGCCGTCGTTGAGCTGGCCTTCGGGATGCACCGGCAACGTGATGATGACGTGAAAGTCCTCCTTTGCGCCCGACATGATCGCGCGCCCGATGCGCTTGCCCAGCAATTCGCAGATGAAGTTCTTCGGTGCTTCCCGTGGTTTGTCTGCGACCAATTGCGTTGCACGCTCTTGCAGACCACTGGCCCTGACCTGTTCAGCGGGGCCCGACAAAACCGAAGGCGACCTCACATCGGCCGCGATCGCATCCGGATTCGTATGCTCCGTTCCAAACGCCGAAACAAAGAACTGATTCTCGATGTAAATAAACGACGTCGCGCCTTCAATCAGATTCTTCATAGCGAGCGCAATCTCGCACTGCTTCGCACTGGGCTGCGCAACGCCCTGCTGCGCATCGGGCTTCAACGCCGCATACTCCGCCTTGCGCATATTGAATGGTGCGCTACGCAGCACCTGCACGGTACAGCCGCCCTTTTTCGACTCGGGCTCCGCAGGCAGATCGAGCGGCGTCGATTCGCCACCTTCACTATTCCAGCGCATGACGAAATTGCGCGCGACGTCGGCGGCAGAAGGCCCATCGATGCGCAGATGCACGTCCTGCCACGGCATTCTCGGCTGCGTGGCCGCGTCGAGCGTGCTGTCGTTGGCGGCGAGGCCCGTCGGTCGCGACATCGCCGACCAGTATGGCGTTTCGTTTCCATAGGCTGTCTGCACTGCGCCGTGCTCGATCTTGTTCATCACCTCGCTATGGTTCGAAGCCCAGTGGCCGCCGAAAGTCGGGTGATTATCGTAGGCACCCGTCAGCAGATCGGGATCGACGAGCTGGTCCTGGGGCACGTGCCCCAGATGCGGGATGCAGCCGTTATAGCGATTCAGGCCCTGGCGGCCTTGCGCATTCGCATGCAGATCGTAGGTCTCGTCGTCGAAGCGTCCGTAGCACAGATCCATGCCGCCAATGAATGCGGTCTGCTCGTCGATGACCACGAGTTTCTGGTGATGGCTGAAGAAGCTGGGATCGTCGTCGGCGAGCGAGGCGGCCAGCGTGACGGTCACGCACTTGCGCCCGACCAGACCGTTGATCGCTTCGAGCACCGGCACTGTTTGCCGGTCGTAGGTCTGCACGGGCGGCGAATGCTTCCACGGCATCACGGAGATCTTCAGTTGACTGTTCGCACGCGCTGCCTTCAACAATACGTCGAAAAGGCGCACGCCCGCGCCCATTTGCGCGTCCCAGTTGACCTGCCAGCCCGCGATATAGATCGAGTGCTTCGCGCCCTCCAGCGCCGCAGCCAGATCAGCAAAATAGGCTTTGCCGGTCGTAAACGGCTTGACGGTATTGCCCGTGCGCGGCCACGCGAAGGACTGATCGGACAGCACCCAGCGATTGTCGGTCGCGTTGGCCTGAAGAGCCTTGCCGGCTTCATTGACAATCTGGCGTAGGGTCTTGATCGAGTGCACGTCGTAAAGCGCCCCCGTGTCTCCGCCCTGCGATACGGCCTCCATCAGCCCTCTCCTTTCAACTTGTTCAGCAGCGTGGCGTCGCCGTCCGTTTGCCATTCCTGGCGCGCCAGCTGCGCGAAGCCCTGATCGACATCGCCTTGCTGCGCGACGAACATGCGCTGGCTATAACCCATTGCGTCGAGCGCTTCGTAGAAGCGGTCGCTGTCCGTCCAGTCCGTCGCCTGGCGGCTCAGGGCCAACGAATGAACCTGTCCGGCATAGACGACCCAGATCTGGCCGGGCGCCGCGTTCCAGGCTTCGTGGAGCGTTTTCTGCTCGGCCTCCGACAAGGCGAGCTTGCCGCTCGTATCGCTCTTGCCGCTCAGCACGAAATCGGACGACATGAGCGCATCATCGGCATTGCGCGCCGAAACGATACGCCACGGCGTATTGATGTACGGATGTCCGTTCGGCCCGGGCATATCGGACAGCACCATATTGAAGGCCACAGGCCCCTGCGTTTCCGCCTGCGCGAAAGCTGGCAGAGGATAGTTCTTCCGCACAGGGCCATTGAAGCTATGCTGCGCGCCTTTCACATCGATCTTGCCTGGCGCGTGAATTTCGATGTTGCCATTCTTGATGCGGATATACGCGCCGCCAGACGTCAGCAAGATTTCCTTTTTCGCGGCGACGTCGATATTCTCGGTCGCCGAAATCAGGCGCGTAGTTTTCTGCGACGTTATCTCGACGTTGTCTGCCTGGGCTTGCACTTCGACTTTCCCTTTGCCCGCGAATAGCTTGATTCCCGAGCGCTGCACAAAGAGGCTGATCTTCTCCACCGCGCCGGCGATCAGCGATTTTCCACTGGCCACGTGCACGCTTTGCCCGCCGATCACGGTGACTTGCTGCGCGGCCGCGATATGCGCCGATTGCTGTGTCGAGAGTGCGATGCCCGAGGGGCTCGCCATCAGCATCACGGGATCGGCGAATACATTTGCGCTGCCGGTGCCTCCGCCTGCGGTATTACCGCCGCTCGCGGTGGCACCCTGTGCGGTCGATTGCGTTGCGCTGGCGAACGTCTTGAGCGCATCGCTGCCATCTTTCAACGATTCGGCCTGGTGTGTTTCGCTCGCCTGCGAGAGCGCGTCCAGTGCGTTCTGTGCACCGGTGAGCTGCGTATGCGCTTCGCTCACGTCGAGTTGCTGGCTCGCTGCGCTCTTTGCATGCGTGCTCACGTACAGGCCCTGGCTCGCATTGATCGCACCAAACGCATCCGATTTCAGATCGAAGCCGCTGCCCAGATACGCGCCGCGCGAATTCGCGTTCTGCGCGATCAGATAGCCCAGATGCAATTGCGAATTCGCGCTCGTGCTGTAAAGCTGCATGCGGTTCTGGCCCGTGGCGTCGTCCATCACCATCTGGTTATAGCCACTGCCACCGTATTCCTTCGATTGGTAGCCCGAAAGAATGCCGTTCGAATGCCAGTTCGGGTTCGTCGAGCCGTTATAGACGCGCGCCGTGACCACCGGTCGGTCACAGTCGCCGCCGAGCCAGTTCACGATCACCTCTTCGCCCACGCGCGGCACGTGTACGCCGCCGTAGCCACCGCCCGTATCGGACATTGCCACACGCAGCCAGCACGATGCCTTTTCGTCGCCGGCATTCAGGCGGTCCCAGTGGAATCGCACCTTGATGCGGTTCAGCGAGTCGGTATAAACCTCTTCGTTCGCCGGGCCGACTACGATCGCCGTCTGCATGCGCAACTTCGGCTTGTGGTGCTCGAACGGGCTGCGATACGGCACATGCCTGCGCTGCGCTTCGATCTGCACCAGCAGGAAGCCAACGCTTCCATCCATGCTCTTTATCGTCAGCGCGTCGCGTTCGCCCTGATGCGCTGCCTTGATCGCGGCAAGCTCGCCTTGGAGGCTGTGCGGAAACGACTGCGTCTGCGCAGAGGAAACCGGCAGATTGTTTTCGATGAACCACCGCGCCTCGATGATCGCGAACTGGCGGTCCTGCTGGCTATCCCTGTCGTGCTGCGGATGGCCCTCGATTTCGAACCAGTGTCCGGCATCGAAACCGCGCACGGCGCCTGCGCCCTCGAATCGCTTGGCACGCGACTCCCATTCCTCCATGCGGATTTCGGAGAGCGCGTCGCCGCGCGACTGGTCGCCGAAGGTGTAGGCGCCCGTGTACTCGTAGACTTCCAACTGCTGCGGCAGGTCGCCGTGACTGGAAAACGACGGCGTTGTCGTCCCCTTCGGGTTCGCCGCCGTGGAAGGCGATTGGTAGTCGAAGGTGCGTGTGGTCAGCGTCACGCTCTGCAGCGTGCGCGTGCCGCTCCATTGCACCAGCGCATCGGTTTCGCTATTCACGCCCGACCGGTAAAAATTTACCGCCCCGGATTTTAAAGGGGGTAACGAATCGATATTATCGGTAATTACGACCGTATGCGACTTGCCGTCATTGGCGTGTTCGAAATAACTGAAGAGGCCTTCGGATTCCATAATCCGCTGGCAGAAATTCCAGTCGTCCTCGTATTGCACGCAAAACGAACGCGATGGCAAGTCATTTTGAATCTCGAAACGAAAGGCGCCCTGTGCCTGGGGATGCGCATTGAATATGTCGGTGAGTATGGCGTCGGCGCTTTTATCCTGCCAGATGCGGGCGTCCTTGCGGAACTTCAGGAAGTGCAGCCAGGCGGCAAATTCGATCTGATAGCTCGTCAAACCGCCGTCCGCGCCCAGTCTGCGGACGGTGTGGACATAGCCGTGGCGCGGCAGATACGACTGGTCAGACTGCTGTAGCCAGAGCGTGACGGGCTGGGCGATGAGTGTCTTGAGTTCGACGTTTTCATTCGTGGACACCACGTCGAGCGTAAAGCCGTAATCGCGTCCGATACGTGCACGGCCCATTGCGCGTTGCGGCAGAAGCGCATTATCGCCGAGCGGAGTATCGAGTTTGAGCAGGCGGCCTTCCTGCAACAACCCGGCGGCTCCTATCAGACCGGTTATATTCCCCACCCCCATATCCGCCCCAGTTATTCGTTAATTCTCGAATCCGCAATCTTACTGGCACGGAGATATAAGGTCACGCTTTGTATGATTAAATCAATCCCTTATCTGTCCCCTGAATCCGTACGACTGCACCGAATAACCAATACGCATCGGTGCTGGCTGTCTTCCGCGGCCGCCGAATATGTCCGGATCAGCCAATGAAACGAGAGCGCCATTGATCAATGCGCTCGCGAAGCAGGGGCGACGTGGGTGGCCGCCCCTACCGGAAAGATAACGACTTGAGTTGTTGGGGTGCCGCGTCAGAACCGCGTCTGGATACCGACCCGTCCCACGAATTGCTTGTTGCTGCTGGACGGGCCAAACGTGCCATCGATGGACGCCGACGCGCCCGAGTTGGCAATCTGGTACACCGTTTCGGCATAGACCGTCGTGCGCTTGGACAGGCTGTACTGGGCCACGGCATCGATCTGGTGCGCGTGATTGTTGTCGACGCCCGCGTTGCCCCACATATACATATAGTTGGCCCCCAGCCCGAATGCAGGCGTCACGCGATACGTGCTGCCCGCCTCGACCATGTTCACGGCTGCACCATTTTGCGTGTTGCGCGTATTGGTATAGAGCAGCGTCAGCAGTGCATTGCCGATCGTGTAGTGCGCACCGGCACCCCAGTTCCGGATGCTCTCGCCTTCGAGCACCGCGTATTTGACGTTCGTATAGGCCGCCCCCACGGCGAGCGGTCCCCTTGCATAGCTCACGCCATAGCTCGATGCACTGTTCTGGCTGAAGTTGCCGGCCGTTCCGCCGAACGCATACATACCGCCGAACTTGAGGCCGCTATAGTCTGCCGAGGTGTACTTCACCGAATTCGACAACGCTTCGGCGCCGTTCATATGGTCGAAGTCGTAGGCGTCGCCGGGTGGCGAATCGGGCAGATTCAGCCCCGCGAACGGACCGTCACGGAAGTTGTACAGGCCGCCCACATAGAGCGCCGAATCCGCGCCGACGTCCGCGAGCAAAGTGTCGACCATGAAGTCCTGCTGGCGCCCCATCGTCAAGCTGCCGAAACGATCGCTAGCGAGGCCCACCCAGGCTTCGCGTGCGAAGAGGCCGCCACTCGTCGTCGAACTGTTGCTGGGCGAGGCAATGATCGAGCCGTTGCCGAGCGAGAACTGGTTGACGAGACGGAATTTCGCTTTGAGACCGCCGCCCAGATCCTCCGTCCCCTCCATGCCGAAGATGTTCGGCACGGCGATGCCGTCCGCCATCTGCCAGTTCGATTTGCCGCCCTGATTGCTGATGTACGACACACCGGCGTCCAGCATGCCGAAGATCGTGACGCTGCTTTGCGCGTGGGCAATGGACGCTGCAAGACCCATCATTGCCGCGAGCGCGCACTTCCCGTAGTTCCTTCCCATTAACACTCTCCAGTTTTCGCGAATGATTCGGCATGCTTAGTAATATGCCTGTACCTTTCATCGGATGGCACGGCTGGATACAACTCGGTCGGCTCGGTGCCGGAAATCAGCGTGCTGCCGCAAACGTCCCCGCGGGCGCCGTATATTGCCCTTGCCAGTAGACAAGCGGACGCGGCGCGGACTCGTCGTGATTCACCGCGCGCACGCGCCCGATGATGAGCAGATGCCCGTGGCGCACGATCAGCTCCTCCACCTCGCAATCCATGGCGACGACGCTGTCCGCAAGCAGCGGCGCGCCGTCCGGCAGCGCGTACACCCACTCGTCGTCGCCATAGCGCGCCTCGCCCTGTTCGCCGCGAAAGCCCGTGAAGCGCTCGGCGATCGCCCGCTGCTCGGCGCGCAGCAGATTCACGCCAAAGCGCCGCGTGCGTTCGAGCAACTCCGCCGACGAGCTCGTTGCCTTCAGCGAAGCCACCACCATGGGCGGCTGCGCCGAAAACGACGAGACGGAAGTAGCGGTGAAACCGCTGCGCTGTGCGCCCTCCGCAACGGTCACGACGCATACCGCGCCCGCGAAACCACGCATCGCCTGCACGAAGCAGTGGCTCAATGTCCCGGCGTCATCCATGGCTTCAGGCGGCATGGCGGGTCTCGCGCGGGTGGCGCAGCCCGTGTGCTTCGAGGATCGGCAGCACCGTGTCGCGGAAGTACGGGAACTCCTTCACGTAGTCCACGAACGACAAGGTCGTGCCCTTGAAGCCGGCTTCGGCCAGTGAGATCAGGCCCGCGGCCACCTGTTGCGGCGTGCCCACGAGCGGGAAGCCGCCGTGCCCCGCAGCCATCCGGTCGCGGATCAGCGCGAGCAGGTCGTGCGGGAACGATTGTGCATTCGCGAACTGCAGTGCAACCAGGTTGTCGACCGCGCCCCAGTCCGCATTGTCCTGTGCAAAATAGTGCAGATACTGGCGCGCTTCCTCCTCGGTCGGGCGACACACCACGTGCGAGAACGTCAGCACGTTCACGTTCTTGCTCGCCGCGGCGGCTTTCTGCTTGAGCTCGGCGACTTCGGTGCGCGAGCGCTCGAGATCGATCGCCGGCGTAAAGAGGAAGTTGGCGTTGCCGATCGCGAACTCCCGCCCTTCGCCCGACCCCGCCGCGTTCAGAATCGGCGGACGCTCGCCGTTCCACGGACGCGGCAAACCATAGACGTTCTTCAACTGGAAGTTCTCGCCGTCCCAGTTGAAGGGGCCGTCGTGCGTCCAGATTTTCTGCACGATATCGAACCACTCCTGGGCATACGCATAGCGCTTGTCGTGGCCCGTCGCGAGCGGCAGCCCGAGCGCTTCGTATTCAGGGCGATTCCAGCCCGCAACGATGTTCAGGCCAGCGCGGCCCGCGCCGATCTGGTCGAGCGTCGCAATCTGCTTCGCGACCACGACCGGATGGTTCGCCGCCGTGTGGATCGTCGCGAACACGGTGAGATGGCGCGTCTTCGCGAGCAGCGCCGCCGCCCAGGTCATGGTCTCCAGCACCGAGCCGTGGAAGTCCGTCTCGCCGCCGTAACCAATCCAGCGCGCGATGGGCAGCATGAAGTCGATGCCGGCCTCGTCGAGCATGAGCGCGAGCTTTTCGTTGTTCTCCCACGAATTGTCCCAGCGCTCGCCGATCTTCGTCACCGACATCCCGCCCGAGCAGTTCGTCGCAAACGTCCCCAGAATGAAGTCCTTCGTGTTCAGAATTCGTCTCATGTCAGTCCTGGCGCAGTAAAATTTGTTTCCATGACGGGCTGCCTCCGATCTCCTGGCACCCCTGCTCTCCCAACCCAGTCGACGGCATGGGCCGCAACCGCGCGATTCCGCAATGACCGAACCTTCACGCAGAACCACGAAAAAGACCGCTGCTGCCGAACATCGCTGGCACCTGGCGATGGACGACTTCGGCGTCGAAATCACCGACCTCGAATATGCCGTCATGCGTCTGAACCAGTCGTTCTCGCGCTGGCAGTCCGAGTGCATGGCCGCCGTGACCGGCACCACGCTGAGCGGCCAGGAGAACGCGCTGGTGCACGTCATCCACATGCACGAACGGCCCAAGACCATTCGCGATCTGCTGCATATGACCAACCGGCAGGACGTCGCTAATATGCAGTACGAACTACGCAAGCTGATCAAGGCCGGGCTCGTCGAAAAATCCGGGACGGCGCGCACCGGCGTCTACTACACGACCACCGTGGAAGGCGCGAGCGTGTGCGAGGAATACGCACGGCTGCGCGAGACGGTGCTCCTCAAGATGGCCGAGGCGGCCGCCGGCGTCCAGTCCGCCGCCGCGCAGGCCACCGCGTGCCTCGAGCAGATGGAGCGCGTCTACGAATCCGCCACGCGCGAAGTCGCCACTTTCCATCGACGCCGCTGATGGCGCACCGCCGCTGCCGGGGACATGAAGCGCACTGCACCCTCCGTCGTTCCGTCCACTTCAAATAGACATTCACATTGAATTTCTATTTGATCGGAATCGTAGTGCAGCCATTTTTTGACTGCAACCGATTTCAGCTCAGGGAAAACACCGGCCCTCGATCTGCACTTTCGTGCATTTGTTGAGGGTGCGAGGGCGTTGACGCGTGCCTGTGGCACCGCCCATTTGCACACGAGTGCACTTACGGTTCAGGGGGCAGAACGGGAACGCGCGCCGAGGTTGCGCGCGGAAGGGCCGCGGACAGCGGGACGAACCATGCGCGAAGGAACGGTTTCTCTCCGCGCATGGTGCTCAAGACAGGCGGTGGACGGCGCCCAGGCCAAGCCAGGCACCAGGGGCATTTGCCGCCACCGCATGGGAGGTAACTTTAGTTGGTCGGGCTCTAGCGCCCTGCGCTATCCGCGCGTTGAGTCCACTTCGTCACATAGCCGGGTACGCCGCCTTCGGGCACCGTACCGTCGAGTTCGGGCGCGAGCGGCTTGAGCGCCAGCGGCAGCACACCGGCCCAGACGGGGCGGTCGAGATCCTCTTCGTCGTCCTTCGGGCCGCCCGTGCGAATCTTCGCTGCCGCTTCGTCGAGCGACAGCCGCAGCACCGTCGTCGCGGCCAATTCGTTGCGGTTGCCGGCGCGCACTTGATGTGCGCGCCCTGGCGCGATGTGATTGAGGAAGGCATCGAGCGCCGCGGCCTTGCGATCGGCGTCCACCACTTCGAACGCGCCGTAGACCACTGCCGAGCGGTAGTTCATCGAGTGGTGGAACGCGGAGCGCGCGAGCACGAGGCCATCGAGATGCGTGACCGTCACGCAGACCTGCGCGCCCTCGGCCGCGAGCCGCAGCATGCGGCTGCCGTTGGAGCCGTGGATGTAGAGATGATCGCCCTCGCGCCAGCACGCCGTGGGAATGCAGTGCACGCCGTGGTCGTCGGCGAACGCGACGTGGCACAGGTAGGTCGCGTCGAGAATGGCGTACAGCGTGTCGCGGTCGTAATGGGCGCGCTCGGCGATGCGGCGCACCCGCGTGCGCGGCGACGGCGCCTTGCCATTGGCGGGAACGGGAACGGAATCGGTTTCGGACATCCTCGGCATCTCCTCGATTGGTAGGGATGCCGATTAAGTTAGCGAAGTGGTGGCCCCATGGGTAGACCCAGCATGCCGCATTCGGCTGGAGCCACGGCGTCAAGCGGTGTCACCGCTCATCCAGCCGTGCAAAGCTCGCGCAACCCCGCGGTGTTCGACACGGTGCGCGCCGCACGCATCATTTTCTCTTGCCCGTCGTACCGGTCTTGCCCGTCTTGCGCGCGGGACGCAGCGGTTTCGCCGGGGCATCGGCGGAGCGGCCTGGGCGCTGCTGCGCGCGCCGGACCGGCGCCGCGCCGCTCGTGTCGCTGTCCGCGACCGCCTTCCGGCGCAACGCATCGAGCTCTTGCGCCTGCGCCGTATGCGCCGCGCGCAGCGTCTCCAGACGCCCTTCCTGCATCCCCGCCTGATGCCGCAAATCGCCAAGTTGGCCCTGCAGCGATTGAATCTCCGCGCGCGCACTCTCTTCGACGCGCGCGGCGCGTTTCGTGGCCGTCTCTACGTCGCGCTGCAGGCGTGCATTGGCCGTGCGCTCGCGTTCGATTTCGAGCAACGCGCGCTTCTCCGCGGCCTGCAAACGGGTTTCCGCGAGTTCCGTGCCGGCCCGTAGCTTGTCGAGTTCGGTGGCAAAGTCGGCGCGCGCCTGGGCAAGCGCGCCGTCGCGCTCTCGGCCATCCTGCTGCAAACGCGCGACCTCGCTCTCCAGCGCGCTGCGCGTGGCGGCCGCAGCCGCTTGCGCCTGCTCCAACTCATGAATGCGCACCTGCGCCGTGAGCAGCGCGGTGGTGCGTTGCTCCAGCGCCGCCTCCGTGCGCGCGAGATCGCCCTGCATGGCCGCGACGGCGGCTTCGGCATCCTGCCGCGCCTGCTCGACCTCGACGCGCAGCGCCTCGAGCGAAGCCTGCGCCGCGGCCGTGGCGCGCTTCCAGAGCGCGGCCACGAGTTCGCCGGCCGCGCCCTGCAACTCTTCCGGCAAGTCCGCATGCTCGATACGCACGCGACTTTTCTCCCGTAGCTCCATCCAGAATTCGGAGAGCACCGCCGTGGGCGTGCCCATGCTGCCCCGGCGCACGAGCTGATAGAGCCGATTGGCGGTAGGCGTGACGCCGAAGCGAAAGAACAGCAACGCGCACACTTCCCGATAAAGCTCGCGGGTCTTGGGGAATTCGCTCTTGAGCCGATCGATTTCGGCGGCGAGGCGGACTTCGTCGAGAGGGACGTCGGACATGGCGTGAGAGCGCGGAATCAGATCGATAAATAATACAACGTAAACCGTTTAATTTCTACTTTCTTTCGTATAATTTTAGACATTACTTTTATAATGTCTCGATTCTAGATTTACCCTGACCGGCCGAACACGGGTTGGTGAGTTCTGAAACCGACTGTTTCAAAGGCTGCGCCGCCATGCCCCATTGGAGAGGCGGTGCGGTCCGATTGCCTCAAACGTTTGGTTACACACCAAAACATCGCTGCCACCCTTTGTCGATAGGGTGGACTCAAGACCAACGAGTGAGGTGTCGTATGAAGAGAATGCTTGTGCTGGCCCTGGCGGCCCTGTGCCTCGGAAGCGCATTGAGCGGCTGCATCGTCGTTCCTGAGGACGGTGGATATCACCACCACTACGATGACCGTTACTAACGGAGACGAACGGAGGCGGAAGCCGCAGATCAGCAGAGGATGCGAGAACCCGGCGACGGATTCCAGGCGTTTATTGAAGCAGCCTTCATGATGGAAGGCCGCCCGTTCGCCGACGGACTCGAAACCGAGCCTGGCGATGATGATGGTTGACGCTCAATCTTCGCGAGCCACCCGTGCGCAAAGCGCATCGATTTCCGAATCCGCGAAGACTTCGATGCCGTGCTGGCGCAGCAGCGCGGCCGTCACCCCTGCCCCGACGCGTCGCTGGCCCGAAAAACTGCCGTCGTAGATGAAGCGGCTGCCGCACGACGGACTGCCATCGATCAGCAGTGCGAAGCGGCAATCATGTGCGCGGGCGAGATCGAGCGCCGCGCGGGCGCTCGCGATGAAAAATGGCGTGACGTCCGAGCCCACGACATCGACCACGCGCGCCGTGCCCGCAAGTACCGCCTCGCCCGCTTGCGCCTGCGCGATCTCGGCCGGCAGTCGCGGCACGCCGAAGCCTCCGCTCAACTCGGGGCAAATGGAGACGATGCGGCCCTCGCGCCGCCACGCTTCGAGCGCGGGGTGAACCAGCGTTTTGGCTGCGCCGTCATAGCGAACCGGATTGCCGAGCAGGCAGGCACTCACCAATATTTTTTGAACCATCTTCGCCGCGAACGCCCCCCCATCAACTCACTCGAAGTTCTCGCGCAGCCACTTCTTGTTCATCTTGCCCACGCTGGTCTTCTCCAGCGCGTCGACGAACTTGACGACCTCCGGCACCGCGTACTTCGAGATCTGTCCAGTTTCGCTGAAGCGCAAGACATGCTGCCGGATATCCTCGGCGCTCACGGGCGCGCCGTACTCGGGGCGCAAGACGACCACGGCCGCCGGCCGCTCGCCCCACTTCTCGCTCTTGATGCCGATGACGGCCACCTCGGCCACGGCGGGATGCTGCGAGATCAGGCTCTCGATCTCCAGCGACGAAACCCATTCGCCGCCCGACTTGATCACGTCCTTGATGCGGTCCGTGATCTGCAGATAGCCCTCCCTGTCGATACGCGCGACATCCTGCGTATGGAGATAGCCGCCCGCCCACAATTGCGTGGAGGCTTCGGGATTGTGCAGATAGCCCTGCGTGAGCCACGGCGCGCGCACGACCACCTCGCCGCTCGCGACGCCGTCGTGCGGCAAGTCACGCATCTCGTCGTCGACAATGCGCAGGTCGACGAGCGGCACCGGCAAGCCCGTGCGGCACCGCAAGCTGACTTCCTCATCGATGTCGCGCGGTTGCGCGGTGGGCTTCAATTGGGCGAGCGTGAGCAAGGGACACGTCTCGGACATGCCGTAGCCCGTGAATATGTCGATGCCGCGCTCCAGCGCGGTACGCGCGAGACCGTGCGGCAGCGCCCCGCCCCCGATCACCACCTTCCACTTGCTGAAATCGGCGCTCTTCGCCTGAGGGCAGCTCAGCAGCATGTGCAGGATCGTGCCCACGCAATGCGAGAAGGTCACGCCTTCATCGCGAATCAACTCCACGAGCCGGTCCGGTACATAGCGGCCCGGATACACCTGCTTCACGCCCATCACGGTTGCGATGTACGGCATGCCCCATGCGTGCACATGGAACATCGGCGTGAGCGGCATATAAACGTCGCCGCGATGAAAGCGCTGACCGGATTCGGGGCTCCCCAGCGCCGCCATTCCCGTGATGGTGTGCAGCACCAGTTGCCGATGCGAAAAATACACCCCCTTCGGCAGCCCGGTGGTGCCCGTCGTGTAGAACGTCGTGGCGCGCGTGTTCTCGTCGAAGTCGGGAAAATCGAAGTACGTGTCGCTTGCGGCGAGCAGGTGTTCGTATTCATCGGCGAACGCGATGCCGGTGGAGGCCGCCGCATTGCCTTCGTCGTCGATGAGCACGATGGTGCGCACGTGCTCGAGCTTGTCGCGAATCGCCGCCAGCACGGGCAGAAAATCTGCGTTGACGAGCACGACTTCCGCGCCCGCATGATTGATCGTATAGGCGATCTCGGCCTGCGAGAGACGAATGTTCACCGTCTGCAGCACGGCGCCCATCATCGGCACTGCGAAATAACATTCGAGGTAGCGATGGCTGTCCCAGTCCATCACCGCGACCGTGGTGCCATGCTGCACGCCGAGCCGTTGCAGGCCGTTCGCGAGCCGCGCGATGCGTTCCTGCAACTGGGCGTAGGTCATGCGAACCTCGCCACGGTAGACGATCTCCTGATTGGGCGCATGCGCCATCGGCGTGTGCAGCAGACGCTTGATCAAGAGGGGATAGGCATAGGCTGATGCCATCGTTTCGCAGACCTGATCGTCCATGGCTGTCTCTAACATTCGGTGTATTCAATAACAAGGCGCGCCGTGTTCGATGACAAGGCGCGCCAGCACTATCAATGCGCTTGGGCCTTAACTGGGCCTTAACCCAGGTTCTCGAAGATCGCCGCAATGCCCTGGCCGCCGCCGATGCACATCGTCACCAGCGCATAGCGGCCGCCCGTGCGTTGCAGTTCGTGCAGCGCCTTCACGGTGATGAGCGCGCCGGTCGCGCCGATCGGGTGGCCGAGCGAAATGCCCGAGCCGTTCGGGTTCACCTTGGCCGGATCGAGACCGAGCTCCTGCGTGACCGCGCAGGCCTGGGCCGCGAAGGCCTCATTCGATTCGATCACGTCGAGGTCCTCGACGCGCAGGCCCGCGCGCTCCAGGGCGAGGCGCGTGGCCGGCACCGGGCCGATGCCCATGTGCAGCGGATCGACGCCCGCGTGCCCGTAGGCCACGAGCCGCGCCATCGGCTTGAGGCCGCGCTGCTCCGCCGCCTCGCGCGACATCAGCAGCACGGCCGCGGCCGCGTCGTTGATGCCCGAGGCGTTGCCGGCCGTCACCGTGCCGTTCTCCTTCGCGAACACGGGCTTGAGCTTCGAGAAGTCTTCGATCGTTGCGTCGGTGCGCAGATGCTCGTCGGTATCGAAAACGACTTCGCGGCCCTTCACCTTCTGCGTGACGGGCACGATCTGGCTCTTGAAGCGGCCCTCGGCGATGGCGCGCGCCGCGCGATGATGCGACTCGAGCGCAAGCGCGTCCTGACGCTCGCGCGAGATGTCGAACTTGCGCGCGACGTTTTCGGCGGTCACGCCCATGTGCACCGTATTGAACGGGTCGTTGAGCGCGCCGAGCATCATGTCGACGAGACGCGCGTCTCCCATGCGTGCGCCAAAGCGCATGTCGGGCGCGATATACGGCGCGCGGCTCATGTTCTCCGCACCCGCGCCGATAGCGACATCGGCGTCGCCGAGCAGAATGGTCTGCGCCGCGGAGACGATGGCCTGCAGGCCCGAGCCGCAGAGGCGGTTGACGTTGAACGCGGGCGTCGAATCGGGAATGCCGGCGTTGATGGCCGCGACACGCGAGAGATAGAGATCCTTCGGCTCGGTGGTGATCACATTGCCGAACACGACGTGGCCCACGTCCGCGGGCTTGACCTCGCTGCGCGCGAGCAGCTCGCGCAGCACGATCGCACCGAGCTCGGTGGGCGCGAAGTCTTTCAGGCTGCCGCCGAATTTGCCGATTGCGGTTCGCACACCGCCTACCACCACGACTTCCTTGCTCATTTGCCTGTCTCCTTCAATGGCTCGCGCGCGATTGCGCCGCGGGTATTACATGTTCGGATAGTTGGGTCCGCCGCCGCCTTCGGGCGTGACCCAGACGATATTCTGCGTCGGATCTTTGATGTCGCAGGTCTTGCAGTGTACGCAATTTTGCGCGTTGATCTGCAGGCGATCTTCATCGGAATCGTCTTTCACGAATTCGTAGACGCCTGCGGGACAGAAGCGCGATTCGGGACCCGCATAGGTTTTGAAGTTGATGCCAACCGGCACGCTTGCATCCTTCAACGTCAGATGCGCGGGCTGGTTCTCTTCGTGATTCGTATTGGAAATGAACACCGAGGAGAGGCGATCGAACGTGAGCTTGCCGTCGGGTTTCGGATACTCGATCGGCTTGCACTGCGAGGCTGGACGCAGCATTTCATGGTCGCGATGCTGGTGATGGAGCGTCCACGGCACGTTGCCGCCTAGCAGCTTCTGCTCGATGCCGACCATCAGCGTGCCCAGGTACAGGCCCTTGCTCATCCACTGCTTGAAGTTGCGCGCCTTGTAGAGTTCTTCGTGCAGCCACGACTGCTTGAATGCTTCGAGGTACGCCGTGAGTTCATCATTCTGGCGGCCTGCCTGCACTGCGTCGAACGCCGCTTCGGCCGCGAGCATGCCCGTCTTGATCGCTGCATGGCTGCCCTTGATGCGCGCGGCGTTCAGGAAGCCTGCGTCGTCGCCGACCAAAGCGCCGCCCGGAAACACGAGCTTCGGCAGCGACATCAGCCCGCCTGCAGTCATCGCCCGCGCGCCATACGAAACGCGCTTGCCGCCTTCGAGATACTTGCGGATCGCCGGATGCGTCTTGTAGCGCTGGAATTCTTCGAACGGCGAGAGATACGGGTTCGTATAGGCGAGGCCGACGACAAAACCCACCATCACCTGATTGTTTTCAGTGTGATAGAGGAACGAGCCACCGTAAGTGTCTTTTTCAAGCGGCCAGCCAGCAGTGTGGATCACGAGACCTGGCTTGTGCTTTGCCGGATCGATCTCCCACAGCTCCTTGATGCCGATGCCGTAGACCTGCGGATCGGCATCCTTGCCGAGCTTGAAATGCTCGTTCAGTTGACGGCCCAGATGCCCGCGGCAGCCTTCGCAGAACATCGTGTACTTCGCGTGCAACTCCATGCCGAGCTGGAAATTCTCTGTGGGCTCGCCGTCCTTGCCAACGCCCATGTTGCCCGTGGCCACGCCCTTCACCGACCCATCGTCGTTGTAGAGCACTTCGGCTGCCGGAAAGCCGGGGAAAATTTCCACGCCCAACGCTTCGGCCTGCTGACCCAGCCAGCGCGTGACGTTCGCGAGGCTGATGACGTAGTTGCCGTGGTTCTTGAAATTGTCGGGCAGCGCCCAGTTGGGCACCGATTTCGCACCGGTTTCCGAAAGGAAAAGAAATTGATCTTCGGTCACGGGCACGTTCAGCGGCGCGCCCTGTTCTTTCCAGTCGGGGATCAGTTCGTCGATGGCACGCGGATCCATGACCGCGCCCGAGAGAATATGCGCCCCAATCTCCGAGCCTTTCTCCAGCACGCATACGCCGATCTCGACGCCCTTTTCCTGCGCGAGCTGCTTCAGCCGGATCGCCGCGGACAGGCCCGCGGGGCCGCCGCCTACGATCACCACGTCGTATTCCATCGACTCGCGCGGACCGTATTGCGCAATCAAATCGTTCGAATTCATGCTGCGTCTTCCGTTTCGACCGGCATCGGGCCGGTATCAGAACTGCTCTTCGGCGAGCGCGAGCACGCCTTCCCCACCCCGTGCGCCCAGTACCGCCGTCGCGAGGCCGCTGGCCTGCGGCAGCACATGTTCGGCGTAGAACTGCGCCATCGCGATCTTCGCGCCGTAGAACGACGGATCGTCGGCGAGATTGCGCTGCGCCACGAGCAACGCGCGCGCGAGCTGCCAGCCGCACAGCACGATGCCCGCGAGCTTCAGATAGGGCACGCTCCCCATGAACACCGCGTTCGGATCGCGCTTGACGTTCTCGATCATGAAATCCACGGCGCGCGCCAGCGCCTGTGCGCCCGGCTCCAGTTGCGCGCGCATCGAAGCAGCCGCCGCGCCGTCGACTTGCGCGAGCGACTCCGCCGTCTTCGCCACTTCGTCGAGCAGCGCCTTTGCGACCGCGCCGCCGTCACGCACCGTCTTGCGGCCAATCAGGTCGTTCGCCTGGATTGCCGTCGTGCCTTCGTAGATCGCGAGAATGCGTGCGTCGCGATAGTGCTGCGCCGCGCCCGTTTCCTCGATGAAGCCCATGCCGCCATGCACCTGCACGCCGAGGCTCGTGACCTCGTTGGCCATCTCGGTGCTCCAGCCCTTCACGATCGGCACGAGGAATTCGTAGATCGCCTGATGGCGCGCGCGCACGCTTTCGTCCGGATGACGATGCGCGATATCGCAGTGGCTCGCCGCCATATAGGCGAGCGCGCGTGCGCCCTCGGTCATCGAGCGCATGGTGGCGAGCATGCGGCGCACGTCGGGGTGATGCACGATGGTCACCGACTGCTTCGCCGAGCCGTCCACCGGGCGGCTCTGCACGCGCTCTTTCGCGAACGCCGCCGCCTGCTGGTACGCGCGCTCGGCAATCGCCACGCCCTGCGTGCCCACGCCGAAGCGCGCCGCGTTCATCATCACGAACATGTATTCGAGGCCGCGATTTTCTTCGCCGACGAGATAGCCGATCGCGCCGCCGTTGTCGCCGTATTGCAGCACGGCCGTCGGGCTCGCCTTGATGCCGAGCTTGTGCTCGATCGACACGCAATGCACGTCGTTACGCGCGCCGAGGCTGCCGTCCTCGTTGACGAGGAACTTCGGCACGATGAACAGCGAAATGCCCTTCACGCCTTCGGGCGCGTTCGGCACGCGCGCCAGCACGAGATGGACGATGTTCTTCGCCATGTCGTGCTCGCCCCAGGTGATGAAGATCTTGGTGCCGAAGACGCGGTACGAACCGTCGGCCTGCGGCTCGGCGCGCGAGCGCACGAGCGCGAGATCGGAGCCCGCTTGCGGCTCGGTCAGGTTCATCGTGCCGGTCCATTCGCCTGAGATGAGCTTCGGCACGTAGCGCGCCTTTTGCTCTTCCGTGCCCGCGGTCATCAGCGCCTCGATCGCGCCATCGGTCAAGAGCGGGCACAGCGCGAACGAAAGATTCGCCGCGTTGACCATTTCGTTGCAGGGCGTGCCGATCAGCTTCGGCAATGCCTGACCGCCGAACTCGGCCGGGTGTTGCAAACCTTGCCAGCCGCCTTCGGCGAACTGCTCGAACGCGGCCTTGAAGCCCGGCGTCGCCGTGACTTCGCCATCGCGCCAGCTGCTCGGCGCGCGGTCGCCTTCGACATTCAGCGGCGCGAGCACTTCCCCGCACAGCTTCGCGGCTTCGTCCAGCACCGCCTGCGCGGTTTCGAAGCCGGCATCCTCGTAGCCGGGCAAGGTGGCGATTTCGTCGATGCCAGCCAGCTCTTTGAGCACGAACAGCATGTCTTTGACGGGGGCAGTAAAGCTCATGGCGAACCTTTCTTTGACGCGTGGATCTGGAGAGCCGCGGCGCGCAGCCGGCCTGTCGAGCCGGCGCGCCAGTGGCGATATGCGATGGATCGTAGCGGCAAAGCCCGGTTGCGGAACTGTCCAAACCGGCCCATCTAGTGACAAATCTGGCCACGCCGTGACCCGCGCCGGTGTACAAAGCGCGGGTTACCAGGGTTGAACCTGGTACGGTCGCCTTATGCCCCCCCAACGGCAGGGGTGGCGCTTCGGGCGTGGAATCTGTACGGAAATCGCGTCCACCTCGGCATGCTTGCGGCGTGCATCCGCCATGAAAACGGGGTGCAAAACCGGCCGCCGAGCCAGAGCCCGGCGCACCAGCAAACGACGGAAACGACGCGGCGCTCAGGGACGCCCGCGATAGGTGCCGGGCGTGCTGCCGGTCCAGTGGCGAAACGCGCGATGAAAGGCGCTGGGGTCGTCGAAGCCGATATCGGCGCCGATGGCGGCGATGGTGTCCTGCGTGTCGGTGAGGCGCTGGATCGCCACGTCGCGGCGCAAGTCGTCCTTGAGCACCTGGAACGAGGTGTCCTCGGACGCGAGCCGCCGGCACAGCGTGCGCACCGAACAGTGCAGATGCGTGGACGCCCCCTCGATGGTCGGCAGATCGGGCAGCGTGCTGGCGAGATACTGGCGCACCTGATGGCTCACCAGTTGCTCGCTGAACGACTCGAAGATCCATTCGCCGGGCGAGCGCGCGAGAAACTGGCGCAGATTGCGCTTGCTTTGCCGGATCGGCATGTCGAGGTAGGCGGCGCTGAAGCGGAACAAGGCAGTCTCGCAGCCGAACCGCACCGGGCACGAGAAAAAGTAGCGGTGATCGAGCGCGTGCGGTTGCCGCTCGCAGGCCAGCTCGACTTGCAGCAGCGGAATCTTCTGGCCGATCAACCACGAGGACACGCCGTGCACGAGCTTGAGCATCAGTTCCTGACCGAGCGGACCGATCGGCCCGAACGCGGCATGCGGGCGCAGCTCGACCTGGGCCACGAGTTCGCTGCGGCGCGATTCGAGCCGGAAGTCGTCGAGCACGATATGAAAGAACTGCCCGAAGCGATGGAGCGCCGTCTCGAGATTGCGCGCGTCCAGCAGGCTCAGGCACAGGAATTTGAGCGTGCCGCTGCGAAACGGGCGGCTGAAAATGCCAGGCATTTCGTCGTCGAGCTCGATCGCCAGCAGGCGGTAGAGCGTGGAGAACTGCTCCTCGGTCACGCGCGCGCCGTGCTCGTCGAGCAGTTCCTCGGGGATGCCCGCCTGCTCCAGGTAGCGGCCGACGACTTCCGGCCGCGCGCGCGCAGCGGCAAGAAAGCCGCGTACGAGAGAAATAGGAACCGTCGAGCCGGTGAGTTGCATGCCAGGATTACCGGCCGGATAGCCGAAAACAGAATCGTTATACAGATGCACTGCGGGGCGCGTTGCAGCGCAAAGCGCCATGATACGCCAGCGCGCACCGGGGCCCGGCTGGGCAACGCCGACCCGGCGATCCGCGAGATCCGCTGCAGCGAGCCGCGACGGCGGCCCCGATTTCCCGCCGCAGCTCACGCCTGCCGACCGGCGTTTCGCGACGCAGACAGGCGCCTCGTCGCAAAGCACTCGAAGGCGGCGCCGCATGGCCCGAACATGAACGACATCGATTCGCTCGCTGAGCCAATACGGAGGTCGCCACCATGTACGCCAGCCTTTTGCAGCACACGCCCCATTGGGTTTGGGGCCTGCTCGCCGCCCTGATTCTTGCCGGCATCCGCCAGTCGGCTCCGCGCCGGCGCTCGATCAGCAGCGCCACGGCCTTGCCGCTGCTGATGACCGCGCTGTCGTTCTACGGCGTGGCGTCGGACTTCGACCATCAGCCGCTCGCGCTCGCCGCGTGGGCACTCGGCGCCGCCGCGCTGTTCGCCCTGGCGGCGCTGCGTGGCGCGTGGCAAGGCGTGCGCTGGTCGCCGGACCACAACGGCCTCATCGTGCCCGGCAGCTGGCTGCCTCTCGCACTCTACCTCGGCCTCTTCTGCGTGAAATTCGCGGTCGGCGCTACGCTCGCGCTGCATCCGGCCCGCATCGACGACCCCGCTTTCGCCTGCATGACGGGTCTCGTCTACGGTGCGTTCAGCGGCGTCTTTCTCGCCCGCAGCCATGCGATGTGGCGCGTCGCGCGCGAAGTGCTGACGCGCGGGGCCGCCCCGCTTTGAAACGCCCGATATGCCCATATGCACGACACGCGCACAACGCGCCGCGCTGAACACCGCACCGAGGATTTGCGCGCGAGCGCAAGCGCTACAATCCGCTCCATGCGGCACGCAAGCGCCCGATCGCTCCCGCGGCGCTTCCCCCGAAGCCTCGCCCAAACCGCACCGATTCCGGATACCGACATGCACCCGTACACCAAAGCGCTCGCATGGCTGTGGCGAGAATTGCGGATCGCCATTCCGATCGGCGCGATCAGTACGCTGCTGTTCAGCACGCTTGCAGGGGATTCGCTGGTATCGAACCTCACTTACTCGTTCAGCATCACGCTCTGCATTCAAACGCTGATCGAGAGCGGACGCTACGGCCTCGCGGCCCTCGTGAAGCGGCGCGACAGCGAGCAGTCACAGGCGGCCGCCCAGCGCGTCTGGCCGGGCTGGCCGCTCATGGCGCCCTGGCTGGTGTTCTCCGTGATCGTCGGCTACTTTGCCGGGCACGCGCTCGGCGACCGGCTCACGGGCGTGCATCGCGACGCGTTCGCGTTCTTTCGCAACACCGACGTGCTGCTGCCCGCGTTCGGCCCCGCCTTCGCGCTCTCCATCGGCTGCACCTGGTTTTTCTACGCACGCGGGCGCCTTGCGGCCATGGAAGCGCGCACGCAGACCGCGCTACGCGCCGCGGCCGAGAATCAGCTCCGGCTGCTCGTCTCGCAGCTCGAGCCGCACATGCTCTTCAACACGCTCGCCAATCTGCGCGTGCTGATCGGCAGCGATCCGCCGCGCGCGCAAGCCATGCTCGACCATCTGAACGCTTTCCTGCGCGCGACGCTCGATGCCTCGCGCTCGGACTCGCATGCGCTTGCCGCCGAATTCGCGCGTATTCGCGACTACCTCGAATTGATGCAGGTACGCATGGGCCCGAGACTGCAGGCCACGCTCGACCTGCCCGACGCGTTCGCCGCGCTGCCGGTGCCGCCACTGCTGCTGCAGCCGCTGGTCGAGAATGCGCTCAAGCATGGGCTCGAACCGAGCGTGGCGGGCGGCCAGATCGAAGTCGCCGCGCGGCGCGAAGGCAACGCGCTGATCCTGAGCGTGCGCGATACGGGCGCGGGGCTCGCGAGCGAGCCTGTGAACGGTACGCGGCCCGGCATGCGCTTCGGCGTGAGCCAGGTGCGCGAGCGGCTGGCCGCGCTGTACGGCGACGCCGCGCAATTCGAACTCACGTCGCCCGCCGATGGACGCGGCGGCACGCTCGCGACCGTGCGCCTGCCTATTACTGCAACAAGCTGATCAATGCGCCGATGAACTTGCCGAAGTGTGCAGATACACACCGATGCACAAGCCAGCCATGCGCCAGCCAATGCCCCAACCACCGACTCCGCCCATCGCCCCATGCATGCCACCGCCCTGATCGCCGAAGACGAACCGCTGCTGGCCGCCAGCCTGCAAGCCGAGCTGCTGCGGCTCTGGCCTCAACTGAAGATCGTCGCGACGGCAGGCGACGGCGCGTCTGCGGTGCGAGAATGCCTCGCGCTGCGCCCCGACCTGGTGTTTCTCGACATCCGCATGCCGGGCATGAGCGGACTGGATGCCGCCCAGGCGATCGCGGAAGACTGGCCCGACGCCAACGGCGCGCCTCCGCTGCTGGTGTTCGTCACCGCATACGACGAGTACGCAGTGCGCGCATTCGAGCGCGCCGCACTCGACTACGTGCTCAAGCCCGTGCAGGCCGAACGTCTCGCGCAGACCTGCGCGCGGCTACAGGCAGCGCTGGGCGCGCGTGCGCAGTCCCGCACCGGCAGCACAGATGGCGAGGCAACGCGGCGCGTCACTCACCCGCAAGATGCGCTAAACGCGCAAGATTCAGACGAAGCGCATGAACCCCATGAACCTCGCCACCCACTAGAGCCGCTCGTCGCCCAGTTGCGCACGCTGCTGGGAATCGCCGGCCCCTATGCGTCACCCGCCGCCGAGCCGCTGCGGATGATTCAGGCGAGCGCCGGCAACACCATCGCAATGGTTCCCGTCGACGACGTGCTGTATTTCGAGGCGGCCGACAAATACGTGCGCGTAGTCACCACGCAGCGCGAACACCTGATCCGCATGTCGCTGCGCGATCTGCTGCTGCGCCTCGACCCGCAGCGCTTCTGGCAAATCCATCGCGGCACCGTCGTGCGCGCGGACGCCATCGCCAGCGCGTCGCGCGACGAGGCCGGCAAGCTCACACTGACGCTGCGCGGCCATCCGGCGAAGCTCAGCGTGAGCCGCCTCTACGCGGAGCGGTTCAAGGCGATGTGAGCGCGCCACACAGATCAATGCAGACCAATACAGATCGATGCGCGCGCACCCATCTTCGCACCTCGCCAGAACCCTCCCCGCTTAGTGCCGCTTGTGCGGCACGTGCAGTTCGTCTTCCAGATACGCCTGCACGATCGCGTGATACGAAGCATCGCCCGGGAAGTGGAGCGCTTTCGCGCGCTTCGTGTTCCAGCTCGTCGGCCAGCTCTCGACGATCCGCTCCACGCGCTCGTCCGGCTCCCATTCGACGCGCGCGACGGCCGCCGGGCCGCCTACCTGGCTCAGCGTCTCCACCATCTCGTCGACGCTCGCGCTAATGCCCGGCAGATTGACGATGCGCCGATCGCCCAGCGCCGACGCCTCGATCTCGCTGCCCGCCACGAGGCACTCAATCGCCTTGCGCGGCGAAATCAGCAGCACGCGCGTCGCGCCGCTCACGGGGCACACCGTGGTCTCGCCGTTCAGCGGCTCGCGCACGATCGCGCTCGCGAACGACGAAGCCGCCGCGTTGGGCTTGCCGGGCCGCACGCTCACGGTGGGCAGGCGCAGCGCGCGGCCATCGACGAAACCGCGCCGCGAATAGTCGCATAGCAGCAGCTCGGCGATAGCCTTTTGCGTGCCATACGACGACTGCGGATTCAGCGCGGTATCGTCCTGCACTTCTTCGGGCAGCTCGCCGCCATAGACGGCGACCGAGCTCGTGAGCACCACGCGCGGCTTGTGTCCGCGCTCGCGGCACACGTCGAGCAGCGCGCGCGTGGCGTCGACATTGATGCGCATGCCCAGATCGAAATCGGTCTCCGCCTGGCCGCTGACGATCGCGGCCAGATGGAAGACCACGGCCGTCTGCGCGTCGATCACGCGCTCCAGCACGTCGCGCTGTGCGATGTCGCCGACTTCGATGCGCACGCGCGCATCGTCGGGTCCGGTTGCCCGTGTCACGTCGAGCAGCACGAGCTCGGTGATCGGCTCGGGCGCCGCGTTCGCGCCTTGCGGCGCGATTCGCAATGCGCCGCGCGCGAGCAGCTCGCGCGCCAGACGCTGGCCCAGAAACCCCGCACCGCCGGTGATCAGCACTTTCATGTTCGAACGCTCCGTTCATGCATCATGGGACTCACAAGGGAAACGCCCCGCGACGCGCAACGCCGCGGCGAGACGGTCGAGCAGCGCGCGGAAAACGCGTGCTCGTTACGCATCATCACCGGATGGGCGGCGAAGCGAGGCATCGAAAAGCTCCAGTCGAAAACGTGGACTGCGAGTGGTCCCATGATAAACCCGGATCGCACTCGCATCGCACCATTCACGCGCATCGCTGCAAAGAAGAAGCTGCACCGTGCGGCCCTATGCCTGTACCATGGAGGCCTTGCATGCACGAAAGCGCGTGCTCGCACCGCCAGGTTCAGCGCGAATTCCGCTCGGGGCTCGCCAGCCCGGGGCTCGCCAGCCCGAAGCTCGCCTGACCATTCAGCCCATCCGTACCCAAGCCTCGACTGCGTCCGCCGGTGATTGTTCTTTCTCGACTCCCACTCGTTCTCTGCGCCCTGCTCCTCGCCAGCCTGACCGCGACCGCGGCATTCGCCGCCACGCCGCAGCGGCATCACGCCGAAAAACGCGTACATGTAGCCGTCAAAAAGAAAAAGATCACGCACAAGCCGCGCAGCGCGCAGCGTACCGCACCGGCCGTCGCGGCCGGCAAGCTCTCCGATCCCAAACGCCGCGCGAAGCGGGTGAAGGCCAAAGCCACGCCGCATACGACGCATAAGCCGCACACGACGCGCACGCTCCACGCCGCAAACACCGCACACACACGTGCGACACATACGAACGCGATCGGTGCCGCAACCACTGGCCCGCATCTGCTCGCGCGCTGCGGCTTCACGCCGGCCTCGCGCAGGCAGCTCTTTTCGCGCTCGATCTATATCGTCGATGAAAAGACGCACACGCCGCTCTACGCGCGCAACGCCGATACGGTCGCGCCCATCGCCTCGGTCTCGAAGCTCATGACCGCCGTGGTCTGGCTCGACCAGCGCCACACGCCGCTCGCGCGGCGCATCGCCGTAACCGACGCCGATCTCGATACGCTCAAGTTCACGCACTCGCGGCTTTCGGTGGGGTCGAGCCTCTCGCGCGCCGACATGCTCCATATCGCGCTGATGTCCTCGGAGAATCGCGCGGCGGCGGCGCTCTCGCGCGACTATCCGGGCGGACGCACCGCGTTCGTCGCGGCGATGAACGCCAAGGCACGGCGCCTCGGCATGCCGCATACGCACTTCGTCAACGCCACGGGCCTCTCGCCGCAGAATGTTTCCACGGCGCGCGAGCTTGCGCGGCTCGTGCGCGCGGCCAACGGTTATCCGCTGATTCGCCACGACTCGACCGACCACCAGCAACTCGTGTTCACGGGCCGCGGCGAGCTCCAGTATGTGAACAGCAACCGCCTCGTGCGCTACGGCCGCGTGCAGGCGAGCCTGCAGAAAACGGGCTTTATCAACGAGTCGGGGCACAACATGGTCATGCGCGTGATGGTGCACGGACGGCGTCCCGTGATCGTCACCCTGCTGGACAGCACGAGCGCCGAGGGCTCACGTCTCGATGGCGAGCGCATCGCGCACTGGCTCAACTGCTCGCTGCGCTGACGCATGCGCGCTCGCGGTTCATCCGCTGCGCGATTCAGCAACGCACCACTTCCACCCAGTTCGCGCCCTTGCCGACGGCATATTGGCCGGTTTCGCACAGCGCGCCAGTTCGTGCGTCGATGCGATAGACGCTCATGGCCGGCGACAACTCTCCCACCGCGAACAGATAGCGCCCGGACGGGTCGATATTGAAGCCGCGCGGCTGCCTGGGCGCGTCCCAGGTGCCGATGCGCGCAAGCTGTCCCGTGGCCGCATCGACGCGAAACGCCGCGAGCGTGCTGGACCGGCGCTCGGACGCATAGAGGAAGCGTCCGTCCGGCGTGAGATGCAGATCGGCGCCCCAAGGCTGGTCGCCATGAAAACCGGGTGGCAGGATCGACACGGACTGCATGGGCTCGACCGCGCCGTGCGTGCGATCGAACGTCAACGCGTGCAGTTTGCCGTCGAGCTCGTCGAGCAGATACACGAAGCGCTCGTCCGCCGGGAACACGAAATGGCGCGGACCCGATCCGGCCGGCAGCGTCCACGCCGGCGTGGCGCGTTCGGCGAGTTGTCCGGTCGACGCATCGAAATCGAGCCGCAGCAATTGATCCGCACCGAGCAGCGCCGCAAACGCGAAGCGATTGTCGGCCGACGTGCGGACCGCATGCGCGTTCGGCCCCGTGCCGACGATCTGCTGCACGGTGCCGGCCACGCCATCGTTGCCGATGCGATTCACCGCGAGCAGGTTGTCGCCATACGACGCCCCTAGCAGATAGCGGCCCGCCGCATCGGTGGCGATATACGCCATGCTTGCGGCCAGCGGCGCGCGCCCGAGTTCGGCGAGGCGCCCATCGAGCGGGTCGATCGCAAAGCTCACCACGCACCAGGGCTGCGAGCGCAACGCGGCATAGAGCCGGCGCCGGTCGGGCGAGAGCGCCATCGGCATGATCTTGCCGCCCACCGGCACGGTCTGGACGGCGGCGAGCACGCCTTCCTCGTCGTCGATACGGAACACCGAGATGTCCTCGCTATCCGAATTCGACACGTACACGTATGTCGCGCCCGCCATTCGCTGCTCACCGTTGCTGCCCATGTTGTCCTTTTCTTCCTTCGACGCCCGCTGGACGTCGCGACCGCAAAGTTGCCCAACAACCTGTCGAACCATTCCACGACTGCTTCGTGGTAACGATTTGGCGTTTACCCGCTGAATTTTCCGCAGATTATGGATAGCTCGATCAATCGAGTGCCGAGCGACATTGTAGAGTCGCCCCCGGAATGCAAGCAACATGTCTTA
Source organism: Paraburkholderia sp. J63 (assembly GCF_905220245.1). Taxonomy (NCBI): domain Bacteria; kingdom Pseudomonadati; phylum Pseudomonadota; class Betaproteobacteria; order Burkholderiales; family Burkholderiaceae; genus Paraburkholderia; species Paraburkholderia sp. J63. Next base: position 346,646 of record NZ_CAJMZF010000003.1, on the reverse strand, counting down.
CAACATAAGCCGACGTCCTGCCGAGGCAGAATGGATCAGGAAGATCCGATGGAATAGCGCGGCTCGCGTAAGCGTTAGCCCGATCGAGCACGGCTGCGCGCGCCACGATAACGGCGCGCCGATGCCGCCGGGCGTTGCATAGAATCGGAGCATGTGCCCGAGCATCAACGCCGATCGACCGCTTTGCATCGGAGGACGGTCATGGTTTTGTTTCTGATTGCCTGGCTCGGCGGCGTCCTGACGATCGCCAGCCCCTGCATCCTGCCGGTCCTACCTTTCGTGTTCGCGCGCGCGGGCCGGCCGTTTCTGCGCAACGGCCTGCCGATGCTCGTGGGCATGGCCGCCGCGTTCAGCGCGGTCGGCGCGCTCGCCGCCGTCGGCGGCGGCTGGGCCGTCGCGGCCAACCAGTACGCGCGCTACGCCGCCCTCGCGCTGCTCGCGCTATTCGGGCTCGCCCTGCTGCTGCCCACGCTCGCCGAACGCCTCACGCAACCGCTCGTCGCATTGGGCGAACGGCTCTCGGCCTCCGCCGATGCGGCACGGCAGGGTCACGCGAGCGTCGCGCCCTCACTGCTGCTCGGCGTGGCGACCGGCCTGCTGTGGGCACCCTGCGCCGGCCCCATTCTCGGCCTGATCCTCACCGGCGCCGCGCTCCAGGGTGCGAGCGCCCACACCTCGCTGCTGCTGCTCGCCTATGCGCTGGGCGCCGCGTGCTCGCTCGCGCTGGCGCTCGCCGTGGGCGGCAAGGTGTTCGCCGCGATGAAGCGCAGCCTCGGCGTGGGCGAATGGATCCGGCGCGCGCTGGGCGTGGCGGTCCTCGCCGGCGTGGCCGCGATCGCCCTGCACGTGGATACGGGCTTGCTCACGCGCGTCTCGCTCGCGGGCACCAATCAGCTCGAACAGGGTGTGCTTGACCGCCTCGCGCCCGCGCGCGCCCCTGCGCTCGCGCAGGCTGGCGCGGCGCAGCCCGCGACGTCGCTCGCCATGAAAACCTCCACGGCACAGGCGCAAGCGTTGCCGGACGAAGGCACGCTGCCCTCGCTCGACGGCGCGGTTCAATGGCTCAACTCGCCGCCGCTCACGGCCGCCTCGCTCAAGGGCAAGGTCGTGCTCGTCGACTTCTGGACCTACTCGTGTATCAACTGCCTGCGCTCGCTGCCCTACGTGAAGGCATGGGCCGACAAGTATCGCGCCGCGGGCCTCGTCGTGATCGGCGTGCATGCGCCCGAATTCGCCTTCGAGAAAGACATCGGCAACGTGCGCCGCGCGGTGGCCGATCTCAAGATCGACTACCCCGTCGCCATCGACAACAACTATGCAATCTGGCGCGCGTTCGGCAATGAATACTGGCCCGCGCATTACTTCATCGACGCTCAGGGCACTATCCGTCACCATCACTTCGGCGAAGGCAATTATCAGGAATCCGAACAAGTGATTCGCGAACTGCTCACGCAGGCCGGTGCGCGCAATCTGCCGGGCGGCTTCGTCACCGACACGGCCAGGGGCGCGGAGGCCGCGCCCGACATGAACGCCATGGAGTCGCCCGAGACCTATCTGGGCTACGAGAAAGCGCATGGCTTCGCCTCGCCCGGCGAGCCCGTAGCCGACGCCCCGCACCGCTATGCCGCGGGGCCGCTCGACCTGAACCAGTGGGCGCTCTCGGGCACGTGGACGCTCGGCGCCGAGCACACGGACCTCGACCATGCGGGCGGCAGCATCGTCTATCGCTTTCATGCGCGCGACCTGCATCTCGTGCTCGGCCCCGCCGCCGACGGCCATCCCGTGCGCTTTCGCGTGACGATCGACGGCGCGGCGCCGGGCGCGGACCACGGCGCCGACGTCGATGCGAACGGCAACGGCGTCGTGACGGAGCAGCGCCTCTATCAACTGGTGCGCCAGCATGGCGAGGTGGCGGATCGGACCTTTGAAATCCGTTTTCTCGATCCTGGCGTGCAGGCCTATTCGTTCACGTTCGGCTGAACGTCTTGGGCCGTGGCGGCCCGCGCGAGCAGCACTTCCCGGTCGCGCGCGTTCTGCGTGAGCGCGGCGGCGCGCTCGAACTCAGCGCGCGCCTCGCTGGCGCGGCCCAGTTTCGCGAGCAGGTCGCCGCGCGTGGCTGGCAGCCATGGATAGTGGCGCAACGCCGGCGCTTCGCAGAGCGTATCGACGATGGCGAGCGCCGCTTGCGGCCCATTCGCCATGCCGACCGCCACCGCGCGATTGAGCTGCACGACGGGCGAAGGGTCGATGCGTAGAAGCGCATCGTAGAGCGCGACGATGCGCGCCCAGTCGGTTTCCTGCGCGGCCGGCGCGCGCGCATGGCAGGCGGCGAGCGTGGCCTGCAACGCGTAGGGCCCGAGCGCTGGGGTGGCATCTCGTTGTGTCGATTGCGCTAGCGCATGCGCCTTCGATTGAGCCTCCGACGGCTCCTGCGATTGCACCGCGCACTGCTCCGCGCGCGCGAGCGCGTCAAGGCCGCGACGGATCAGCAACGCGTCCCAGCGCCCCCGGTCCTGGGCGGCGAGCAGCACGGCGCGGCCTTGCCTGTCCACGCGCGCCGGCATTCTGGACGCCTGCAATTCCAGCAGCGCCGCCAGCCCGTGCACTTCGGATTCCTCAGGTATCAGTCCAGCGAGCATGCGGGCAAGCCGCAGCGCTTCCTCGCAGAGTGCCGGCCGCATCCAGTCCGCGCCCGCCGTCGCCGCATAGCCCTCGTTGAAAATCAGATAAATCACTTCGAGCACCGAAGCAAGCCGCGCCGCGCGCGCCTCCCTGTCCGGCACCTCGAACGGCACATTCGCCTGGGCCAGCGTGCGCTTCGCGCGCACGATGCGCTGCGCGACCGTGGCCTCGGAGACTAGAAAGGCGCGCGCGATCTCGGCCGTGGTCAGCCCGCCCAGCAGCCGCAACGTAAGCGCCACGCGCCCCTCGCGCGGCAGCACCGGATGACTGGCCACGAACAGGAGCCGCAGCAGGTCGTCGCCGATATCGTCTTCGCGCACGGCGTCCAGTGCCTCGACGAAGTCGGGCGCGAAATGCGCCTCGAGCGCTTCGAGATCGGCGCCCAGCGCTTCGTGCGCGCGCGCATGCGAAGCGGCGCGCCGCAGGCGGTCGAGCGCACGATGCTTCGCGGCGGTCATGAGCCATGCTCCGGGATTGACGGGGATGCCGCTCGCGGGCCAGCTTTCGAGCGCCGCGACCAGCGCGTCCTGAGCGGCGTCCTCGGCCAGTCCCACGTCGTGCAAAAGCCGCGCGGCGTGGGCGATCACCTTGGCGGATTCGATGCGCCAGACCGCGGCAATCGCGCGGTACGTCGCGGCCTGTCCCGCATCGTCGCGATCGCCATGATCCTCGCCGCCCTCCTCGTGCATCACGAGCCGTTCGCCCCCTTCTCGATCGCTTGCGCAGACATATACATCAGCTCCCAGATGTGGCCATCAGGGTCTTCGAAGCTGCGGCCGTACATCGAGTCGCCGCACTCCATCGGCGGGCGCTTCGAGCTGCCGCCCGCCGCCAGCGCCTTTTCCACGAGCGCGTTGACTTCGTCGCGCGACTCGCACGAGAGGCACACGAGCACTTCGGTCTGCTCGCGCGCGTCGACGAGCGCCTTGTCGGTGAAGCCGCGCATGAAATCGGTGGTGAGCAGCATCGCGAAGATGTTCTCGCCGATCACCATGCAGGCGGCCTTGTCGTTGGTAAATTTGGGCTCGAACGTGAAGCCGACTTTGCCGAAGAAGTCCATCGAGCGCTTCAGGTCGCGCACGCCCAGATTGACGAAGATATGTTTGTGCATGATCGTGTCCTTTTCTATATCGTTCGGATTGCTTACTTTGCGTGGCGCTCGTTTTCGAGCTTGCGAAAGCGTTCGATGCCCTCGCACTGCGCGAAATCGTCGAGTTCATAGAGCTGGCGCACTTCGATCTCGCCGTCGTCGTGCTTGCCGAACGGCGCCGGGAAGCGGCGCGCCCATTCGAGCGCTTCGTCGCGCGAGCGCACCTGGATCAGCGTATAACCGGCGATCAGCTCTTTCGTCTCGGCGAACGGGCCATCGACGATGGCGGGCTTGCCTGCGGTGTAGCGCACGCGAAAGCCGCGCGCGCTCGGCTGCAGGCCCGAGGCGTCGAGCAGCACGCCCGCCTTGGCCAGTTCCTCGTGGTAGGCGGCCATCTCAGCGAACATCTCCAGGTCGTCGGGCGTCTCTCCGGCTTCGCTCAGCGCGTTGGCACGCACCATGATCATGAATCGCATTGCTTTCTCCTGGCTAGATGAGGTGAAGGAAGCGGCATCTTTTCGATGCGCTCATCCCCACGACGCGCGATGCTCACGCCAATCGACATCGCCCGGCCATTTTTTAGCTAACCCAGGGAAACACCCTAAGTCGATGTCGACGGTCGATCCTGATGGTTAGCCGCACGAGACTAACGAAAGCACGGCCCCGTCTCGCGCACCTCCACGCTCGCCCACTCCGCCGCCGGGCACGCGCGCGCGATGGCGAGCGCCTCCTCGCGCGTCGCGCAGTCGAGCAGAAAAAAGCCGCCTACCATTTCCTTGACCTCCGTGAACGGCCCGTCGACCACGCTCGCCCGCCCTTCACGCACCTGCACGCGGGCGGCCTCCTTGTCGGAGACCAGCGATTGCGCGTCGATCAGCACGCCGCGCGCAGCGAGATCATCGGCGAAGCGCAGCATGCGCGCGTAAAGCGCCTCGCCCTCGGCCTGTGTGCGCGAGTCGCGCTGGCCGCGCGGCTCGGCGATGAGCAGCATATATGCCATGAGATGCCCGGTCCTATATCGATGCGCCGATGAATGCCGGCGCCGGGGAAGCGCGTTGCCGCGCAGGGATGAAAGCAACCGAAAGGATATCGCAGGGAAAGACGGCCGAAAACACAGCCGTCAGCGTGAGGCCGATGCCGAGCCAGCCGCATGCCCGCCCCATGACGGGGATTTCCCCAGGCTGACACAGGCTGCTTTCCGACATTAAATAAATCAACTTGATTTATTTAGTCGCCAGCACCGCTGCATCAGGTCGCGGGCGCAACCGGAGGAGACGCGTGAGAAGTCCGCATGTCGGTCAGGGCAGCAACTCGGCCAATGTACGCCGCTTCAACGAGCGCCTGCTGCTGCAGGCGCTGCGGCGCGCCGGCGAGGCCTCGAAGGCCGATCTCGCCCGCCTTGCGAATCTCACCAGCACGGCCGTGGGCAGCATCATCACCTCGCTCACGGCCAGCGGCCTGATCGAGATGAGCGGGCGGCGTCTCGACGGCGGACGCGGCCAGCCCGCCTCTCTGCTGCGTCTCGCACCGCGTGGCGCATTCGCGATCGGCGTGCGCCTCGACCGGACCAACATCGAAACCGTGCTCGTGGACTTCGCGGGCCGGATGATCGCGCGCCGCTCGCACGACATGCTGCTGCCCGCGCCGCCGCTCGCGCAGGAAATCGTCCAGCGCGACATCGGCGAACTCTCAGGATTGCTTGATAAATCCGAGCGCAGCCGTCTAGCGGGCATCGGCGTCGCGCAGCCGTACAACCTCGACAGCTGGCTGAGCGAGCTGGGCCTGCCCGCCGACATCTTCCGCGCATGGAGCAACGTCGATTTCGCGGGCGAGCTGGGGCGCGCGCTCGGGCTGCCCGTGTTCAGCGAAAACGACGGCAACGCCGCCGCCATCGCCGAGATCTTCTACGGCTGCGGGCGTCAGCGCGACGACTTCCTTTATCTGTTTCTGGGCCCGGCCATCGGCGGCGGCATCGCCATCGGCGGCGACTGCGTGCGCGGCCTCACCGGCAATGCGGGCGACTTCGCCGTGATGCCCGTGCCGCCGAGCGCGCTGCCTTCGGCGCACAAGCCCGCTGGCAAATGGGACATCCTGCTCTCGCGCGCCTCGCTCATCGCGCTGCGCCGCCATCTGCAATATCACGGCGAGAAAGTCGACAACCGCGCCGATATCGAGGCGTGCATCGCGCGCGGCCATCCGGCCGTCGAGGAATGGCTCGACGACTGCATCGATGCGCTCGCGCCCGCGCTGCGCGCCGCGCTATGCGTGCTCGACGTGCCGGCCGTGGTGCTCGATGCCGACGTGGACGCGGGTCTCATCGACACGCTCATGCAGCGCCTGCGCGTGGCCGTGGCGGCCACCGCGCCCGAGGCGCGCGGCACGCCGGCGCTGGTGCGCGGCACCTTCGGCCCCGACGCGGGCGCGCTGGGCGCCGCCACGCTCCCCATGTTCTTCAACTTTTCGCCACGTGCGGGCATCCTGATGGGCGCCGGCGCACAAACTTACGTACAAGCGCAGGAGGAGAGCCATGTCGCGCTCTGAATCGACGCCCCCGCTGCTGGAAATGCGGGGCATCAGCAAGACGTTTCCCGGCGTGCGCGCGCTCGACAACGTGCGCCTCTCGGTCTGGCCCGGCGAGGTGCACTCGCTGATGGGCGAGAACGGCGCGGGCAAATCCACGCTCATGAAGATTCTCTCCGGCGCCTATCAGGCCGATCCCGGCGGCGAGATCCTCATCGGCGGCAAGACCGTCACGATCGACGGCCCGCTCGCCGCGCGCGAGCTGGGCGTAGCCGTGATCTATCAAGAGCTGAGCCTCGCGCCGAATCTATCGGTGGCCGAAAACATTCACGCGGGCCGCGAGCTGCGCCGTGGCGGCCGCCGCTTCGGCATGGTCGACCGCGCGGCCATGGAGCGTGGCTGCGAAGACGTGCTCAAGCGTCTCGGCGCGACCTTCGGGCCCACGACGCTGGTGGGTTCGCTCTCGATCGCCGAGCGGCAACTGGTCGAGATCGCACGCGCCGTACATAGCGACGCGCGCATCATCGTGATGGACGAGCCCACCACGCCGCTCTCCTCGCGCGAGACCGAGCGCCTCTTCAAGCTCATTCTCCAGTTGCGCGAGGAAGGGCTCGCGATCATCTACATCAGCCACCGCATGGCCGAGATCTACGAGCTATCCGACCGCGTTTCGGTGCTGCGCGACGGCAGCTACGTGGGCACGCTGATGCGCGACGAGCTCAACGCGGAAAGCCTCGTGAGCATGATGGTGGGCCGCGATATTTCGGGGTTCTACAAGAAACAGCACGCGCCCTACGACCCCGGCAAGGTGGTGCTCACCGTGCGCGACGTGGCCGATCACAACCGCGTGCGCGGCTGCAGCCTCGACCTCCACTCGGGCGAAGTGCTCGGCATCGCGGGTCTCGTGGGCGCGGGCCGCACCGAGCTCGCGCGCCTGATTTTCGGCGCGGAGCCGCGTGCGCGCGGCGATATCGCCATCGACGGGCGCACGCTCAACGTGCACGGACCGCGCGACGCCATCGAAGCCGGCCTCGTCTATCTGACCGAGGACCGCAAGCACCAGGGTCTCTTTCTCGACATGAGCGTGCGCGACAACATCAATGTGGCCGTGGCCGGACACGACGCGCGCCTCGGCGTGCTCGATCTCGCGCGCGGCTCGTCGCGCGCGAAGGACGCCATCCGCGCGCTCTCCATTCGCGTGCCGAGCCTGCGCGTAAATGTGGGCGCGCTCTCGGGCGGCAATCAGCAGAAGGTGCTGCTTTCGCGTCTGCTGGAGACGAAGCCGCGCGTGCTGATCCTCGACGAGCCGACGCGCGGCGTCGACATAGGCGCGAAGTCGGAGATCTACCGCATCATCAACGACCTCGCCAAAACCGGCGTGGGCATCATCGTGATCTCGAGCGAACTGCCCGAGATCATCGGCGTGGCCGACCGCGTGCTCGTCATGCGCGAAGGCGTATTCGCCGGAGAGCTGGGCGGCTACACCGGCAAGCCCATTACCCAGGAAGCCATCATCGAACTCGCCACCGGCTCGCAAGGCGCGCTGGACGAGGCCGCCTGATTCCGACGGACCTGTCCGACGAACCCGCCGAAGAGATATTGAGGAGCACGACACCATGAAGAACATTCTTCCCCGCCACGGCGTTGCGCCATCGCCCGCCCAGGGCGCCCAGCCCGCGCAACCGCTCCAGGCCGCGCGCGGCAGCACCGCGATCGACGGCCATCGCGCACGCATGAAATCCCTCATGCGCACGGCCGGCATGCTGCCCGTGCTCGTGCTGCTGTGCATTGGCTTCGGATTCCTGACCGATGGCTTCGCCACGCTCCAGAATCTTTCGATCGTCACGCAGCAGGCGTCGATCAACATCGTGCTCGCCGCCGGCATGACCTTCGTGATTCTCACGGGCGGCATCGACCTCTCGGTGGGCTCGATCCTCGCCGCATCGGCGGTCGCGGCCATGCTCTGCTCGACTATCGCGGGCTGGGGCTGGCTCGGCATTCCCGCCGCGCTCGGCGTGGGCCTCGGCTTCGGCGTCATCAACGGCGCGCTGATCTCGCTGCTGCGCCTGCCGCCCTTCATCGTCACGCTCGGCTCGCTCACCGCCGTGCGCGGCATCGCTCGCCTGATGGGCCACGACACCACGATCTTCAACCCGCAGCTCTCGTTCGCCTTCATCGGCAACGGCACCGTGTTCGGCGTGCCCTGGCTCGTGATCATCGCGCTCGTGGTGGTGGCCGTCTCGTGGTTCGTGCTGCGCCGCACGGTGCTCGGTCTGCACATCTACTCGGTGGGCGGCAACCCCGAAGCGGCGCGCCTCTCGGGCATCAAGGTCTGGGGCATCGAGATGTTCGTCTACGCGGTCTCGGGCCTGCTCGCGGGCCTCGGCGCGGTGATGTCGGCCGCCCGCCTGTACGCCGCGAACGGCCTGCAGCTCGGCCAGTCGTACGAGCTCGACGCCATCGCCGCCGTGATCCTGGGCGGCACGAGCTTCGTGGGCGGCGTGGGCTCGATCGTCGGCACGCTGATCGGCGCGCTCATCATCGCGGTGCTCTCGAACGGCCTCGTGCTGCTGGGCGTCTCGGACATCTGGCAATACATCATCAAGGGCCTCGTGATCGTGGGCGCCGTGGCGCTCGACCGCTATCGCCAGCGCGGCTCGGCGCGCACCTGAAACGGTTTATCCCATTCGAAAGCGGGCGCAGGCGGTCCTCCTGCACCCGCGCTGCACGACACACACCAACCGGACCCCTCTGGAGACAAACTCATGTTCAAGAAAAAGGCCGCTTTCGCGGTTCGCGCCGCTGCCGCGCTCGCACTCGGCTTCGCCCTGCAAGGCGCGCACGCCGCCGACAAGCAACTGAAGTCGATCGGCATCACCGTGGGTTCGCTTGGCAATCCTTACTTTGTGACCATCGTGAACGGCGCGACGGCGAAGGCGAAGCAGATCAACCCGAACGCGAAAGTCACCGCCGTGTCCGCCGACTACGACCTGAACAAGCAGTTCACGCAGATCGACAACTTCATCTCGGCGCACGTCGACATGATCCTGCTGAACGCCTCCGATCCCAAGGCGATCGAACCCGCCGTGCGCAAGGCGCGCGCCGCGGGCATCGTGGTGGTGGCCGTGGACGTGTCCGCGGCGGGCGCCGATGCCACCGTGCAAACCGACAACGTGAAAGCCGGCCAGATCTCGTGCGACTACCTTTCGAAGAAGATCAACGGCAAGGGTAACGTGATCATCGAGAACGGGCCGCAGGTCTCGGCCGTGATCGACCGCGTGAACGGCTGCAAGCAGGTGCTCGCGAAGTCGCCGGGCATCAAGATCCTCTCCGACGATCAGGACGGCAAAGGATCGCGCGAAGGCGGCATGAACGCGATGCAGGGCTATCTCACGCGCTTTCCGCAAGTGGCCGGCGTGTTCACCATCAACGATCCGCAGGCCGTGGGCAGCGATCTCGCCGCCAAGCAGCTCAATCGCAGCAATATCGTGATCACCTCGGTGGACGGCGCGCCCGATATCGAAACGGCGCTCAAGTCCAATACGCTCGTGCAGGCCTCGGCAAGCCAGGACCCGTGGAAGATGGCGCAGACGGCCGTGCAGGTGGGCTACGACATCATGAACGGCAAGAAACCCGCGAATCCGATGATCGAGATGACGCCTACGCTCATCACGCGCGATAACGTCGGCAGCTACAAGGGCTGGTCGTCGCCGCACTGAGCGCGTTTGCAATACGTGCGACCGCCCGGGGGCGGTCGCATTGACGTGCTCATCATCAGCCGCGCGAGCCGGTCACGTCCTCACCGGTGCATCGCCCGTTTTCCATTTCCACCAGGCCCAGTTGGCATCCGGATTGCCATCCGCATAATCCGGCCAAAGGCTCGCGTCGTGTTGCTTCGCCAGCAGCCCGACCCGGTTCCAGTCGGTGTCCCAAGCGTACATGTACTGGGTATAGAAGGGTTTGGTTTCTCCCTTGTTGTAGTAATCGAATGTATATCCCTGCCAGATGCGATCATAGGGATAGGTATTCGCGATAGCTGCCCCACCGCCTGCACCAGCCGCCCCTCCGACCATTGCGCCCACTGGGCCGCCAGTGACAAAGCCGACTACGGCCCCGCCAGCAGATGCACCTGTCACCGTCATCGTCTGCTCGAACTTGCTGAGGTCGCTGGTGGTCAATTCCGGCACATGCGCGCTGGCGATAACCTTGCTCCCATCCGGAAATTCGAACTGGCGCACGTGTGGATTGCCGTCCACGGGCTTGCCGTACTGAAAGAACCGGCCCTGCGTGTCCCAACTGGCGCCGGATGCCGCATACGCGCTCTGGTAGCCGGTGGGTGCGCCGTTCGGGGCGCTGTCGGCGAATGAGAAGAGCGTCACCGTGCCGTTGTTGTCGAATTGCAACTGGGCAAGACTGCCCGGTGGTTGTTGGGCGGTAAAGCCATCCGTCTGGTTATGGTGTGTGCCATCGGGAGATGGTGCTCCGATCTCGTGAAAATCACGACTTGCCGGTTGAGCGGAGCTGATGGTGGCGAGCCGCTGAAAGAATTCCTGCTCGTAGCCGGCATTGCGTTCCATTGCATCGCGGAGCGCTGCCCGATCAGATGCAAATGCCTGCGCTTCACGGGTCAATGAAGCATAGTTACTGGGGAGCCGTACCGGATAACCCAGTTCATGCATCACACGCTGCGCGAGAATCTCTGTCGGCCCCACATGGTTTCGACGCTCGTCGCCGACCGGGTCTTTGGCACCGGTAAGATGATGCACGAGTTCGTGAATCAATTCGTCTCTCCATATGGGCAGATTTTCCGAGTTCTCATTGGGTGCGACCCCGATGTTCACATTCCCCCAGCCGCTCCCCATGTGCGGTTGGTCCGATCGCAGGGGACTGGCAAAGATCGGCATGGTCTCTCCCGGGTGGTCTCGCAGATAGTTGGCCATGTCGCTAAAACGCACAGGTGCACCTTCATAATTCGGATTGGATTCGTACAGGTTAGAAAAAATGATTTGATTGAGTCCTCCGCCATCATTGTTCGAGCCATAGCTCACCATATTCCGGAAAGTGGGTGACCGGTCCAGAGCATCAACAAGGGTTCTTCCGATCGTGGCGGCCGTATAGGAGTCGGCCAGATAGGGGAGACTCTGCTCGACGGACTGGACGACGTTCCAGCGTTCGGCGTCCAGGTTAGCCCCGGTAAGCGGCGTTTGCTGCCCCTGCGAGACGACATAGTCCGCAAAAGCATCGTCCGTTCGCTTGGGCGCGTTAACTGCGTCTCGCTCGGGACGCGAGCCTGATTCGGGCAACGGTTTTGGATCTGCGGAGTTTGAACCTGCGGAGTTGATGAAATTCTGGGACGGTACCGAGCCCTCGATTTTCTGCAAGGTCGCTCCCTGTGCCACAGGATTCCCCGGAACGTTGCCATCATCAGCGGATGACTTGCCAAAGCCCACAGCGGCGCCCGAAACGGCCGACGGGGTTCCTTCAGGCAAGCGATTCTGCGATCCGGAGTCGGCGCCTTGCTGTATGCCTTCCCCACCGGGCATCCGAGGGGGGACGCTATATTCGCTGGTCGGCTGAGGCACTCCGCCTGCAGCCGAACCACTCCGTGTTTCGGAAGACTTATCGTTCTGTACACCGGAGTATTGGTTTGCTTGATCGTGATTGCCGGTATCGCTCCGTGTCGGCGACGCATTGTCCGATGGAGCATTCGCCGCCTTTTCAGGGACATCGATTTGCTGACGGCCATCGTTTGCCGATGCCAAGGTATCGCCCCCGTTGGCCTCCTTCGAAAGTTGCGGCGTGCCGGTCGACGACGAACTCGGCGCTGCTTTGGAGACATCGTCTCGATGAGAATTGTCGTCGGCCGGTGCTTGGGAATCGCCGCTGCCACTGCTCGAAGACGGCGACGTATTTGCCGGATCAGAACTTGGCGTCGCTTTGGAGGCATCGTCTTGATGATCGTCGGCCGCCACATGCGCTTCGTCGCCGCTACCGCCCGAAGATTGAGGCGCATTCTCCGGCTGCTGAGAACTCGTCTGCTCACTCGTCTTGTCTTCCTCCCCGCTATAATTCTGCGCCGCATACGGGTCACTGGAACTCACGCTAGACACGCTCATACAAGGACTCCTGAAAAGATAAGATCGCGCGCCCGTTGACTACTGGCGAGCGACCGCTTTCAGGTCGTCACGCAGTATCGTGCCGCGCTACTGATCAGTTTCCGGAATCCTTCGCTTGCGAGGTAATACGCCGTCATGCGGCGGCTATTTTCCCTGAAAGTTGCGTTAGCAACTAGTTGGCGTCCTGACTATCCAGGTTTGGGAGCGCCCGCCCCAAGTGCAGGCCTCGGCGCGCCAGGACGTCGGCAGCTACAAGGGCTGGTCGTCGCCGCACTAAGCGCGTTTGCAATACGTGCGACCGCCCGGGGGCGGTCGCATTGACGTGCTCATCATCAGCCGCGCAAGCCGGTCACGTCCTCACCGGTGCATCGCCCGTTTTCCATTTCCACCAGGCCCAGTTGGCATCCGGATTGCCATCCGCATAATCCGGCCAAAGGCTCGCGTCGTGTTGCTTCGCCAGCAGCCCGACCCGGTTCCAGTCGGTGTCCCAAGCGTACATGTACTGGGTATAGAAGGGTTTGGTTTCTCCCTTGTTGTAGTAATCGAATGTATATCCCTGCCAGATGCGATCATAGGGATAGGTATTCGCGATAGCTGCCCCACCGCCTGCACCAGCCGCCCCTCCGACCATTGCGCCCACTGGGCCGCCAGTGACAAAGCCGACTACGGCCCCGCCAGCAGATGCACCTGTCACCGTCATCACCTGCTCGAACTTGCTGAGGTCGCTGGTGGTCAATTCCGGCACATGCGCGCTGGCGATAACCTTGCTCCCGTCCCCAAAATCGAACTCGCGCATGTGCGGGTTGCCATCCACGGGCTTGCCGTACTGAAAGAACCGGCCCTGCGTGTCCCAACTGGCGCCGGATGCCGCATACGCGCTCTGGTAGCCGGTGGGTGCGCCTTCCGGGGCGCTGTCAGCGAATGGGAAGAGCGTCACTGTGCCGTTGTTGAAATGCATATGGCCGAGATCTCCCTGAGGATCAAGAGCATACGTGTGGTTGTTTTGGTACGGCTGCGGAGGGGGTTGGACATACGTGTGGTTATTGCCAACGGCTCCAGGAAGTGGCGCCTCAAGTTCGTGAAAATCAGGACTTGCATCTCTACTGCCATCCACAACTATATTTCCGGCTCTATCGGCTGTTTCTCGGATGGTTTCGAGGCGCTGGAAGAAATTGCGCTCCTGGCCCGAATTACGTTGCACCGCTTCAAGGAGTGCTGCCCGATCGGCCGCATCGAAATAAGCATCCCGCGCTCGCGATGTATAGCCGGGAAAGCTCGGCGGGTTCATACCCAAGTCGTGCAGGACACGGCTTGTGAGAATCTCGGTCGGTCCCATCTGACTTCGCCGTAGATCCCTGGGCGGGTCGTCCGAATGAGTAAGTTCATGTACGAGTTCATGCACCAGCTCCTGTTGCCATGCCGCGAAGTACGGCGAGTCGCGGTTTGGTGCCGCGCCGACATTCACAACTGGCCCCTCACCGTCGTACCTTGGTATCGAAGACGAATCGGCCCCGATCGGCATGTTATTGGCACTGAATTGTTGCAAGTAGCTTAGTGTCATATCTGGAATCGGTCTACGTTCACCTCTGACGTCTGGATTGAATAGATACGAGTTGGTGTACATGACATCACCGAGCTGATCGCCGCCATGGTTCAAGCTGTAACTTATGAGCGCGCGAAAAGTTGGCGACTGGTTGATAGCGTCGAGCACAGTGTTTCCGATCGCGTCCACCGTAGCTGGATCGGCGAGCCTGCTATGACTCGCGGTCACAGCGTTGATCAGCCCCCTGCGTGCTTCATTCAACTGGGACTGATCAAGAGGTGATTGTTCGCCGAGGCGTTGCACGTAGTCGGCATATTCTTCGCTCCAGGCGGGGGGAATATCCGTATCGTCGCGCTTCGGCCTGGTTGAGGAAGGTACCGGGTATTGCTTATCGTTGCCGGCACCGACAACCGGACGGAACTCGTGTACTTGCGACCCATATGGCTCTTGCCCTAGTCTATTCACCTGCTGAACATCGGGGTTCCCAAGAGGCTGATTGTGGCCGCCGATAGTACCCGGTTGCGGTAACAAGAATTCCCTTGTGGTCCGATTCTCGTCGTGTTCGTCCGAATTCGGTTCATGGCTCCCATGGTCCCCGGCGGCGCCAGGGAAGAGCGGCTGGTTACTTTCAGGCGGGCGATTCTCCGATCCGGGGATACGGGAATATTCGTTCGCTTGATCGTGACCACCAATATCGCTCCGTGTCGGTGGCGTGTTTTCCGAAGGAACACGCCCCGTCTTTTCGGGGACTTCGATTTGCTGACGGCTGTCATTTGCGGACGCATGGGTATCGCGATCGTTGACGTCCTTCAGGGGCTGCAGCGTGCCACTCGACGTCGAACTCTCCGTCGCTTTGGAGACATCGTTCCGATGATAATTGTCGTCGGCTGGTGCCCGGGAATCGCCGCTGCCGCCGCTCGAAGACGGTGACGTATTTGTCAGATCCGAACTCGGCGCCGCTTTGGAGACATCCTCCCGATGAGAGTTGTCGTCGCGCGGCGCCTGGGAATCGCCGCTGCCGCTGCTCGAAGACGGCGACGTATTTGCCGGATCAGAACTTGCCGTCGATTGGGAGACATCGTCCTGGTGGTCGTCGGTCGAAGCGTGCACTTCGTCGCCGTTACCGCCCGAAGATTGAGACATATTCTCCGGCTGCTGAGAACTCGTCTGCTCGCCGGTCTTGTCTTCCTCCCCGCTATAACGCTGCGCCGCATACGGGTCGCTGGAACTCACGCTCGACACGCTCATACAAGGACTCCTGAAAAGATAAGATCGCGCGCCCGTTGATTACTGGCGGGCGACCGCTTTCAGGTCGTCACGCAGTATCGTGCCGCGCTACTGAACAGTTTCCGGAATCCTTCGCTTGCGAGGTAATACGCCGTCATGCGGCGGCTATTTTCCCTTCATGTTGCGTTCGCAACTAATCGGTGCGCTGCTTATCCAGCATTGAGGGCGTCCGCCACAACCCCGCTTCTATCTACGCCAGCACCGCATCCTTCGTCACCACCCGGCGCGGAATGATCTTGAGGTCGTAAAACGTATCGGCGATCTTCTGCTGATCGGCGAGCACGGGCGCGTCGATGGCCCGGTATTCGTGCGCGTAATGCTTGAGCCCGGTCTCGAGGATCGCGGCGTCCAGACCTTGAATCGGCGCGAGCTGCGCGGCTGCGGCCGCCGTGTTCTGGCGCACCCATTGCCCCGTCTTGCCGAGCTCGTCGAGAGCAATCGCAATGACTTCGCCGCGCTTTTGCGCGAACTCGCGCTGGCTCAAGAAGAACTGATGATGGCTCGCCACGCCGCTCGCGTCCGCGATGAGGCGCGCACCGTCCTGCGCCTCCACGGCGGCGAGAAACGGATCCCAGATCGCCCATGCGTCGATGGAGCCGCTTTGCAGCGCCGCGCGCGCATCGGCGGGCGCAAGCCACACGGTCTGCACGTCGCGCACGCCAAGGCCGTGCTTCTCCAGCAGCGCGACGAGGAACCAGTGCACGTCAGAGCCGCGATTCAAGCCGATTTTCTTGCCCTTCAAATCGCTCACCGAGCGGATGGGCGACGGCTTCGCGACGACCACGCCTTCCGCGCGCGGCGTGGGCAATTCATAGGCGCTATAGACAAAGTCCGCGCCCGCAGCCTGCGCAAAGATGGGCGGCGCTTCGCCCACGTAGCCAAAATCGATCGCGCCCACATTCAGGCCTTCAAGCAGTTGCGGCCCGGCGGGAAACTCGTTCCACGTCACCTTGATGCCTTGGGGCGCAAGGCGCTTTTCGAGCGCGCCATTGGCCTTGAGCAGCACGAGCGTGCTCGCGGCCTTCTGGTAGCCGATGCGGAACTGGTCGGGCTGAAACTTCGCCCAGGCGGGCAGCGCCGCACCGGCCAACGTGGCGCCGAGCGCGGCAAGCACGGCGCGGCGGCGCTCGCGGTGGTTCAACGGGGTCGTTTTTTCGCGGGTCATGGTCAATGCGTAGCGTGAAAGTTTTGCGCGCGATGGCGAACGGCGCGGGGCAAGTCTGCAAAAAATGCTACCTGTCACGCCGCGCGCGCAGAAGTAACGAATCGCGCTAAGCAAATCACGCTGCAGGGATAGCGCTTCCGACGTTCGCGCGTCGGGGCGTCAATGCCCCGCTGTCACGGCCGGATCGGCGCACACCTCGGTGCCGGCGCCGCGATACCAGCGGCTGAAGACGTCGGCCGGCATCGGCTTCGCGTAGAGGAAGCCCTGAATATAGTGCGCGCCGCGTTCGCGCAGATACTCGAACTGGGCCTGCGAGGCCACGCCTTCGGCCACGATGCTCGCGCCAAGGCTATGCGCGAGGCCGATGATCGCATCGAGCACGACGGCGCTACGTCCCTCGGCGTCGATCGTGAGCACGAAGCCGCGATCGATCTTCAGGATATCGAACGGAAATTTCTCGAGGTAGGACAGCGAACAGAAGCCCGTGCCGAAGTCGTCGATCGCCACTTGCACGCCGTCGGCGCGCAACGCCTCCAGGTTGCTGCGCGCCTGCTCGGTGTTGCGCATGATCGAGCGCTCGGTGATCTCCAGCACCGGCTGAATCCGGCGTCCCGCGATCACGCCCATGAAGCGCCGCACGTCGGGCAGCAGATCTGCGCCCGAGAGATGCTCGGGCGCGAAGTTGATGCCCAGGTGAAAGCCGGGCCGCGTGCCCCAAAGCATGACGTCGCGCGCAATCAGCTTGAGCAGATGCTGCGTGAGCGGTACGATCACCCCGTCTTCCTCGGCGCCCGGGATGAACTCGTCGGGACGCACCGTGCCGATGCCGGGGCGCGTCCAGCGCAAGAGCGCCTCGGCGCCCTCGCAGCGCCCCGACTCCACGCCGTAGAGCGGCTGATATTCGACATGGAATTCGCCCGCGCGTATCGCGCGCAGCAACTGCTCGCGGCGCGACTGGCGGCTGCGCTGCGCGCGGTTCACGAGCCACACGAGCAGCGCCGAGAACGCCACGACCCACGGCAGGTAGCGCAGCAGCAACGCGCCCCAGGTTTCGTTGAGGTGCGCGGGCTCGCCGTAAAGGCGCAGGTCGATCACGCTGCCGACGAACAGCTTGCGCGTGTCGGCGACGAGCGGGCTCGATGCCACCGGCGTATCGGCGCTCGCCTCGCGCAGCGACGTGCCCGTGCCCACGCGCAACTCGGCCTGGCGGTACGCGGAGAGCGGCGCGGCCGCGTGCAGCAGATCGAGCAGATATTGCGAATCGACCACGGCGATCACGGCGCGCGCGCCCGGCGCACGCACGCCCACGAGCAGCGCCGGGCGATCGGTGACCATCGGCGTGCTGGGCACGATCGCGAGCCAGTCGCCGCGCGGCAGGCGCCCTTCGCCGGCCATGAACGCGTGCGTGGCGATCGCCTGCTGGCCGAGCGCGGAGGAACAGGCGAGACGATCGCCGTCGACGATATTGAGCGTGCGGATATAGGGCTCCGTGGCCGTGCCCAGCGTGAGCTCGGCTGCGAGCTTCGTGCACGGCTCGGCCGCGCGCGAGACGAAGCCCTGGGCCGCCTCTCGCGCACGCCCGGCAATCGCCACCACCTGATTGACGACGAAGTTGGAGGCGAGCTCGGCTTCGGTGCGCACGAGGCGCGCCGCCTCGTAACGCGTCAGCACCACGCACAGCAGCACCGGCAGCGCCGCCGCGAGCGCCATCACCGCGATCTGCGAGGCGCGCGCCCACCCGCGCTTCGCGCCGGAGTACGCGCGGGTCTGCGGTTCGGGCGACGCCCTGGAATCGAACTCCGGCACATGCGCCTCCATGCCGCCAGGTGGCGGCGTGCGGCGATACCCTCGGCCGCTTCAGTGCCCCTTCAGACGGCATGCGCCGCGACTGCGGCGAACGCCACCGGGGCCATCCGCGTGCGAAAGCTATCGGCCTGCTGGAACGTTACACCAAGGGCCAGAATGAAGAACGGACCGTGCCGCGCAAGGGCGCCGCCGGTCCTTCGCTCACGGAGCGCGGCTCAAGCGCACTCGATGCGGTTGCGCCCGCCTTTCTTCGCGCGATAAAGCGCGATGTCGCTGCGCGAGAGCGCGGCTTCGGCGCTCGGGTCGTCGGCGCACAGCTGCGTAACGCCGATGCTGACCGTGAGCATCACCGTGCCCGCCGCGCGCTCGAGCGGCGCGCCGGCGATGCAGTCCTGGATGCGGCGCGCGACCGTGCACGCGCCGTCGCGGTCGGCGCCGTCCAGCAAGACCGCGAACTCCTCGCCGCCGATGCGCCCGGCCACGTCGCCCACGCGCAAATGCGTGCGCAGGATCCCGGCGAAATGGCGCAAGGCTTCGTCGCCTATCGCGTGGCCAAAGCGGTCGTTGATCGACTTGAAATGATCGAGGTCGCACATGAGCACGGCGGCGCTCATGTTGCCCACGTTGTTCATGTTCCCCACGCCGCCGGCTTGCTCCGCGCGCCGCAACAGCGCGTGCTGCGCCTCGAGCCGCGCCATGAAGTGGCGCCGGTTCGCGAGGCCCGTGAGGCCGTCGGTCGTGGCGAATTCGTGCAGCTCGGCCTCGATGCGCTTGCGCTCCGTGACGTCGGTGATGAAGCCATGCCAGACGATGGTGCCGTCGGCGAGACGCTGCGGCTTCGCATCGCCCTGCCGCCAGCGCAACCCCTGGCGCGGCAGGCACACGCGATATTCGAGGTGCCACGGCGTGAGCATGGCCGCCGAGACCGCGAACGACGCGCGCCACGCGTCGAGATCGTCGGGGTGGATCAGCGCCTCGATCGCGTGCCCATGCGCCGCGATCTGCGCCGGCGCGAGCTCGTAGATCTCGGCAATGCCCGCGCTCGCGTAGGGAAAGCTGGTGTGGCCGTCCGGCGTGCGGCGGCACTGGAACACGAGGCCCGGCACCTCGTTCGTGAGATTGGTGACGAGGCTCGCCGACTCGCGCAGGCGCTCGGCCATCTCGTGCATCGACGTCACATCGGTCGTCGTGCCGATCATGCGTAGCGCCCGGCCTTCGTCATCGCGCGCGGTAACCTTGCCGCGGCTGCAGATCCATTTGTAGCGGCCGTCCTTGCAGCGGATGCGGTGCTCCACTTCGTACTGGTCGGTGCGGCCTTCGAAGTGGGCCAGCATCGTCGCCTTCACGTAGTCGACGTCGTCGGGATGCAGGCGCAGGTAGCTGTCTTCGATGCGGTTGCTCACCTCGTCGTCGGCATAGCCGAGCATCGCTTTCCAGCCCGTGGAATAGCGGATCTCCCCGGTGGCCACGTCGCGGTCCCAGATGCCCGTGCCGCTGCCCGCGATGGCGAGCGCGAGCAGACGCTCGCGGGCGCGCAATGCTTCGAGTTCTTCGTGGAGCGCTGTATCGGGGGGAAACGGCGCGTCGGGCGCGCCGCGAGGCGTGAGTTCGTCCGTGCCTTGCGTTTCGATGAGCGTTTCCTCGGCCGCCAGCGCCGCGATCACGCGCGCGAAATCGTCGAGGCTCGCGCGCTCCGTGGACGAGAACGCGCGCGGCGTTGGATCGAGCAGACACAGGCTGCCCAGATGATCGCCGTTCGCGCCGCGCAGCGGCCAGGCGGCCACGAAACGCAACGGCAGCGCGCTTGCCTGGGACAGGCACACTTGCCATGCGGGGTCTGTCCCGAGATTACTGGCGAAGAACGGCTCGGCCGCGTTGGCGATGTCGTCCGGTTCGGCGTCACCGTTCGTGCCGATCGCCCTCTGCGCACGCCGGATTTCGAACAACGCCTCGCGCAACGGCCCAGCGACGCCTGGCGTGGTGATATCGAACGCAGCAGCGATATCCGCCGCAGCAGCGTTCGGCGTAGCAAAGCCCGCCGTAGCCCCGCCTGCCGCGTCCACGCCGGCCCATGCCGGTGCGCCCGCAGCGGCATCGCCGGGCAGCACGCAGGCGGCCGCCACGCCGAAATGCCGGGCCACGAGGCGTATGAGCCCATCGAGCAGAGGATCGAGGCCGCTCGCGGTGCGCAGGGCGGCATCGTGTGCGCCGGGCGCGTCACAGGCCGGTGCCGTGGGCGGGACGATCGCGGGTTCGGCGGAAGGCTGGGAGACGGGCATGGCGCACGCGGGGGCAAGGAAATCGAGCGCCCAGTATACAGCGCGCATTTTTCATCCGGATGGCGCGCCAGGCTGCGGCTACAACGCAAGCGCCATACGCTGCTGCCCACGACTACGAGCCGCCATGAACCGCCGCGATCACCACGGGCCGCTACGATCCACCGCTAATCAACGCGGATCACTGCGGCGGCGGAACACCCACCAGCCGAGCAGCACGGTGAACGTGGTCACGAGCAGCACCATGATCTTCCTGGAGCAGCTTCACGCGTTCGACGAGCCCCGCCATGTCGCCGAGCACGAGCGAGAACTCCTCGGTCGCCTCGCGCAGGTCCTGCATGTCCGGCGCCTGCAGCCAGCGCGGCGGCCGCGCGAGCAGGCGGAACACCGAGCCCGGCTCCGGCGCCAGCATTCGTTGCAGACGCACCAGCACGCGCCGCATAGCCGCGAGATCGTGACGGTTCCCGAAACCGCGCGAAGCGAGGAACTGGTCCTCGGCGCGATCGACGTCCACGCTCGTGCGGCGCACGATCTCCACCATCAGGTCGGCCTGGTCGCGCATCAGATGAATGAGCAGATCGGCGGGCGAGCGGAAGGTCTCGCCGTTGCGCACGTCGCCGCGCAAGCGGTCGATCGAGCGCAGCGGCTTCATGCGCGCCGTCACGAGAATGCGCTCGTGCGTATAGGACCAGAGCGTGGCGATCTGCGAAGGCGCGAACTCGAAGTCGAACATCACGTCGTTGACCACGGCATGAAGCGCGCCGTCCACGTGCTCGATGCGCGTGGAGTGCGAACCCTCCACGAGCATTTCGAAAAACGCTTCGGGCAACTCGAGATGCGCGCGCATCCACGACGCGCTCGCCGCGTGCGCGAGATTGAAGTGCAGCCAGTAAAACGCGTCGTCGCGGCTGGCGTGAGGGTCTTGCGCGCGCCGCAGCGCGTCGAGCACGTCTTCGCCCTTGACGGGCTGGCCCGGCTGGCCCGGCGTGAAGCGGAAGCCGCATATTAGCCCCGTCGTGTCGGCGCCGTAGGTTGCAATGGACGAGGCAAGTTCCATGTTCGTGTGACCGTTCGATCGGCGCAAGGATGCCCTATCCGCGCTTTGACGGGCAAGCGCTCGCGTTCGCCCGCCAGACATGGAACGGTCACGTTATTCGTGTAGGACGGCGGCGCGGACAACCCGCGGACAGCCCTTGAGCCGCCGTCAAAACGCGCGCAAAAACCCGTCCCGGACGGGGCGCAAAACTTTCCGTACGCTACAGGACAAACCCTCCTCCCCACTCGCCTCGTCACGTGACTACACTATTTTTGTCGGCGCCCGCTTGCAACACAATTGCATCGCGGTCCACGTCCGCCAGCACGATTGCCAGTGGGAGGTGTGCTGTGCTCTGCCTGATTCTCGCCCGCACCTCGCGCCCCGCGGCGGCGCTCACGCTGGCGCTCGCCAGCACATTTTGCCTCCCGGCGAACGCGGCAACGCCGGTCCCGGCGCCCGACGGCTCGAACGCTGACCACCCCTCCGCTGCCCCGCCCGCCACGGTCAACGCCGCCGAGCGCGCCGCCGCCGAGCACGCGAGCGTCACGCCCGCGGCCATGGCCGCGCCGGACTTCTTCTCGTTCGCCGAGCGCTACGGTCCCGCCGTCGTGCACGTGATCGCACGCAGCGCCGACGATCCCTCCGCGCCGCCCGAACAGGAAGCCATCGACACCGACGACCCGTTCTTCGCGTTCTTCAAGCGCGCGCCGCGGCCGCCCGGCGACGCTCAGCCCGGCGCTCCGCGCGCGATGACGGGCACCGGCTCGGGCTTCATCGTCGACCCCAACGGCCTCGTGCTCACCACGGCGCACGTGGTGGACAACGCCGAGGAAGTGACCGTGCGGCTGACCGACAAGCGCGAATTCAAGGCGCAGGTAGTCGCCGTCGATCCGCAGAGCGACGTGGCTGTGCTGCAGATCGACAACGCACGCAATTTGCCGTTCGTGAAGCTTGGCGACTCGTCGAAAGTCCGCGCCGGCGAACCAGTGCTGTCGATCGGCTCGCCCGACAGCTTCCAGAACACGGTGACGACAGGCATCGTCAGCGCGACCTCGCGCACGCTGCCCAATGGCAACGCGTTTCCGTTCCTGCAGACCGATGTGGCGGTCAACCCCGACAACTCCGGCGGACCGCTATTCAATCGCGTGGGCGAAGTGATCGGCATCGACGTGCAGCTTTATGCCGATAGCGGCCATTACGAGGGTCTGACGTTCGCGATTCCGATCGAGGCGGCGAACCAGTTCCGCGCGCAGTTGCAGGCCGCGCGCAAGCCGGCGCCCGGCGCCGCTGCCGACGCCGCCAGCGCGGACGGCACCGGCAATGCGCGCACGACCCGCACCTTCGGGATGCAGGTCGAAGACGTTAGCCCGGGGATCGCCGCGGCCCTCGGCTTGCCGCATGCGGGCGGCGCGCTCGTCGATGCCGTCGATCCAGGCTCGCCCGCCGCCGCTGCGGGCGTGAACCCTGGCGACGTGATCCTGCAGGTGGGCAACAAGCCCGTCGACGGGGCCGCGGCGCTCGCCGAACAGCTCGCAGCCGTGCCGCCCGCGACGAAAACTCCGCTCGCCGTGGTCCGCAACCGGCAGACGACGCAGGCGGGCTTCATGAACGCGGCCGTTGAGACGAAGGCCACGCAGACGGCGCAAGCGACTCAAGTGACGCAAGCCACTCAGGCAACGCAGACGAAGCATGCGGCGAAGGCGGCCCGAGTGGCGCAGACAGCGCAAGCGATCCAGGCAACCCCGGCAACCCAGGCGGCCCAGCCCGCAGCAATGGCCGACGCGACAGCCGCGCCACCCGTAACGGCCATAGCAGCCGTAGCAGCCCCGCCAGCCCCCGCCGCGACGCCAACCGCGGCCGATGCGGCGAGCGTGCACGACGTGAGAGCCGTGAAAGCGGTGATGACGGACGCGAACCTCCAACCGCCCGCCGCCCCGGCCCCGGCGGCCCACACCGCGGATCGGCTCGGCCTCATCGCGCACGCCCTGACCGAGGACGAAAAGCAATCGACCGGGCTCCCGCTGGGGCTGATGGTGGACGACTCGATCGGGCCCGCCGCGAAAGCGGGCGTGCGGCCCGGCGACGTCGTGCTGACGCTCGACGAAACCCTCGTCGAAACGCAGGACCAGGCCGCCGCGCTCGAGGCCAAGGCGACGAAGAGCATGGAGGTGCTGATCCAGCGTAATCACGCGCGCAGCTTCCTCGCAGTCAATCTCAGGTGAGGACGAGACGCACGAAGCGCTTCATTCCCGATAGCTCCATGGCGACACAAAGCACGACGATACAAAACCGCGCGGAATAACTCCTGCACACGGTGCGTTTGTGTCTATGTCGGCTGCGTTGAATCGAACTGCTCGATTCCGGCCGCCAGACCCATCCATACGATCAGGAGTTCGAAATGTCTATCCGTCGCGCGATCCATCATGTATTGCTTGCCACGTTCGTCGCAACCGCTTCCGTGGGCGCCATTGCCAGCGCGTCGGCCCAGGGGCTCACCCGCGCTCAGGTCCGCCAGGAATTGATCGAGGCCGAAGCCAACGGCTCGCGCTTCGTCACCGATGCGTCGTACCCCGAAGTAAGTCCCGTCTTCGCGCAACAGGTGGCGCACAGCGCAGCGCCGCGTGCCGCAAGCGGCATGGGCATGCCGGCGTCCGGAACGAGCGACTCGGGCGCCCCGCGCATGGCCTGCGTGGGACCCGTGAGCTTCTGCAATCTCTACGCAGGAAGCTGAGGCGCGCAAGCCGATGCCTCAACGGCCAGCGCGTGCAACGCCGATACCCCGCTCATGGAGAGCGGGGTATCGGCGTTGATATGCGAATGTCGCTGGCGGCGACGAGGTGACGTTGAAGAAGCGCGTCCGCGCGCGCTTTAGCGCGGCGTCAATTGCGCATAAACATCGTGGGCGAGCTGCAGCAGCACCTTGCGGTCGATCCCACCCGAGAGCGCATAGCCAAAGTCGCCATCGATCCAGTAGAACACGTTCACCGGACCGTCCTGGTAGAGCTTGAACGCCGTCGTATTGCTGCTTGCCTTGCGGTGCGAAATGCACAGCGTCACGCGCTCGCCCTGCGCGTTGTGATACATGAACTGCGCGACGTCGCCATCGACGCCCGGCAGCAAACGCCCGCCCGAAAGCTCGAAACCGCTCTTCTCCAGCATCGGCGCATGCACGTTGGTGCCGAGCCGGTTCGCGAGCCATTGCACGAAGTCCTGCTCCTGGCGCGCGCCCATCGAGTCCGGCCGCTCCACCTCGGGCATGTAGACCACGTGCGCGAGCGCGGCCTCGTGCACGAAGTTCATGGTCGAATCGGCGCTCACCGGGCGCAGGTCGGCGTGCTGATCGCCGCGTCCCGCCGCGCCGCCCATGAGGTCCGCACCGTAATGCGTGCCCCAGCCGATACCCACACCCAGCACCAGCATCGCCGCAAGGCCCGCGAACCGTGGCCAGTTCGCGGCTTCGCGTGCGCGACGCCCGGCCCGCTCGCGGGACGCGGTGGATTCGGCGGACTCAGGAGGCTCGATGCGCATACGCGCGGGCACCGGTTCGCTCAGCACGCGGTCGTAACGCTCGTGCAGCAGATTGTTCAGCGCGAAAAAGTCGCTCGCGCGCGCCGCCAGCTCCGGATTGCGTTCGAGCTCGCGCTCGACGTCGGCGCGGCGCGCTTGCGCGAGCGTGCCGTCCACGTAGGCGTGGATCTCGTCTTCGGTCACGGGATTATGTTGGTCGCTCATCGCACCACCTTCAGATTCGCACGCGGGACGGAACCGGCCATGAGCGCACGCAGACGCTCACGTCCCCTCGAAAGCCTCGACATCACCGTGCCGATAGGAATGTCGAGCGCCAGCGCCACGTCGGCGTAACTCATTTCCTCGAGGCCGACCAGCAGCACCACCTCGCGCTGCTCGACCGGCAACCGCTGCAGCGCGAAGTCGAGATCGCGCACTTCGAGCGTGCCGGTCTGGGACGCGCTCACAGCGTAATCGGTCTCGGGCACGCTCTCGTCGTCGACGCTCACGTGCGGGCCGCGCGACGCCGACTTGCGCACCTGATTCACGAAGATGTTGTGCATGATCGTGAAGAGCCACGCGCGCAGGTCCGTGCCCGCGCGAAACAGCGCCGTGCGCGCGAGCGCGCGTTCGAGCGTGTCCTGCACGAGGTCGTCGGCGAGTTCGCGATTGTTGATCAGCGCGCGCGCATAACGCCTCAGGCGCGGTACGTGTTCTATCAGCTCGTCACGGATGTCCATGTTCCATCCTCGCCGTCCTCTTTTGCCTGCTCATCGTAGGTGCTCCGCAGCGCCGGCCGCGTCGTCGCGAACCGCCTGCTCCTGGGTGGCGAGATCCGCCGCACGCATCAGCCCGCGCGTCTGCGCATTGCCCGCCAGCACCCAGCGCTCGCCATGCCCGGTCCATCCGAGCAGACGCAGATCGCCGACGCGGCGCGCGCTCCATTGCGGCTCGGTCCGCGCAAACCACGCGCGCGAAGCGAGCAGCACGACCGGCCTGCCGTCGCCGTTTTCGTAGACCCAGCGCCGGGCCCGCGCAAACGGCCCGAGCTCGACCGTGCCGGACGCCACGAACCGCAAGCCCGCCGGCGCGAGGTCGAAGGGCGCGGGCGCGCTGGCGGACGGCGCGGGCACGAGCGAATCCGCGAGCGCGGCGCCAGGCGAATCCGGCGCATCGGGCGCGGACGGCGCAGCCTGGGCGCCGCTGCCGGCTTCCATGAGCGCCATGACCGCCGCGTCGTTGAGCACCTGGGCGCTGGGCTCGGAAACGGCAAACCACGCCAGAGCGGCGCCCGCGAGCAGACACGTGAGTGCGAGCGCGGCGATACGCGGGCGACCGGCGCCGCCGGGTTCGGCTGTGCGACGGCGCGGCGTTGACGCGGGCCGCCTGGCTGACTTGGCAGCAGGCACGGCTTCGGGCCCGGGCCCTGCCTCCCCGAATGAGTGACGAAGCTGGGCGTTGAGCCGGCGGTAGAACAGGATCCGATGCCATTCGCCAGGGCGCGCCGCCAGATAGCGGCGCACGCGCGCGGCCCGCTCGTTCGCCAGCGAACCGTCAGTGTAGGCCTGGATATCGCCCTCGGAAACCTGCCGCTCGCCGTGCGGCCTCTGCGAAACCATGATGTGCCGTCGCGTGGGTGGAGATGATGGGCTAACACCCGGCTTTTGCGCCTATTCCACGCGGGGCGAGATTTTATGGGCTGTGAGGGGGGCGGTTCGCGCTCGTTTGGATGCGGGATATCAGACGGATGTGTCTTGATTTGAAGTCCCGGCTACATTTAAGAATTTTCTCCTGTTCAGGATAAGTGAGGCTCCTTCAGGATATGCCCTGCGGGTGGCGTGCACCGCCATTCATGGCATTGCGGGAGATTTCATCAGGAGGAAGTGGCCTATGAAGAATGCAGTGACGGGACGCGATTTCGCCTGCCTGGGCGACAACACGCATGGCGGCGTACGCCTGGCGCCCTTGGGTGACACGACAACATGCAGCACGGCGCTGCATAAGGCGACGTGATTCATGTGGCCCGTTACGAATTACGTCAGCCCGGTCCGGATGCATGGCCCCGCGTTGCCCGAGCAGGTCGTCGTCTTGCAGTTCCGAAGGCGGGAAAAGGAAGTTCGCCACAGTGTGCTGATTCCACGGCGCATTTCAGGCCGCGAGGGAATCGGGGAGCTTTTCGAGTACCGCATCGAGGCAGTCCGGTCGGCCGCCAACCCCGATTATTTCGGGCACGACGACACGCCGATCGATCTGAAAGCCATCAAGGGTACGGCCATTACGCTTACGTTCAGCGAGGTTTACTGGAAGCAGCGGGACTGGGCTTCTGCCCGTGAGTGCACCGGAGACCGCGAAATCAGCGGCATGGTCGAGTCCGCCGAAATACTGGGCACCGAGGGAAACACGATCGTCTATGAATTCGTGATGCGCCCGTGGTGGTGGCGCGCGACGCTATGCAAAAACTCGCGCATCTTTGTGGGTGCGGAAGCGGAAATTCTCGAGGTCCTGAACACCGCCCTGAAGCCGTACAGCAACGATATCGAATTCCGTGTCGGCCACAGTGCGGCCCACCGGCGCGATTTCATCCGGCAGGCATGGGAGACGGACTGGGACTTCTGCATGCGCCTGTGCGAGGAATTCGGCTATCTGATCTGGTTCGAGCATCATGATGGCAGACATGTTCTTGTCATTGCCGACAGCATCCACACCTGCCAGAAGCATAGTGATCCTTATGATACGTTGCGCTATCGCCCCGATGGCGGGCATCTCGACAAGGGGCACGTCACATCCCTGTCCTGGCGGACTTCGGTTGCGATCGGCACAGTGACGGTGCACGACCATAGCTATGTGTCGCCGCGGCTGAACCGCCACAGCCTGCCCTATCGCGAGCAGTACGGGATTGCACTCGACGACGACGAAGCGCGTCTCGAATCCTATGAGCCCGCCGAATACGCCCAGCCAGATACGACCGGATACGTCCAGCAGGACGGGACCCCATGGCGCGAAGACGCGCGATATCTGGCACGCGTGAAACTCGAAGCCGCGCGATGCGCGCAGCAACGTGCGAAAGGCCGGGGTGCCCTGCGCGGCATCGAAGCCGGCAGGACGTTCACGTTGACGGATCACCCGCACGATGAGGTGAACGGCGAATATCTCGTGCTCAATTGCACACTCGATATTCGGGGAACGCCGGGCACGTCGACTACGTTGCCGGAGTTTTCGTTTGAAGCCGAATTCGGACTGCATCCAACGAGCGAGGCCTGGCGCATGCCGCAGGTGACGCCGCGCCCGCGCATCGACGGTTGCGAGCATGCCGTGATCGTGGGGTATGGCGATCAACCCCTGACGATCGATGAATACAACCGCGTGCGCATCCAGTTCGCCTGGGACCGCGAAGGCGAGTACACCGGCAAGTCGTCGATCTGGGTGCGCGTCGCGCAGCCGTGGCAAGGCAACCAGATGGGCACGGTCATGCACGGACGCCATGGGCAGCCGGTGCTTGTTGCGTACGTCAACGGCGACCCTGACCGGCCCATCGTCACGGCGTTCGCGCCGGATGCGCTGAACATGCCCCCCTGGAAACTGCCCAATAACCGCGCGTTGACCGGCATCGTGAGTCGCACGCTCGGACAGGGAGACACGTCGAATCATCTCGCACTGGACGACACGGAAAACCAGCAACAGGCGCAGCTTGCAAGCGATCACGCGAAAAGCAGCTTGAGTCTGGGGTATATCACGCGTATCGAGGGTAATGCGGGGCGGCAGGATGCGCGGGGCGAAGGCTTCGAGCTTCGCACAGACAAGCATGGGGTGTTGCGTGCGGCGCTTGGGCTGCTGATAACGACGGTCGCGCGGCTTGGCGCGCAGGGTAAGGTCAAGGACATGGGCGAGACCGTCGCGCGTCTCACCGGTTCGCGAGATATTCACGACGACCTCGCGCGGCAAGCCCGGCGGCACGATGCACAAGACCCGATGGGCGATCAGGTGGACGTTACGGAGGCGATCAGGCGCGCCATCGCCGAATTGCGCGGCAAGACAAATGCGGGCCATGATGCGTTCCCCGAGTTCGAAGCGCCGCATCTGACGCTCTCCAGCACGGCAGGTATCCAGTCGACTGCGGCAGGCAGCACGCATATTGCGAGCGAGCAGCATACGGCACTGACTGCGGGTGGGCACGTATCCATCGCCACTGGTAAGTCGTTCTTCGCATCGGTGCGAGAGAAGGTCGCTATTTACGTCCAGCGCGCCGGATTCAGGCTCGTTGCAGCTGCGGGCAGGATAGACCTTGACGCCAGATCAGACGGCATGCGCTTGCTCGCACGTCAACTTGTCGAAATTATCAGTACGGGGGACTGCATCGATATCGCTTCGGCCCGACGCGTGAGGATCAAGGGCGGCAGTTCCGTGCTGGAGATATCGGACGAGGGTATCGTTGGCTATACCGGCGGGCGATTCGTGGTGCATGCGGCGGACCACGCCACCGACAATCCCGTGAGCAGTCCGGTTGATTCTCCGGTTACACCGGAAAATCCCGGCAAGCTCGCCGCGCATCATGTGCTGGTCGAGGACGGCGGTGGCTTTGCCATTCCCAATCAACCGTATCGTCTTATGCTGGATGATGGACGGGTCATTCAAGGCGTGACGAACGAGTTGGGCGAATTGCAGATGGTGACGAGTCATGCCGTATCGTTCGGCACGATCGAACTCATGTCGCAAAGTGCCCCGGCAGACGCGATCGCCGTCACCAACATTTCCATTCATCGCGATATCGATTCTTCGTCCCTCCCTTTGGTGCCGGCCGCCGCGAAACGAACAACACAAGTAGGCGGGAAGCCGATCAGTACGCCAGACGATGGACCAACGACCCAAAGCAGGCCTGCCGAATACTTCAGTTGCGACCCACTGAATTTCGGGCTCCGTGCCTATCGGCTTATCAATGGTGCAAAGCAGGAGGACACCTCCCCGGCATTTCGATCAAGGCACAATATCGAGTATCCGGTCGCTAAATCCTATACGGCGGCGGTGAAGAAACGACTTATCGCTATCGACTGGTCCGCCCTGTCAGACAAGACGCCAGCTGAAATTACCGACGGTACTTCGAAAATTCGCAAATACGCTCTACCATGAGGCGAGGCACGCGCAGCAGAAATACTGGATGATTTCCCTGAAAAAATCTTATCCAGATGATTACAGTCGATTCACATCACTGGATAAATATTATTATGAAACAACAAGAGATAGTATCCTGACCGCCATCAGCAGGACAAACTTCCCCAATGACGACCGCATAAAAATTGGAATTCACCGGTTACTTCTGTTCGACTATTACTGGATTATCAAAAACACGCAGAGCGTGCCATATTACGCATTCATGCGCCCCGACCTGGATGCTGTAGAAAGCGAAATCTGCAAACTATTAAATATTTCTCCCGAGACGGCTCGATTAATGGTAACTACGGACGATGGCTACAGGAGTCATTTGCATGAAGAAGATGCGTGGTCATGCGGTGATCTGGTTGATTCTTATTGGAGGAGGCCTGATGACAATTTTCTACGCAATCCAGGCTCATGCACACGAGAATACGGCGACGCAGTCCGCGCCATCGGAGGCGCAAGAAATGGCCAAGCGAGAAGCTAATTCTCAGAGGTTTGCATTTCTCGCATTGCTCGATGAAGTTATTTCGATATTGCGCGATGACAATCCATTCAACCCTGAAAAGCCTGTGTTTGGAGAAATAAAATCTACCGATATCGGCCCCGAGGGTACTGGACATGTCTATAGATATAAAAATAATGCAATTCCATCGGCGAAGGAAATATTTACCACGCAAGCAGATCCTCTTGGTTATTCCGAAGACAGAACCAAGGTTCGAGCTGTACCCTCGTATTTTCATCTCTACTTCTTCGACTCGATCACTGGAATTAATCGAACAGAGATGGAGGAGCGTCTGGATCTTGCCGATTTCAGACCGGGTCCCCATGGCGAGAAGGTCGAAGGCAACTGCTATCCGGCACCGCCACCGGCCATCTCGGTGCTCATCTGTCGTTACCGCGCAAACGAGCGCATCAATAGTCGTTATCCGGTCAACGTCGAGTTCGTCTTTAATGAGCCGTCCAAAGACAATCCGCACGTGGAGCCAAGCTTGGCGTCAGTAACAATCGAACGAGTTTATCCAGTTTTCAGTCCGCAGAAACGCAAACAGAAACGCGAAGAAGGGAACTAGCGCGCGCACAACTGGGCGAGCAATCAAAGGCCACTCCAACGACGGACATTCTCGTCTGCCAGACGTGAACGATGGCAAATCACGATAAAGGCTATAGACGTCACCTACATGAAGAAGATGCATTCACGTGCGGCGAAATTGTTGATTCTTACTGGCGTAAGCCTGATGATAACTTCCGGATCAATCCGGGTACATGCACAAGAGAATATGGTGAAACCGTCACTGCCATCAGGGGCAAGTCCAATGGCTGAACATAACACGGACAAAAGACATGAAGCCATCCTCCTGTTGCTCGGCGAAGTCATGGGGATCTTGCGAGACGGAAAAACGTTCAACCCGGAGAACCCCATTTTTGGGGCAATCGACTCTACGGACGAAGGTCCTGAAAACACAGGACGTGTCTATCGATATAAAAACAAAGCCATACCCCCTTCTAAAATGATAATAACAACAGAGGCAGATCCATGGGACTATTCTGAAGTCCGATCAAATGTTCCGGTTGTTCCATCGTATTTTTCCTTCTGTTCTATGAACCGGTTCCAGGATTCACCTTGGCCGAGATACAAAATCGGCTCGATCTCGCCAGATATCGGATCGACGTAAACGGTGAAAAGCAGGAAGGAAATTGCTTCCCGGCGACGCCACCTGATATGTGGGTCACCATTTGTCGTTACCGCGCGAATGCGCGCGCCGATAGCCGCTTCCCGGTTAATGTAGAACCCGGTTTCTTTGGTCCGCGAAAGGATGGGCCTCCAGGTGAATATGATCTGGATGAAGTGACAATTTTCCGTGCCTATCCCTACCTCACGCCCGAAACGCGCAAGCAAAAGCGAGAGGAAAAAGAGCGGCGAGTGCGCGACCTCTATGGCAATCCGGAGTCGACAAAATAACGAATCGATTCGAGCACACCGAAGGAACCCCTATGGACCACACACGCGAAGAAATACACGTGAAGAGAATCGATTTCGTTGCCATGGGCCTCGCCGTGTCTGCCATGAGCGTTGCCGCGCCGCCAAGCGAGAATATGGTGAAGAGTTGTCTGCTGGCGCATGCTGCAACGCCCTCCGTGACCATTCGTAGTCTTGATACCAACGATATTGCGACTGCCGACAACTACGCCAACGGCTTTGACGCGCCCTATCTGTTTGAATATCGCGGCACCGATGCCGGCTATGCCGAAAGCAAAACGGATCAGGCTTTGGTCTACACGGGAAAAATTTATCGATTATCCAAGTCCATACCGGTAGGCGACAGCCATGGAATCTCCCCCGGTGCCTTCAATCCAGCGCTCGCTCAGTGGGGCATCGCAAAAGAGAGGAAGCAAAGCTATTTCTGCGTCAGCTTCAACTTCGATGGAATTGGGCGGAGCGGCAGATTCCAGAATGTTCGTGGCGGATACCTGCTGGACGAAAAAACCAGATATCTGTACTTTGCCGTAAGAAATATTAAAAATTGAGACCACCACCTACCTCGCCGCATCCCCCGCCAGCTCATACGCTCCCCAATAATACGGATGCCGAAACAACTCTCCATCCTTTCCCTCAAGCATGTCGCGTTCGGCGTGCGCAAGCGCATCGGCCTTCGAAAGCGACGAATTCGCCGCATAAGCCGCAAACACGCCCGTGGTAATCCTCGCAGCCGACTGAGATTCCACAGCCCACTGCGTAACGAGCAACGAACGCGCCCCCGCAGCAAAAAACGCGCGCGACAGCGCCGAGATGGCGTCGCCCGCGTTGCCCGTCGAGAGTCCTGTATTGCAGGCCGAGAGCACGACCCAGTCGGCGTTCAGGCGCAGCGTCACAATGTCGTCGGCGGTGAGGATGGAGTCGGCGAGGCCGCGCCCTTCGTAGGCGAGCGCAAGCCCGGACTTGCGCCAGCCCGGCACTTCGCCCGGCGTGATGCCATGCGTGGCGAACAGCACGACGCGATCGTTCGACAGGTCGGCTTTCATGACCGCGCTACGCGTGGCGCGCGTGCCCCATAGCACGCTGTCCTTCGGTGCGCCAAGCGCTGAAGCAATCGCATGCGCTTCATCGAGCGTTTCCGGAAGCGGCGCAACGCGGTGATAGTCGAACTCGCGCGTGCCGTTGTCGACCGGAAAGGCACGCGCGGCTACGGTTGTAGCCGATGCTGCCGAAGGCGCGGTGGCCAGCTGGGGCGCCTGCGCATTCGCGCCGCTGAAGCTTGGGTCGGCAAAGGCCGCGAGCGGATCCGAGGCACGCGCGGCCGGATGCTGACGCGCCAGCACGAGCGCGGAAGCGTTGGGGATGCGCACTGGCGTCGCTGTTTCGATCCACCATTGCGCGTCGGCAAGATTCGTTGCTGGGCGCGTAATCAGGACATCGAATGGAATGCTCGCGAGCTCCCCGCTCGTCGCCAGATAAACGGTCTGCGTGCCGTGCAAATCGTCGGCGATGGGGCCGAGCAGCGCCTGATAGAGCGCAGCCGCGGCGCTCAGATCGAATCCCGCCAGTTCGCCGGCGCGGCTCGGCGGTCTGCCCGCGTCGAACCCCGTGCGCAGCGCCTCGATCCGCAGCTTCAACTGCGCACGCGTCGTGGCCAGCCGTACGGCCTTAAACTCGCCGCCAGGCCGCACGACGAAGGCGTAGCTCGCGTCGCGGCCCGCATAGAGATCGACGTAGACCTCGCCTTCGTGCAATACCGCGCCCAGCGCGGCCGTCGACGGTACGACCGGCGCGGCCAGTTGCCCGTAAAGCGGAAACTGCACCGTGATCTGCTTGCGTAGGGCGGCGAGCTTGTCGTCGGATTTCTGTAATTCTTTCTGGGCGCGCTCGACGTACATGTCCGCGTGGTTGCGCCGGTTGAAGTCGCCGGAGGCATCCGCACTCTCGAGATTCACGCTCGCGCGCGCAAGGGATTCGTGCGCGGTGTTCTCCTGATAGCGCAGCGCCTGCTCCTGTTCGACCAGCGCACGCAGCGCGGGGGTGGCCGCCGCGAGCCGCGCGGCGCCGTCCGCCATGGCGCCCTGCGTAGCGTTCATATGGAACAGCTCGGCGATACGGAACGCGAGCGCCTCGCCTTGCGGCCCATCCTGCATCAGGCGGCCCATCGATGTCGCCAGCGCGCCGTCCTCCACGTAGGCGCCGCGTGTGGGGGAGTCATTGCCCTCTTGCTCGCTGCCGACGATCGGATCAACATAAGCAGCAATGCCCGCCTCATCGAGCTGCTTCGACGGATCTTCCAGCAAGTACATCATGCGCATCGCCTGCTGGTACTTGGTGAACGGACTTTCCGGGCCCTGCCGGCGCATCTGGTTAGCGATCTCCGCGTTGATGCTGGTGATCGCCTCGGCCCATTGGCCGCGCGCCGCGTCAATCAACGAGTTCCGCTCGTTCGCCCCGACATCCTTCGCCACAACAGGATTCACCGCCGCCGCAGCCTCCCAGGCATCGGCGTCGGCACGATACGCCGCAATATCACCCCGCGCGAGCGCAACCAATAGCCGTTGGCGCAGCGCCGACGTGTAAACGCCGTCAAACGGCGTAGTGCCCGCGTGCTGGCAATCGTTGACCGCTGCATCGGCGGCAACGGCTGCGGCGTCGTAGTCGTCATTAGAGGACAGCGCGATCGTGCGCGCCATGTCGACATTGGCGCGCTGCGTGCCCAGTGGCTTCATGTCGGGCCGATTGTCGATATCCCAAAGCATTTCGTTTGCGTAGCTCAACGCTTCGCTGCGCCGGTTGTTCTGCACCAGAACTCGCACCAGTTCCGATGCATTAGTGAGCAGTTCGTTGGCTGCGGCGCGGTGGCGCCTCTCGCTCAGCGCGGGATCGTTCAGATTGTGCCATGCCAGATCGGAGAGCTCGCGGCGGTCGCGCAAAGCCTCTTCGTGGCGATTTTGATGGCGCCGCGCGATCTCGGCTGCGGCCCGCAGGTAGGTGTAGGCCGGCTCGCGCGGCAATGTTTCAAGCTCGGTGGGCGTCGCGTCGCTGGCGAGCGAACGTGCGCGGTCGAGCAGACGATCGCTGCGGGAATAGTCGTCTTCCAGCGCATAGTCGGTCGCGAGATCCGCCGCCGCGACCGAACGCCTACCCGCGCCAATGTGCCGGTCGTCGACGATCCTCTCGCGCACGCGCTGGCTGTCCACTACCCGACCCGCACGGTAATAGTCGCCGGAAAGGCCCTCGAGCAATTTGAAGCGCTGTTCGCTGTCCTCGGTCTGTGCCAGTTGCTGCAGGATCGACTTCTCGCGTGCCTCGGGGACTGCCGCCGCGCTCAACGCGGAAGCGCCTTGCGCGCCATCGGCCTGCGTCGTTGCAACGTTTCCGGACGTTGGCGCCGGAGACGAGCGCGCAGAGTGGGTGGGCGCCGTGCAAGACGCGCCCGTGAGCAGCACGGCGGCGAGCGCCAGCA
Source organism: Paraburkholderia sp. J63 (assembly GCF_905220245.1). Taxonomy (NCBI): domain Bacteria; kingdom Pseudomonadati; phylum Pseudomonadota; class Betaproteobacteria; order Burkholderiales; family Burkholderiaceae; genus Paraburkholderia; species Paraburkholderia sp. J63. Next base: position 311,023 of record NZ_CAJMZF010000003.1, on the reverse strand, counting down.
CCGTGGTCGAATGGCGTGGATGGATCGCTGTCACGTCAGCCTCCCCTCACACTGGGCGGCGCCCCGACGAGGCGCCGGGACGGCCCACGCCGCCCCTCATCCCGACCATTCAACTCATCGTGCCGGCGCTGTTCAAGACGTAAATGTGTGCGTGCGCACAGTCGGCGAGCGAAAACTTCCGGCAGGGGCGTTCGAGCGTGTCCGGATTGCCGCGCGGCCTACCGGGCGCCCCTCACCCCCGCCCCGTCACCGCCGTCGAATACGCCACGCGATTACGCCCTTCGCGCTTGGCCCGGTAAAGCGCCGCATCGGCTTCTTCGATCAGCGCGGTTTCCGCGAGTCCGTCCGTGGGCGTGAGCGTGGCCACGCCCACGCTGATCGTCAGATGCTCGCTCACCGCCGATCCCATGTGCGGCAGTGCGAGCCCCGCCACGTCGCGGCGCATTTTCTCGGCCAGCAGGCGCGCGAGCGTGCTGCCCGCGCCCGGCAGCACGACGGCGAACTCCTCGCCGCCGAAGCGCGCCACGAGGTCGCGCGGCTGGCTCACTTCGCGGCGGATCGTGGTGGCCACCGAGCGCAGCACGTTGTCGCCGGCCACGTGGCCATAGGTGTCGTTGTAGGGCTTGAAGTAGTCCACGTCGATCATCAGCAGCGAGACTTCCGTGTTCTCGCGCTGCGCGCGCCGCCATTCCGCGCTCAGGAATTCGTCGAAATAGCGGCGGTTCGAGAGCCCCGTGAGGCCGTCCGACTGCGTGAGCCGGCGCAGCTCCAGGTTCATCTTGAGCAGTTCCTGCTGCGAGCGGCGCAGCGCGCGGTAGGCCTCGTCGCGCTGGAGCATGTTTACATAGGAGCGCGAATGATATTTGACTCGGGCGATGAGCTCGATGCTGTCCGGCAGCTTGACGAGGTAATCGTTCGCGCCCGAGGCGAACGCCGCGCTCTTGATCGACGGCTCGTCCTTGGTGGAAAGTACGATGATGGGCACATCGCGCGTGGCGTCGTTGGTGCGGTAGGCGCGCACCAGCGTGAGGCCGTCGGTGCCCGGCATCACGAGGTCCTGCAGGATCACGGTCGGGCGCACCTGCTCCGCCATGCGCACGGCCTGCTCGGGATGCGCGCAGTAATGGAAGTCGATGTCGCGCTCGCTCGCGAGTGCGCGCCGCACAGCCTCTGCGACGATCGCCTGATCGTCCACCAGCAGCACCATCATGGGCGCGTCGGTGCCCGGCAGCGGCTGCGCGAGCGCCGTGCGCACGGCGGCAAGCGCGGCTTCGAGCGATGCCTCGTCGGGCCCGCCTTCGGCCAGCCCGGATTCGGCTGCGGTTGATGGATTCGGCTTCTCGGTCATGGTTTCTGTCGCTTTTACGGTCGCGGATTCAATCGCGGATGCAGTCGTGGATTCAATCGCTGGTTCAATCACTCGAGGTCTATCGGGCGCTTTCACGGTAGGGTCCGGAGACGGTCGTCAAGGTGCGCTCGGGCTCGCCATGCCGGACACGCCCGGCGCGCCCTGCCTCCCCAGCCGGCTAGCAATCTCGCCGGCGATCGCGGGAAGCGGCAGGATCGCGCGCGCGGCGCCCAGCGCGGCGGCCGCTTTCGGCATGCCGTAGACGGCGCTCGTCGCCTCGTCCTGGGCGATCGTGTAGTAGCCCTTGGCGCGCATCGCCTTCAGGCCGATGGCGCCGTCGCGCCCCATGCCCGTGAGCAGCACGCCGATCGCCTCGCCGGGCCAGTGCTCGACGACGCTATGAAAAAAGGTGTCCACGGACGGCCGATACGGCGTCTCGGCCGGCTCGCGCGTATAGGCGAGGCGCCCGGTGGCCGTCATGCGCAGATGGTCGTTGGTCGCCGCGAGCAGCGCTTCGCCCGGCGTCGGCCGGTCGCCTTCGCGCGCGACGCGCACCTTGAGCGCGGTTTGCCCGTCGAGCCAGTCGGCCATGCCGAGCGCGAACGACTGGTCCACGTGCTGCACGATCACGATGCCCGCGTTGAGGGTGGCTGGCAGTTCGCCCAGCACCGTCGCAAGCGCGGTAGGCCCGCCCGCCGAGGCGCCGATCGCCACGAGCGGCGTGCGCGCATCGGGCGCCGCCGCGAACGTCTCGGGCGCGCGCGCCGCTTCGATGGCGCCGTTCACGCGGCCGATCTGGTCGATCTTCGCGAGCAGCAGGTCCATCGTGCTGCGCGCGGCGGGGCCCGCGAGCGTGGGCGTGTCGACGGCGTCCAGCGCGCCCGCGCCCATCGCCTCGTAGACGCGCCAGGCGTTCGCGCCCACGCTGCTCGTGACGATCAGGATCGGGCACGGCGAGCGCGCCATGATGCGGCGCGTGGCCTCCACGCCGTCGAGCCGGGGCATTACGAGATCCATCAGGATCACGTCGGGCGGCTGCGCGGCGCAAAAGTCCACGGCCTGCTCGCCGTCGGCGGCCACCCACAGCACGCGATGCCCGGGTCGCGCGGCGATCGCGTGGCGCAGCGCCTCTACGGCGAGCGGCATATCGTTCGCGATACCGATGTTCATCAGGTCGCCTCTCCGATCAGGTCGTTCACGGCATCGAGCAGCGCTTCGTCGTGGAAGCTGCCCTTGGTCAGATAGTAATCGGCGCCGGCGTCGAGGCCGCGGCGCCGGTCGTCCTCGCGGTCCTTGTACGAGACGATCATGACCGGCACGCTGCGCTGCTGCGGGTCGTTGCGGATCATCGTGACGAGCTCGATGCCGTCCATGCGCGGCATGTCCACGTCGGTGATGACGAGGTCGTAGTGGCCGTTGCGCAGCGTGTTCCAGCCGTCCATGCCGTCCACGGCGACGCTCACCGCGTAGCCGCGTTTTTCGAGGAGCTTGCGCTCCAGCTCCCGCACGGTCAAGGAATCCTCGACCACGAGGATGCGCTTGCGTTCGCGCGTGGTGGCAGCCGCGCCGCGCGCCACGCCCGCGAGCTGGCCTTCGCGCACGAGGCGCGCGACCGAGGCCACGAGATCCTCCACGTCGACGATCAGCGCCACCGCGCCGTCGTCGAGCAACGCCGCGGCGGCCACGTTGCGCACCTTGCCGAGGCGCGCGTCGAGTGGTTGCACGGCCAAGGTGCGCTCGCCCGCGAAGCGGTCGACGGCGATGCCGTAGAGCGCCGCGTCGTGATCGGCGCCATGGCTCGCGCCGATGAGCACGACGCACACGTCGTCCGAGCTCGCCTGTGCGCCGCTCGCGCCGAGCAACTGGCGCGCGGTGACGAGCCCCACGGGACGCCCTTCATAGACGATGTGCTGCTGGCCCTCGAGCATCTCGATGGCTTCGCGCGGCACGCGCAGCGCGCGCCGCACGTGCGCGAGCGGGAACGCATAGGCCTCGCCCGCCACCTCGACGATCAGGCTGCGCAGCACCGAAAGCGTGAGCGGCAATTGCAGCACGAAGCGCGTGCCGCGCCCCGCCACACTTTCGATGCGCACCGTGCCGCGCACGGCCTTGGCGAAATTCTGCACGGCGTCGAGCCCCACGCCGCGCCCCGAGACGTCGGTCACGCGCTCGCGCATCGTGAAGCCGGGCAGCAGCAGGAATTCGAGCAGCTCGGGCTCCGACATGGCCGCGACGGCATCGGGCTGCGCGAGGCCGCGCGCGACGATCGCGCGCCGGAGCGCGGCGAGGTCGACGCCGGCGCCGTCGTCGGCCACGGCGATCAGCAGCTTGCCCGCGCTGTGGCGCGCTTCGAGCGTGAGGCGCGCCTCCTCGGGCTTGCCGGCGCGGCCGCGCGTCTCGGGGTCTTCGACGCCATGATCGAGCGCGTTGCGCAGCAGGTGGCCGAGCGGCGCGTCGAGCATTTCGAGGATGTCGCGGTCCACCTGGGTCGTCTCGCCTTCGATGACGAGGCGCACGCGCTTGCCGAGCGAGCGTGCGAGGTCGCGCACGATGCGCGGATACGCGTGCACCGCGTCGCCGAACGGGCGCATGCGGCATTGCAGGGCTTCGTCGTAGAGACGCTGCGCGAGCTGGGTGCCGCGCCGGTCGATGCGGTCGAGGTCGTCAAAGCGTTCGGCGAGCTGGCGCTCGAGCGCCGCAAGCTGCTCGCGGATGCCCGCGAGCGCGGTGCGCGCCTCGGCGCCGAGCGTCGGCGCGTGGCGCTCGTGGAACTGGCCCAGCGCCGCGAGCGCATCGCCCTGGGCGCGGCGCACCCGCAGCAAGGTGTTGGCGAACGGGCGCATGCGGCGCGACTCCACCAGCGACTCGCCCGCGAGACCCAGCAGGCGGTCGAGCGTGCCCGCGCGCACGCGCAGCATGCGGTCGCGGTCCTGGGTTGCCGTGGCGGGCTGCGTGGAGGTGGGCGTGGAAACGGATGCTTCAGGGGCGACGGCGTCGCGAGCGAGGTTGCCGTCAACGTCACGGCCAATGCCTCGGGCCAGGTCTGCGTCCATCGCGCCGCTCATGCCATCGTCAATGGCACTGCCTATGTCATGGCCGGCGTTGCCGATGGCTTCTGCAAACGCGGATTCGCCATATGCCCCGGCTTGACCCGATGACTGCGAGTCCAAACCCGATATGCCCGCGAGACTCGCGGCCAGCAGCGCCTCGGCGTCCGACAATCCCGATGGCGCCGCGCCTTGCCCCGGCTGCGCGGACACAGGCGCAGCGGAGCCCGCCGCGCTCCCCGCCCCGGCCAGCCGCGCGACAAAATCGTCGACGGCCTCGCGCGCGAGCGGTGGCGCCGACGCGTCGCCCGCCGCCAGCAGCAGATCGATGCCGACCAGCAGCGCGTCGATGCGCGCGGCGTCGACTATCAGCGCACCGTGCTGCGCGGCGACGAAGCAATCCTCCATCGCGCTCGCCACGTCCACGGCCTCGGGCAGCCCGACGATGCGCGCCGCACCCTTGAGCGAATGCGTCGCGCGCATGCAGGCTTCGAGCGTGGGCGCGTCGGCGGGCGTGGCCTCGAGCGCGAGCAGGCCTGCCGAGAGCGTGCGCGTCTGCGTCCCGGCCTCCTCGCGAAAGAGATCGAGGAGCGAGCGGCGGCTCAGTTCGTCGTCGCTCATCTGAGGCTCCGGGTCAGCGCGCCGAACAGCGCATCGGGTTCGAGCACGCCCACCGAGCGCCCGCGCCATGCGAACACGCCGCGCACGTGGCGGCCCGCCGCGTGCGCGAGCGTGGCGGGCGCGGGCAGCAAATCGTCCTTGCCGAAGTAGGCTACGCCTTCGACATCGTCGACCGGAAAGGCCGTCGTCTCGCCGCCCCACTCGGCCACGAGCAGGCGCGGCGTGGCGGGCCGCGCACCGGGAACGCCCGGCACGCCGGAAGCTGCTGACGGGGCTTTCGCCGCTGCATCCGCTTTTGCGCCCAACGTCGCGCCCGCGCTTGCGTCCGCCGTCGCATCGATCCGCAGCAACTCGGCGAGCGAGGCCGCGAGCGTCAGCACGCCGCGCACGTTCACGACGCCGAGCACCGCGGGACTGCGCCGGTGCGGCAGCGAGTGAATCGGGCGCGCCTCGCCCACGTAGCGCAGCGCCTGCGCAGTGAGCGCGAGCCATTCGGCGCCCACGCGGAACACCAGCGAGCCCTCTCCGCGCGCCGCGCTGGATGGCGCGGCATGGCCGCTGCCGGGCTCGGGCGCGCGCGCCGTGCGCTGCGCGGGGCGGTCGAGCATGCGCGCGGCGGCTTCCTCGAAGACGGGGCAGTTCAGGCAGCGCACATAGTGCGCAAGGCGCTCGCACGAGCCGTCGCCGCGCGTGCCGATGCGGTTCCAGCAGTCGTCGCGCGCGGTCGAATCGTCCATGGCGTCGGGCGCTTGCTGGATCGCGTGCATGTCGTTGAGGGGCGAGGAAGTCGAGTCACGCATCTACGCCTCCGGGACCCGGGCTGCGCTGCGCGGCGCGTTCGGCCCGGCGCATCAGGCGGCGCGCGCCATCGGCGTCGCCCTGCACTTCGAGCAGCGCCGCGAGATGCGTGAGCGCTTCGTAATGGCCGGGCTCCAGGTACAGCGCCTTGCGATAGTGCTCCAGCGCGAACGCGGCGCGGCCCTGGGCGTCGGCGATCAGGCCGAGCAGATACCACGCCTCGGCATCGTGCGGCGACGCCTGCGCGATTTGCGCGGCGGCGCGGGCGGCTTCGTCGAGCGCGCCGGCGTCGGCGAGGCGGCGTGCCGATGCCAATGTGGCGACGCCGGGCTTGGCGGCCGCGTTCGCCGCAGCGCCGGACGCTACGGCACCCGGAAGCGCGGCAGCCTTCGCCGATGTCGCTCGCGTCGGTGGGAAAGCGACTGCGCCGTTACCCGACGCGCGCATGGCGGCCGAAGTCGCCCATACGCCGGGCGACGCCGCGCCTGCGGCGTCCGCCTTCCGCACGGTCGGCATGGTCGGCACAGGCGGCGCGATTGGCACAGAGGGCGCGGGCGGCACGGCAGCCAGTGGACGCCGCGCAGGTGACGCCGCCTGTACCGCGCCGATCGTGGAGATCGTGGACATCGCCGCGCCCGGCAACGCAGCCGCCCACGCGGGCCGCAAGGTGTCCGAAACATGCGGGCCGGACACGCCACGCCCGCCGCCCTCGCCCGGCGCCGTGAAGCCGAACGCGAGCGGAATCTGCGCCGACATCCATTCATGACGCATCATGAGCCCCGTCTCCGCGGGCCCGACGAAGATCATCCCGCCATCGGCAAGACGCGCGCGCAGCAGGCCGATCGCGCGGTCCTGCGCTTCGCGATCGAAGTAGATCAGCACGTTGCGGCAGAAGATGAAGTCGTAGCGCACGGGATGCGCGGCCAGCCAGTCGAACAGGTTCGCGCGCTCGAACGACACGGCGCGCCGCACGGCGTCGGCGAGCTGCCAGCCGTCGGGCGTCGCGTGGAAGTAGCGCTCGCGAAACGCCAGCGCGTCGCCGCGAAACGCATTGCGGCCATAGACGCCGCGCGTCGCCGCTTCGATCGAGGCCGCGCTGATGTCGATGGCGTCGATGCCGAACTGCTCGTGCGCGAGGCCCGCGTCGATGAGCGCCATCGCCGCCGAATAGGGCTCCTCGCCGGTCGAGCACGGCGCGCTAAGCACCCGCACGACCTCGCCGGGCTGCACGGCCAGCCGCTGCGCCCCGCCGCGCGCGAGCGCCGCGAACGCCTCGCGCTCGCGGAAGAACCAGGTTTCGGGCACCACGAGCGCGTCGATGAGCGCCTGGCGCTCGGCGGCATCGGTCGTGAGACGCCTCCAGTAGGCGTCCCGCACCGCCTCGGGCAGAGCCGCGCCGCCTTCCCATTGCGCGGGCATCGTTGTGGCGCGCGAGGCGCGCGCGCCGTCCTGCGCGCCGGATGCCGCAATCGCGGCTGCGCGCGCGGCCACCGCACGCGCAAGCGCGTGGGTGCCCAGCGATTCGGCATCGATGCCGGTCTCCTGCGCGAGCCAGGCCGCGAAGCGCGGGTCCGTATGCTTTTGGGCCGACATCATGGCGTGTGCCCGGTTGGCATAGAGCCAGGCGCGAGATCGCCGGGCATGCCCGCGTCGCGCCACGTGGGCGGATCGGGAAAGAGCAGCGCGCGCACGCGCTCGTCGAGGAGCTGCTCGACCTTCACCCATTGCACGAAGCCATGCGCGTCGCTCGCCACGGGACCGAGCCAGCGCGCCCCGGGCGTGGCAATGCCGCCTTCGGCGAACGCCTCGGGCGCGAGCGTCTGGGTGCGCGTCGCGCATTCGAGCAGCAGCGCGATGCAGCGCGGCGGGGCGCTGTCTTCCGACGACGCCGAAGCCGACGCCGCATCCCGATTCGCGCCCGAAGTCGTCGCCAAAGCCGCCGGCGCTTTATCGTTCACGAGCACGAGCCGCGTCGACATCAGCGCGCGCGCCGGCCGGCCGAGCGCGAGCATCGCCATGTCGACGACGGGCACCGGCGCGCCCTCGTGCTCGATCACGCCCGCGATATACGGCGGCGTGCCCGCGAATGCGCGCACCGGCTGCAGCGGCAGCACGCGCACGATTTCGCGCGCATCGAGCGCGTAGCGTTCGCCGTCCAGCTCGAACACGAGAAACAGCATCGCGGCTCCGTTCAATGGACCGAAAAACGGCGGACCGACACACCGGTCCCGCCGGGACGCGCCCGCGTCCACATCAAACGACTCACGTCACTCACGCCTCGATCCTGAACCGCGAGACGCCCGTGCGCAGCTCGTTGGCGACGAGCGTGAGATTGTCGATGGCCTGCGAAGACTGGCGCAGCGACTCGGCAGTCTGCTGCGCGGCCTCGGAAAGCTGCGTGAGCGCCTGGGTGATCTGCTCGGCGCTGGTGGCCTGCGCCTGCATGCCGTCGTTGACCACCTGGAAGCGCGGCGCGAGCGTCTGCACCGCGCCGATGATCTGCGAAAGCTGCACGCCCACTTCCTGCACGTCGTGCATGCCGCGACGCACTTCCTCGGCGAACTTGTCCATGCCCATCACGCCCGCCGAGACCGCCGACTGGATCTCCTTGACGGTCTGCTCGATGTCGTAGGTCGCGACCGCCGTCTGGTCGGCGAGACGCCGGATCTCGGTCGCCACCACGGCGAAACCGCGACCGTACTCGCCGGCCTTTTCCGCCTCGATGGCGGCGTTCAGCGAAAGCAGATTGGTCTGGTCGGCGACCTTGGTGATCGTCGCCACGACCTGGTTGATGCTCACGGCCTTCTCGTTGAGGATCGCGAGCTTGGCGTTCACCGAGCCCGCGGCCTCCATCACGCTGCGCATGGTGTCCTCCATGTGCGTGAGGCCGCTCTGGCTCGTGCTCGCGAGCGCCGCCGACTGCTCGGCCACAGTCGCCACCTCGCCCATCGTGCGCACGAGGTCGCGCGCCGTGGCGAAGATCTCGCGCGAAGTCGCGCCGATCTCGGTCGTGGTGGCCGCGGTCTCGCTCGCCGTGGCCTGCTGCTCCTTCGAAGTGGCCGCCACCTCGGCCACCGAGGTGCTCACCTGGAGCGACGACTTCTGTGCCTGGGCAACGAGACTCGCGAGCTCGTCGCTCATGCGGTTGAAGCCGTCCTCGAGCACGCCGAACTCATCGCGCCGGTTCAGTTGCAGACGCTGCGAAAGATTGCCCATGCGCATCGAATCGTGGACCTCGACGAGGCGCGTCATCGGCCGGGTGATCGCGCGGTGCAGCGCATAGCCGGTCACGAGCGCCGCGAGCAGCATGACGGCGAGCGCCGCGGCGAGCGTGATCTCGGTACCCGCGACCGAGCCGCGGATGGTCTGCGCCGACTCGTCGGCCTGGTCGCGGTTTTCGTCGACGAGAGAATTGGCCGTGCCCACCACGTCCTGCCACGAGGCGTCGATCTGCATGAACGCGGCCTGCGCCGCCGCGCGCTGCGCGGGCAGTTGACGCGCGACGGCCATCAACTGCGGCAGGTAGCGCGCGTAGGCTTCGTGATAGCGCTGGTAGCGCGTGCGGTCGTCGCTGCGAAACAACGTGGCCTCGTAGTGCGTGGCGTCCTGATCGACCTGATGGGCGGCGGCGGGCAGTTCGCCCAGCACGCGCGCGATGCCCGCTGCATCGGGCTCGACGAAGGCGGCGCGCTCGACGAGGCTATAGACCTCTTTCGTGGATGAGCGTAGCGAAGTCGAATAGAACAACCCCGGCACGGAATCGCGCGTGAGGCTCAGGGCTTCCTCGTCGATGGTGCGCAGGCGGTCCCAGGAGATCGCGGCCATCACGAGCATCAGCACGAACAGCAGGCCGAAGCTCAAGATGATGCGCGTTCCGAGTGTGTAGCGGCCGTGGGTCTGGTTCGGGAGTCCGGCTGAGCCGGAACGGGGCATGGCTGTGCTCATTACGCGTGGCCTTATCCGGTTGGCAAGGGAAGACGCCCGGCGCCTGCGCAGCGCGCGAGCGTACAGACGACCTGGCAAAAGCCCGTCGGCCGGGCTTCCGGGCGACGGGCAGCCGGGCGGCGGGCATCCGGGGCGTAGTGTAATGCGTCCGGGTACTTTTATGGGATAAGGGAAGAACAGGGTGCGCTGGCGCGGTGTCCCGTGTGTTGTTTTTTGAGCTTGCCCGCTGCCCGGGACGATACCCGGGCAGGAGTGGATTACACCGGTCTCATTGCCCGGTGCCCGTCTCCAGGCTTTTATTTCTCAGCCGCTCTCGCTCGGCATCATCGATGAGGTTGACGTTGTAGAGATGCTCGATGAGCGCCGAAAAGCCGACGCCGACACTCTTTGCCAGATTGCGCACTTCGCTCTCGGTGGAGCGGCCACGCAAAGGGCCAAGCGACCGACTGATTGCGCCAGCCGATGCCAGGAACATCGCGGCAAACGCGTTAGCCCGCTTTTCTGTTCGTGCGGAAGCCCAAGGCCCGCTCAGATGCGACAGCCTTTTGGCGCGGGTGCGGTCAAAGAGGACATGGCACAGTTCATGGGCCAACGTGAAGCGGCGCCCGGCATCGTTGACGTTATACGGACTCTTCTTGTTCACCAGAATCGCCGGAGAGAAACCCTCTCCCGCAACTGCGACGCCGCGTATCGCGTCGGTATCGAGTTCGACGTCCTCCACGCGAATGCCCAGGTCGTCCAGCACCCGCTCGATATCGACATAAAGTTGTTCAGGCTCGATTCGCAGTTCATCACGCACCTCCTCTGCGAGCCGATAGCCTTCCTCGTATGGCTGCAGCCATGCCTCGTTTGCCGGATTCATCGTCAAAGCCGCGACGGCATCGCTTTCCATGCCGCCTCGTTGCGTCTTGAGGAATTCGACCAGACGCCGAATATCGGGCTCGTCCATATTCACGTGGGTGCCGCCGAACATCAACACGGCGGAATCGAGAAACTCGATCGCGGGGATGTCGTCGACGAGTTCGATCTCATGTTCGAAGCCGACCGCCTGGCGCGCGTGCTCCAGCAAAGCCTGAACACGTTCCCCAACGTACCGGAGCTCGAGCGTGCTGAAGGGTGTGCCTTTCAGATTCTCGAATGCTTTCCTGAGCGCATCGACGCTGGCCTTGTCGCCCTCGTTCGCCACCTTGGCGGACTGCGTTGCCCAATCGAGGAATTGCCATAAAGGCTCGGCCACCGCGCGCACCGGAAGCGTTGCATATCCGGGCAACAAGTTCAGCGCAAAACCATCGGGCGCATACGCAGGTTGCCGGTCAAGCCACGATATTTCGATATCGTCAGCGACGCGACGGAAATAGATGTCCGGATAGAGTGCACTGGAGTCTGCCGCCCGGAGCGCGTGCCTGTGCCACCAGGCCTGGGTGTTGCGGTACAGGTCGCGCCCGGCCTGGTTCGACGAGGCAATCGTTCGTTCGAGCGCCGCAAGCGTCGAGACTGCGGCAGGGCCACCGGATTTATCCAACCAGGCGTACCCTTGCTCGTGCAAAAGCCAGGTCCACGAAGCCATCAGCCACTGGATGACGGGCGAGAGGTACCACGACAGATAATCCTTCGACTGAGCGCCAAACCTGTGTTCAGTCAGCACCTGGCCGCCGACCGTGATGCGGAGGTCCCCGGTGGACCATCCCTCTTCCAAAGGCAGCCGTGCGCGTTGTTCCCGATCGGTCGACCACCGAGCTGCGATTTCGAACCGGTCAGGCGAACCAAACGAAATGAATTCACTCATCACAGGTCACTATTCAAGGCCCAGTGCAGATCGCCGGCATGCGTCGGGCGGCACACCCTCAAATCGCGTCTCGATACCTTCCCGGCGTCGAGCCATTCCTCGCAGATCTCAGGAGGAACGCTCTCCCACGGAACAGGATAGCCATGCCATGTGCCGTCGGCAGTCGGTTTGGCCTCAAAGGCGATACCGCGTGCCGTGGCAAAGCGCCGGCGCCCGTCGGGAGAAACGACCGCCTCACTGAACATCCGGTGAGCCTCGGTTTCTTGCCAGCAATGGCGGTACGGATCGGTCGCGAAGCTGCCCTTGCGGGTCTGATGGGTCCATTCGGGACAAAGCGTTCCCTTTGGGCCTTCGACAGGACGATTCTTGTGTTTTTGGGAGCCGCGATAAAGGGATGCTGCAGTCTTGCGGGCGGCGGCGCGAGTCATGATCTGGGGATCCGGAGGCTGTGGGCTTGCGGGGCCGGCGGCACAACCAAGGTTGCAGGCACACCCGCCGGAGCGCCGAACAAGTGTATCAGGGCAACTTCAGCGAAACCCGAACCACGCTCATGGTGGGACCACGCAACAGCCCGCCTGAACAGCTGTCTTGATCTGGAAACACCGATGCGCGACGTACTGCCTGAAACAGCGGAACATGATTCAGCCCTTTTACGCTGTCGAGCCAACCGGCATTCCGTCTTTCGCTTCGCGCGAGGCCACGCCGCGAAAACCCTCGCTCAGCCGCCCTTGCGCGCAAACCTCGCCACCGCATCCACCACCATCTCACGGTGCCGCGCGCGCAACCGCGGATGCGAGGGATCGCGCCCGAACGCCGCGCCGAAAGTATGGCGGTTGCTCACCCGATGAAAGCACATCGAGCTGATGAGCAAATGCAGGTCGATCGGATCGATGTCGTCGCGGAACACGCCCGCGCTCACGCCGCGCGCGAGCAGGTCCTCGATCGTGCGGATCACGCTGGCGTTGCGGCTGCGGAACGTCTTGAGCCGCTCGATGTACTTGGCGCCATGAATGTTCTCGATCGTCACGAGGCGCACGAAGTCGCGATGGCGGTCGTGATAGTCGAAGGTGAATTCGACGAGGCGCTTCAGGCCCGCCTCGGGATCGAGCTCGTCGATATGCAGGTCCTGCTCCAGCGCCCGGATGTCGGCGTACACCTTGTCGAGCACCGCTTCGTACAGCCCTTCCTTGCTGCCGAAGTAGTAATAGAGCATGCGCTTGGTGGTATTCGTGCGCTCGGCGATCTGGTCCACGCGCGCGCCCGCGAGACCCATCGCCGAAAACTCGGCGGTCGCGACTTCGAGGATATTGCGCTTCGTCTGCTCCGGGTCGTACTTGCGCCGGCTTTCGGATTGAGCGTCGTTGCTTTCGGCCGAAGCCGCCGGTCTTGCCATTTTTTATGGAGCGCGAGTGGGAAGGAATGCGGCCGATTCTAGCATGGGCGCCGCCGCGTCCCGCCTCGCACGGAGCCCCGCCCGGCGTCCCTTGAAGGCCGTCCGGGCGGGCCCCGGCGGCCGCCAGTGCTCGGGACAAGCGCGGGACAATCGGGGACAATCGGGCGATCCGGCGCTCTCGCCATCCGCGAGCCGCATGGGCCTTTATAGCTCGATGCGCTTGATGTCGCCCACCACGAAGATGTACGAGGCGGCGCCCACCAGCGCGATAGCGCCGATGAACGCGAGCGCCCAGACGAACGAGCCCGTCGCGCCCACGATCACCCCGACCACGAGCGGCGTGACGATGCCGGCAAGATTGGCCGCCAGGTTGAAGATGCCGCCCGTGAGGCCGAGCATGCCGGCCGGCGCGATATCGGACACGAGCGTCCAGCCGAGCGCGGCCATCCCCTGGGCGAAGAACGCCACCGAGAGGATCGCGATCACGGTCACGTTGCTCTGCACGAAGTTCGCGAGAATGATGCACGAGGCGAGCAGCAGACCGGCGATGATCGGCAGCTTGCGCGCCACGTTGGCCGAGAAGCCGCGGCGCAGCATCCAGTCCGAGAACGTGCCGCCGAACATCACGCCGATCGAGGCGGCGATGAACGGCATGATCGCGAAGAAGCCGATCTTGAGCCAGCCCATGTGACGCTCGGTGGCGAGGTAGGTCGGGAACCAGGTGAGGAAGAACACGAGCGTGGAGTTGCCCGCGAACTGGCCGAGGCAGATGCCCGCGAGCTGACGGCGGCGCAGCAGCTTGCCGGCCATGCGCCAGTCGAAGCCGCGCTGGCTTGCGTCCTTGCCTTCGCTCGTACCTTCGGCGGCTTGCGCGTTGTCCGCATCGGTCTTCGTATCGGCTTTCGTGTCATGCCTGCGGTCGTGCTTCGCGAGGCCGCCGCCCGCCTCGATATAGTCGAGCTCCGCGCGGTTGGCCCCCGGATGATCGTGCGGCTCGCGGTAGAAGCACCACCAGACGAGCCCGAACACGAGCCCCACGCCGCCCACCACGTAGAACAGCGAGCGCCAGCCGTAGGCGCCCATCAGCGCGAACAGGAAGGGGCTGAAGAACGCGAGGCCGACATACTCGCCCACCGTATACGTCCCGGTCGCGAACGCGCGCTCCTGTTGCGGGAACCACGTCGCCACCACGCGGCTATTGGTGGGAAAGCATGGCGATTCGGCCACGCCGAGACCCAGCCGGCACGCAAGCAGCGCCCCCACGCCGCCGACGAAGCCCTGCACGAGCGTGCACAGCGACCAGAACGTCATGGCGAGGTAATACGTGAGCTTGCTGCCGAAGCGGTCGAGGAACACGCCGCCCGGGATCTGCGCGACCACGTAGCTCCACGAGAACGCCGAGAAGAGCAGCCCCATGAGCGCCGCGTTGATGCCCAGCTCCTTGGTGAGCTGCGGCGCCGCGATGCCGAGCACCGTGCGGTCCAGATAGTTGATCATGGTGCCCACGGCCAGCAGGCCGAGGATCTTGTAGCGCGCCTTCGAGCGCCGCAACGCGCCTTCTGCGGGCGTCGCGGCAAGGGTAGGCGCGTCGCGCCCCGTGGATACGGGTGGTGCCATGTCTCTCTCCTGACTATTCCAACCGTCGATGACCGAGGCGACTCGAACAGCGGGTCATCGGCTATCGGCTATCTATCGGTTATCTATGCGTTATTGGCCGGCGTCCTGCGCCAGCATCGACTGCAGATGCGCATACATGCGCTCGGCGTCGGGCTCGAGGCCGGTGAAGAGCCGGAACGCGTCCACGGCCTGATAGACCGCCATCCCGCCGCCGCTCAAGATGCGGCAGCCGCGCGCCTCGGCCGCTTCGAGCAGCGCCGTGCGAATCGGGAAATAGACGATGTCGGCCACCCACAGGTGCGCGTGCAGATACTCGGCGGGCAGCGGCAAGCCGGGCAATTTCGCCATGCCGGTGGGCGTGGCGTGAATGAGGCCCGTGGCGGCGGCCAGCGTCGCCTCCAGATCGCCGCCCGCACTCACGCGCGCCGCAGGAAAGCGCGCCTGCAATTCGTCGGCGAGCGCCTGCGCGCGCGCGGGGTCCACGTCGAACAGCGCGAGGGCGCGCGCCCCCATCTGCAGCGCGGCATGCGCGACCGCCGCGCCCGCTCCGCCCGCGCCCAGTTGCACGACCGATTCGAGCGAGACGTCGGGCAAGCCGCGCCGGAACGCGCTCGCGAAGCCCGACCAGTCGGTGTTGTGGCCGATGCGCTTGCCGTCGCGGAACAGCACCGTGTTCACGGCGCCGAGCGCGCGCGCGTCGTCGGACAGTTCGTCGAGCAGCGGGATCACGGCCTGCTTGCACGGATAGGTGATGTTCAGGCCGTCGAAGCCCATGCGCTGCGCGGCGAGCAGCAACTCGGGCAGCGCGTCGGCCGTGAGGCCCAGCGCGTCGAGATCGATGCGCCGATACACATAGTTGAAGCCGAGCTCGCGCCCTTCCTTCTCGTGCATCGCGGGCGTGAGCGACCCGCCGATACCCTTGCCGATCAGCCCGCAAAGGAACGAGCGCGGTTTCGTGCGTGGTTTCGTGTTGCCTTGCGGGCTCATCTGGACACCTTCCCGGCCAGCAGCGTGGCCATGCGTTCGAGCGCGAGCACGTAGCCCTGGGTGCCGCAGCCGACGATGATGCCCTCGGCGATCGGCGAAACGAACGAATGGTGCCGGAACGCCTCGCGCTTGTGGACGTTCGAGATATGGACCTCGATCACGGGCTTCGCGATGGCCGAAAGCGCATCGGCAATCGCGAGCGACGTATGCGTATAAGCGGCGGGATTGATGACGATGCCGTCGACGCGCGTGCGCATTTCATGCAGCCAGTCGATCAACTGATGCTCGGCGTTCGACTGGCGAAAGTCGACTTCGAGTTCCAGCCGCTGCGCGGCTTCGCGGCACAGGCGCGCCACGTCGTCCAGCGTTTCTGACCCATATATCGCGGGTTCCCGCGTTCCCAGAAGATTGAGATTCGGCCCGTTCAGGACCAGTACCGACGGCAATTGCATCAGGCGCTCCCCACACATACACAAACAACATTCGACAAACCCGGCAACCCTACGAGAACGACACGAGAACTGCGCGAGCACGACGCGAAAACCATATAAGCACTGCGCGGCCTTTGCGGCATTGACAGCGCATTCGCCCTGCATCGCAGCCAACACGCTCACCCCACGCATGGCCGCCAGTGTGCCGCGCACGCGCGCTCAGGTCATCCTGGGGTTTCCGAGAATTTGTACTAACTAGTTAGTTTTATTATCCTGACAACACTCCGGCGGCGCTTGCGGCCGCGCCGAATTCGCGGCGCACGCCTCCGGGGCGCGAAAACCCGCGCCGCTGGTCCGTTGGTCCTGCTGCACCTGCTGGTTCCGTTGCTTATCGTTCATACCGTTGCATCACCACGCCATGTCCAAGCCACTCGCTTCAACCCTCGCCCCGTTGTGCCGCTCGATCGCGACCGTCTCGATCAGCGGCACACTCGCGGAAAAGCTCGCCGCGATCAGCGCCACGGGCTTCGCAGGCGTGGAGATCTTCGAAAACGATCTGCTCTATTTCGAAGGCTCACCCGCCGACGTCCGCCGCATGGCCGCCGATCTCGGGCTCGCCATCGTGCTGTATCAGCCGTTTCGCGACTTCGAGGGCGTGAGCGCCGAGCGGCTTGCCCGCAACCTCGAGCGCGTGAAGCGCAAATTCGATTTGATGCACGAGCTGGGCACGGACCGCCTGCTGGTTTGCAGCAGCGTCTCGCCCGACACGATCGGCGACGACTCGCTCGCTATCGAGCAGCTAGGGCAGCTCGCGCAGGCCGCGGCCGAAGCGGGCGTGGTGACGTGCTACGAAGCGCTCGCCTGGGGCCGCCACGTGCGCACGTACCGCCACGCATGGAAGCTCGTCGATGCCGTGAATCACCCGAACCTCACGCTCGCGCTCGACAGCTTCCACACGCTCTCGCTCGACGACACGCCCGACGCGATCGCCACGATTCCGGGCGAACGCATCGGCTTCGTGCAGATCGCCGACGCGCCGAAGATGCACATGGACGTGCTCGAATGGAGCCGGCATTACCGCTGCTTTCCGGGCCAGGGCGATTTCGCGCTCGCGGACTTCACGGCGCAGGTCGTGAAAAGCGGCTATACGGGCCCGCTTTCGCTGGAAATCTTCAACGACGGCTTTCGTGGCGCGCCGCCCGCGGCCACGGCGGCGGACGGCAATCGTTCGTTGCTGCTGCTTCAGGAATTGACGCGCGACGCACTGGGCAATGCCGATGCGGCTGCCAGGCCGCTCTACCATCCGCCTGCCGCACCGGCTCACGCGGGATGGCAGTTCCTCGAATTCGCGGTGGACGACGCCGCCCGCGAGCGCGTAGCCAACTGGCTAGAAAAACTCCATTTCCGCCGCGCGGGACAGCACCGCTCGAAGGACGTGACGCTCTATCAGCATGGCTCGGCGGCCATCGTGCTGAACGCCGAGCCCGATTCGTTCGCCGATGCGTTCTTCCAGCGCCACGGGCTTTCGCTGTGCGCTTCCGCCTTGCACGTGGACGACGCGCGCCTCGCGCTCGAACGCGCGGCGGGTTTCGGCTATCAGCCGTTCTCGGGCCGCCTCGGTCCCAACGAGCGCGTGGTGCCCGCCGTCCAGGCGCCGGACGGCAGTCTTAACTACTTCGTTAACGAACGACCCGGCGAGCCGACGCTCTTCGAAGCCGACTTCGTGCTCACCGATGTGGACGGTCCCACGGAGGTCGGCCCCATCACGGGCATCGATCACGTGAGCCTTTCACTGCCGGCCGGTTCGTTCGACGCATGGGTGCTGTTCCTCAAAGCGGTGTTCGGCCTGCAGGCGAGCGCCGCTGTCCTGCTGCCCGATCCCTATGGCCTCGTGCGCAGCCGCGCGCTCTTTAGCGCTGACCGTGGCTTGCGCATGGTGCTCAACGCCTCGGTCGATCCGCACACCGCCACCGCCGAGACCGTGCGCGCCTATCACGGCACCGGCCTGAACCATGTGGCGTTCAGCACCGGCGACATCTTCCGCGCCGTGACGGAATTCGAGGCGGCGGGGGTGCCGCTGCTGCGCGTGCCGGCCAACTACTACGACGATCTCGACGCACGCCATGCGCTGCCCGCCGAGTTCCTCGACGCGCTGCGCGAGCACCACCTCCTCTACGACCGCGACGAACAAGGCGGCGAGTTCCTGCACGCCTACACGGAAACGCTCGACCAGCGCTTCTTTCTGGAACTGGTGGAGCGGCGCGGCGGCTATGACGGCTATGGCGCGCCGAACGCCGCGGTGCGTCTGGCCGCGCAGGCGCGCCAGCGCTCACGCGCCGCGCGTCAGGACGGCGAATAAGAAAAGCGCCGGATAAAGCCCCCAGCAAGCACCCCGAGCGGCATCCATCACGCAACAAAAGGCGGCACGGAGCGATCCGTGCCGCACGCAGCGCGCGTTCAAGCAAACCGCCGCATCGATCGGCGATACACGAAAACAAATTAGCAATCCTGCCAATAACGGAGATTTACGACGATGAAGAAGACTGGCTTCGGCCCCGGTATTTTCGTAACGGCGGGCGCCGCACTGATCGCGAGCCCTGCATTCGCACAGTCCAGCGTCACGCTCTACGGCGCAGTCGACGACGCGATTACTTACATCAACAACCAGAATGGCCACTCGAACGTCTACCTGCGCCAAGGCAACGTCTATGCCTCGAAGTTCGGCCTGCAAGGCAAGGAGGATCTGGGCGGC
Source organism: Paraburkholderia sp. J63 (assembly GCF_905220245.1). Classification (NCBI taxonomy): domain Bacteria; kingdom Pseudomonadati; phylum Pseudomonadota; class Betaproteobacteria; order Burkholderiales; family Burkholderiaceae; genus Paraburkholderia; species Paraburkholderia sp. J63. Next base: position 292,298 of record NZ_CAJMZF010000003.1, on the reverse strand, counting down.
GGCACGCTCGCGATCTTCGATCTGCAAAACGGCTTCGATCCGAACAGCGGAGCGCTCCAGTCGAACGGGCTGATTTTCAATCGCCAGGCTTACGTGGGATTGCAAAACGGCAGCGTGGGCACCTTCACGCTCGGCCGCCAGTACACGCCCTACTATCAGTTCGTGGGTCCGCTCACGGGCAGCAACTGGCTCACGGGCGCGACCGGCGCGCACCCCGGCGACATCGACGGACTCGACACCACCGTGCGCATCAACAATTCGGCGATCTACACCTCGCCCACGTGGTACGGCCTGCAGGCGAGTGCCATGTATGCGTTCGGCGGCATCGCCGGCAGCACCGGCAAAGGCCAGACATGGAGCGCGGCGCTGCGTTACGCCAACGGCCCGGTCTCGCTCGCGGCGGGCTACCTGCGCATGGACAACGCCGCGCTCACGAGCGGCTTCGACACTTCGTCGACGGCGAGCTTCGGCCGGTCGTCGCTGAATACGGGCTATGTGTCGGCGCGCGCCGTGCAGCACGTGGCCGTGGCGGGCAATTACACGATCGGCAATCTGATGCTGGGCGCGTCGTATTCAAACGTCGAATACCTCGCGGGCGGCAAGTCGCTGTTCGGCACCACGGCCGTCTTCAACACCTGGGCCGCGCTCGCCACGTATCGCTTCTCGCCCGCGTTCGACGTGGGCGGCGGCTACGCGTACACGCTGGCCTCGAAGGCCAACGGCGTCACGAGCGCGGCGCGCTATCAGCAGGTCTCGCTCAAGGAGACGTATCACCTCTCCAAGCGTACCTCGCTCTACGCGTTGGAGGGCTATCAGCATGCGAGCGGCCAGACGCTGGGCGCGAACGGCGCGGGCGATATCGTCGAGGCGAGCCCGGCGGTGGGCGACTCGCAGAACAGCACGCCTTCGAGCACGCACTCGCAGTTCGTCGGCATGGCGGGCATCGCGTTGCTGTTCTAGTCGGGCCGCGCAGGTCGCGCCGCGCAGGTCGGGCCGCGCAGGTCGGGCCAAGCAACGCACGTCTGAGAACATCCAGCCACACCTCTACGCGTCAATACGACGCAAATCACCGCGCGCCCGCGTCACGCGGGCGCGCGGCATCGAAAAGAGCTCGACACGGCGTCATTCGGGCTCCCGCGATTCGGCCATTGTGCGACACTGACACGTCTCGATCGAGCCGCCCCGGTTCTGGCGCGCTCGACGCGCCCGCCGCCCTCGGCGCCGCCGCCCTCGGCGCCGCCGCTCGCGGCGCCACGGCACATGGCGTTTCATCGTGCAGCGCGTGAGGCTCCTGAGCCCAACCATCAGCGTACATCCATGCCGGACGTTCCCTTATCCTCGCCGCGCACGGCGCCATCGCGCCGTCGCGGCTTCGCCGCCGCGCTCTTCCTTCTCGTAATCGCCGCGGGCGCGGTCTATGTTATCGATCATCTCGTCGTCGACCTGCGCCCGGTGCAGACAAGCTCCGCGCTGCCGTTCGTCCTGCTCGGCATCGCGCTCATCATCGCGCTCGGCTTCGAGTTCGTGAACGGCTTTCACGACACCGCCAACGCCGTCGCCACGGTCATCTACACGAACTCGCTCGACCCGCATACCGCCGTGATTTGGTCGGGTGCATGGAATTTTCTCGGCGTGCTCGTTTCGAGCGGCGCGGTCGCGTTCGGCATCCTGCAACTGCTGCCCGTCGAGCTGATCCTGCAAGTGGGCAGCCACGCGGGCTTCGCGATGGTGTTCGCACTCCTGATCGCGGCCATCCTCTGGAATCTCGGCACCTGGTATCTCGGGCTGCCTTCGTCGAGCTCGCATGCGCTGGTGGGCTCGATCATCGGCGTGGGCATCATGAACCAGTGGCTCAGCGGCCCCTCGGGCACCTCCGGCGTCGACTGGACCCAGGCGCTGGGCGTCGGCAAGGCGCTGCTGTTTTCGCCCGTGGTGGGCTTCGTGCTCTCCGCGCTGCTGCTGCTCGCGCTGAAGTTCTGCGTGCGCGCGCCGCGCCTCTATCGCGAGCCCGAAGCGCACGAGCCGCCGCCGCTCTGGATCCGCGCGCTGCTCATTCTCACCTGCACGGGCGTCTCGTTCGCGCACGGCTCCAACGACGGCCAGAAAGGCATGGGGCTGATCATGCTGATCCTGATCGGCGTCGTGCCCACCGTCTATGCGCTCAACAAGGCCGTCACGCCCGAGCAGACCGATGCGTTCGTGGCCGCCGCGCGCGCGGCCTCGGTCACGCTGGTGCACTACGCGCCCGAAGCCCCGCCCGACAATCCGCGCGCCGAAGTCGAAGCCTACGTAAGCACGCACCAGTTGCGGCCCGCCACGCTGCCCGCACTGCGCGCGCTCACCGACACCATCGGCGACCAGGTGGGCCTCTCGGGATCGATGGCGCAGGTGCCGCAAGTGATCGTCGACAACGTGCGCAACAACATGTACGTCGCGTCCGAGGCCATCCGGCTGATGGAGAAAGCGCATGCGCCCGCCTTCTCCGCCGCTGACGCCGCCACGCTGGACGCGTTTCGCAAGCAGATGGACCACGCCACCAAGTTCATCCCCACGTGGGTCAAGGTGGCCGTGGCCATCGCGCTCGGGCTGGGGACGATGGTGGGCTGGAAGCGCGTGGTCGTGACCGTGGGCGAAAAGATCGGCAAGCAGCATCTGACCTACGGGCAAGGCGCCTCCGCCGAAGCCGTGGCCATGCTGACCATCGGCATGGCCGACGCCTACGGCCTGCCCGTCTCGACCACCCACGTGCTGGCCTCGGGCGTGGCGGGCACGATGGCCGCCAATGGCTCGGGCCTGCAGTGGTCGACCGTGCGCAATCTCGCGCTGGCCTGGCTGCTCACGCTGCCCGCCTCGATCGCGCTGGCCGCCGTGCTGTATTGGGTATTTCGTCAGGTCTTCTGAACAAATTCACGGCAGCGCGCCAATGACGCAACCGCGGCGTTACAGCCGTGTAATAAGGGATTAATAACGGCGCGCTCAGAAGCGCGCCGCGAGATCCGTCTCGATCCTTTTGCGCAAATCGCGCACGGCCTTCGCCGCCGGCGGGAGCCACCACACGGGCGCCCGCACGCCAAAATTCCAGCCGATGCGCGTCTCGCCCGCGCTCATGGCACGTGCATGGCAGCGGAAGGTCACGGCCTGATGCGCTGCGCGCTCGCCGGGCCGCGCCATCGAATAGCGCAGGACTGCGCACAGTTCGAAGCCCGCGTCGCGGGGCAGATACTCGCCGGCTTCGATACGCCATTCGGCGCCATGGCGTCCCGTGCCGCGCAGCGCCGCGTTCACGCGCTCCCACGTTTCGCGCGCGGGCAGCGGCATGCCGTGCTCGATCCCCGCGTGATCGGCCCGATAGAAGGTGCGCTGCGCCCATGCGAAGCCGCCCACCAGCACCACGCCCGCCGCAATCAGCAGCCATTGCAAGGTTTCGCCGAGCCAGCGCCACGAGCCCGTTGCGCTGAATACGCTGAAGACGATCTTGTGGGCCACGACAAAGAGCACGATCAGCATCACGACGATGCCGCTCAATCTCATGAGCCAGCCGCGCGAGGGATCGTCGAAACGCGAGAAGAAGAAGTCGCGCAACGCGTGTCGTTCGACTGGTGCGAGGCCCGCGCCGTGGTTGTTACCGTTGCCGCCGCTGTTGCCAGCACCATTGCCAGCACCGTTGCCCGCGCCATTGCCACTGCCGTTGCCAGCACCACCGGAAACAGGATCAGCGGAACCGGCTGCCTGCGCCGTGCCGAATGCCCGCGCCTCCTCCTCGCGCCGAGCGGCGGCACTCGCGCGCTCGCGCACGGCTTCCTCGCGCAGGCGCACGAGTTCGCCGAGCAGGCGCTCGCGTTCGGTCTGCATGCGCGCGAACTCGGCGAGGCCACGCAGCTTGGCGCTCTGCAACGCGTCTAGCTCGCCGTGCAGATGCTCGCGGCGCCGTTGCAGTTCGCGCAGTTGCTCGCGCTCGCGGCCGAGCTGCGCATCGCTCAGGACCACGCGGCTCGCCGGCGCCTCGTGATGCACGGACCAGTAGTCCTCCAGCACCTCGCGCGCTTCCTTGATCTTCTTGAATTGCTCGGAGGCCCAGTGCAGCGACGCGGGCGTCGGATGCCGCCACTTGTCGGGATGGAAGATCTGGGCGAGCTGCCGGTAGTTGTGCTTGATTTCGGCCGCGCTCGCGCCGGGCTCGAGATCGAGCCGGTAGTAGAGGCGGTCGTAATCTTCGCGGGTCCTCGGGTCGGGGGCTGGCATGACCGAAGTATCGATTCCGTGGCTAGAGTCTGTTCACGTGAGACAAGGTATAACACGCGAGCGCCCGCGGCAAGAAACGCGCCGGCCGCGCTCAAGCTCGACGCGAGCGCCGCGCGAGCATCCGGCTCAGCGTCGCGAACGCCACAGCGGGTAGTTCGTGGAGCTTGCGCACGACCACGGCGTACGGATAAAACGCCTCGACGGCATCGTCCTGAATGCCGATGCCGACGAGCTCGATGCCCTGCTCGCCCACCTCGGCCACGCGCGCGTGCAGGTCGCTGCGCAGGACCGCGGGATCGCCGTCGCTCGTCGACGGGTAGCCGTCCGAGAGCACGAAAAGCAGGCGCCGCCGCGCCTTGCGCGCCATGAGCCGCGCGGCGGCCCACGCGAGCGCCTCGCCATCGGGATTCTCGTGGCCGCACTCGATGGCCGCGAGGCCGCTTGCATCGTACGAATCGTTTGACCGGCCCGCGCCGAAACGCTTGAAGACGCGCAGATCGAGCCGCTCCACGAAGCGGTTGTAGCGGCGCAAGTCCGTGCCCGCCGCGCGGGCGCGCTCGAATTGCGCGCGCATTTCCGGGCATTCGACCGAGCTGTAGCCGAGCACTTCGCAGTCGAAGCCGAGCTGCATGAGCGCGTCGGCAAGCGCGGCCGCGCACAGCCGCGCGAGCTCGATCTTGCGCCCCGCCATCGATCCGCTCAGGTCGAGCAGCAGCGTCACGGCGGCATCGCGGCCGCTCGCGTGCGTGGCCACGCGAAACGGCGTGCGATAGCCGCGCGAGGTCGCAAGCCGCGCGAGCGCCGCGCGGTCGATCTCGCCGCGCTCCTGCTCGCGCTTCCAGTGCGTGAGCTCGTCGGCTTTCAGGACGCGTTCGAGATGCGCCTTGAGCGCGCCGGTCTCCGCGCGCGCCAGCGTGCGCAGCTTGCGCCACGCCGTGGCGTCGCCGCTGCCGGTGAGGTCGGTCACGACGTCGAATGCCGTGGTGAGCGGGATCGAGCGGACCGGCTTCGCGAACGGCGCCTCGCCAGCGGCCGCGCGCGGCGGCGCGGCATCGGCGTCGGAGAGCGTGGCGCCGGGCACCGAGGCGGCGTCGCCGAGTGCCTCGCTTGCCGCGTCCAGCGCCAGTGCGCCGGGCTGGCGCGCTGCCTCGGCGCTTGCATCGGCGTCGTCGAGCGTCGAGGCAAAGTCGGTGTCGTCGTGCGCGCCGAAGTCGTCGAGTTCGCGTGCGAGCGTTTCGTCGTCAAGCGCTTCGCTCGGGCGCGCCGACTGCATCATGTTGTTCGCGCCGCGCGAAGCGAGCGAGCGCACGCCCGCGACGATGGCCTGCGCGGCCCGCACGCTCTCGCCGGTCGAGCGGCTCGCGCGCGCCGCCGCGAGCGGCCCGTTCGGGCCTTCCAGAACGCGCAGCGCGGCCGCCAGCGAGGCCGCATCGCGCTCGCCCGCGCCCGGCGGCTCGCCCCAGAGCGCGCGCTCGATGCTCCACACGAGCCGCTCGCGCCACGCGAGCGTGCCCCAGCGCCGCGACGCGTCGCGCGCGAGCTGCGCGCGCAACCGCTCGACGTAACGGCGCGCGCCCGGATAAGCCGCCACGAGCCGGGCGAGCACGCGCCGGTCCTCGACGGCCTGCGCAATGCGCCCCGTCACGCCCGCTTCGGCAACGTCGAGCCGAGGCTGTGCGCTATGACGCCAGCGCGCCGCCAGCAGGTCGAGATAGCCGGTCAGCAAGTCTTCGTCGGCTTCGGTGAATTCGCCGGATGGTGCTGCGGACTGCCCGGACTGCGCGGATTCAGCGGCATGCGAAGGCAACACAAAGCGCCCACGCTCCACGCGCGGGCCGCCCGCGCCAATCGACACGGCGAGGCGCGGCTCGCCGGTCAGCACCCGCGCGAGCTTGCCGAGGCGCGCTTCGAGATCGTCGAGCCGGGCGGTATCCATGACGGGCGGTCCGCTTCTAGCGCGCCCCACCCGCCGCCGCATCCGCGCCCGGATCGGCGTCGAAGACCGCGTGATGACGGATGATGCTGCGAATCAGCGCCGCGTCCTCGGCGCTCACTTTCGCGTAGATCGACGGGCCCGCGGCGCGCTCGGCGTCGCCCGTGCGCAGCATCAGCTCGGCCCAGTCGATCAGACGCCGCGTGGAGAACGCACTCGCCAGGTCCTCGCGCGCGAACGCGGCGCGGCAATCGGCGGCAATGGCGGCCAACGTCTGCGCGAGCGCGGGCGTGAGTTGCGGCAAGGTCCGGCGCAATACTTCGGCTTCCTCATCTTTCGACAGATAGTCGAACAAGTACACGCGCCAGCGGTCGAGAAAGGCCTCGTTGAGCAGATTCGCGCCCTGATACAGGTGCCGGAAGGCGCTCATCGCCCCCACCGCGTTCGCCGTGGCGAACAGCCGAAACGCAGGATGCGGCGTCACGATCTCGTTGCCGCGCTCCTTGAGCAGCAGCTTGCCGTTGGGCTCGAGCACGGCGGTCAGCACGGCAAGAATGGCGGGCTCGGCGAAATCGAGCTCGTCGATGATGAGCCAATGGCCCTCGCGCATCGCCACGGGCAGCACGCCGTCCACCCACACGGTCTCGCCGCCCTTGACGGTCCAGAACCCGACGAAGTCGCCGATGGTGGTCTGCCCGTTCATGTTCGCGCGCAGCACGCCGTGGCCCGTGCGCGCGGCCACCTGCTCGATGAAGCTGGTCTTGCCCGAGCCCGTGTGGCCGATCAGCATCACGCGGCGGTTCTCGACGATGTCGAGGGCGATGTCGTCGGTGCGGGCCGTGAAGAGATACGCGTCGTTGAGGCGCGGCACGAGCGCCTGCGAGGCCAGCGAACGCGCCTGCGCGAGCGGCATCGCCACCTTGCCGATACAGACGGTCTGCACGGCCGCGCCCTCGGGCCGCGCTTCCTCTCTGGCCTCGCCAGCCTCGCGCGCCGCCTGCGCAGCCGCCGCGGCGCGCCGCAATTCGGCGGCGAAGCGGCTGCCCGCTTCGGCGGCCCGCGCCTCGTCCTCGCGGTCGGCTTGCGCGACGAAGCCTTCGCGGCGCCACTTCAGCAGCTTCGCCCCGAGGTTGTCGAGATCGACCACGGTGTCGATGTCCACCGCGCCCGTGGCGACATCCGCGTGGCCGTGCTCGATGCGAAACATGTTCACGCGCTCCGAGAGCGAGACGCGCCACCATTCGCGCGCCTCGCCCGTACCGCGCGTGTAGACGCCCTCGGGACCGTCTTCGTGAACCAGGAGCGGGGAAGCGTTCATCGGCGAGTCATCGGCAAAAGAGGCGAAAGCGGGAATCCATGCAGGCGCCGTTCATGGTACTCGCTGATGGATTCGCCGATCGGCCGGCTGGAAACCCGCCGCCGCGCGCGCCCGCCCATGTTGTAGCAGTGCGACACCGGGATAATAAATTTATTGCAGAAGTTTTAATTATTGGAAATATTATCGCCACTTTCCTGCGCGGGACTCCGCCTGCGCACCTGGATGTATCAGCAAATCAGGAAATGACGCTTGCGCATGCACCCGTGCGGCGCAGGTCAACGAACTAGAAACGGGGATTACATGAAGAAGACCACCGCGGCGCTCGGCGCCGCCCTGCTTGCCATTTCCGCGCAATCGGCATTCGCGCAAAGCTCCGTCACGCTGTACGGCATCGTCGACACCAGCATCCGCTACCTGACGAACGCCAACGCCAACAACGACAGCGAAGTCCAGATGGGCGTCGGCCCGATCACGGGCAGCCGCTGGGGCCTGAAGGGCTCCGAAGACCTGGGCGGCGGCCTCTCGGCTGTGTTCCGCCTCGAAAACGGCTTCAACCTCTGGAACGGCCAGCTCGCCAGCTCGAACACGCTGTTCAACCGGATGGCGTATGTCGGCCTGCAGAGCGCCCAGTACGGCGCCCTCACGTTCGGCCGCCAGAACACGCCGCTGTTCGACCAGCTCGGCAACCTGTACGACCCGCTGACCGTCGGCAACTTCGACCAGGATAGCTGGCTGCCGGGCGCGCTCGGCTACGGCCTGCGCGAGAACAACTCGGTCAAGTACGACGGCCACTTCGGCGGTCTGGAAGTCGAAGGCATGTACAGCTTCGGCGGCGTGGCGGGCAGCACCGGCGCGAACAACATGTACGGCTTCACGGCGGCGTACACCTACGGCCCGGCCTCGCTCGACGTCGGCTACCAGCAGAACAGCGACCTCGCGAACAACAAGTACCGCGTGGTCAACGTGAGCGCGGTCTACCAGATCGGCCCGGTCAAGGCGATGGCTGGCTGGCTCTGGGGCCAGGACAACACCGGCATCGTCGACATGTACATGGGCGCAACGGGCTCGCCGGCGTTCAACTTCCAGGCACCGGTGACGAAGACCAACCGCATCGACAACGGCCTCTACGCCGGCGCCGTGTGGCAAGTGACTTCGCCGCTCACGCTGACGGCCGCCTACTACTACGACCACGCCAGCAACGCGCTGAACGCGGACGGCTCGACCCTGAGCACCGGCGTGCGCTACTCGGCTGTCGTGCTGGCCGAATACGCGCTCTCCAAGCGCACCGAAGTCTACGGCACGGTCGACTTCACGCGCGCCACGGGCGCCTCGACGGCCGACTTCCCGGGCCGCAACAACCAGACCGGCGTCGCGATCGGCCTGCGCAACATCTTCTGATGGCGCGTGCGGGCCCGTTGCCTCGGTCCCGCATCGGCAAGATCGGCACGAACCGCACGCCCTCCGCGTGCGGTTTTTTTATTGATCGATGATCGCGAAAGCGCGCGGCGCCGCTCGCGTAACGATGGCCCCGAACCAGGCCAGATCGGCGGCCAAAGCGCCCCGAAACCGGTGTCCGGCACGCCCTTGCGGGCGATATGGGATAATTGCCGCTTGCCCAGAGTGCAGCTCAAGAGGTTGTTCGCACTGGCGCGCAAGGGGCCTTCAATCCCGTGGCCCGCTCACCTTTTTCGCAATCACTCTCCAGCACCCACGATGCCCGCATACCGTTCCAAGACCTCCACCGCCGGCCGCAACATGGCAGGTGCGCGCTCCCTGTGGCGCGCCACCGGCATGAAAGACGAAGACTTTTCCAAGCCGATCATCGCCGTGGTCAACTCGTTCACCCAGTTCGTGCCCGGCCACGTGCACCTGAAGGACCTCGGCCAGCTCGTCGCGCGCGAGATCGAGGCCGCGGGCGGCGTAGCCAAGGAATTCAACACCATCGCCGTGGACGACGGCATCGCCATGGGCCACGACGGCATGCTCTATTCGCTGCCGAGCCGCGACATCATCGCCGATTCGGTCGAATACATGGTCAACGCGCACTGCGCCGACGCCATGGTCTGCATCTCGAACTGCGACAAGATCACCCCCGGCATGCTGATGGCCGCGATGCGCCTGAACATCCCCGTGATCTTCGTCTCCGGCGGCCCGATGGAAGCCGGCAAGACGCGTCTCGCCAACCCCGTCACCAAGGCCATCGAGGTCAAGAAGCTCGACCTGATCGACGCCATGGTGATCGCCGCGGACAGCAAGTATTCCGACGCCGAAGTGGCCGAAGTGGAGCGCTCCGCCTGCCCGACCTGCGGCTCGTGCTCGGGCATGTTCACGGCCAACTCGATGAACTGCCTGACCGAAGCGCTGGGCCTCTCGCTGCCCGGCAACGGCACCGTGGTGGCCACGCACGCGGACCGCGAACAGCTTTTCAAGCGCGCCGGACGCCGCATCGTCGAGCTCGCGCGCCAGTACTACGAGCAGGAAGACGAACGCGTGCTGCCGCGCTCGGTGGGCTTCAAGGCGTTCGAGAACGCCATGACGCTCGACATCGCCATGGGCGGCTCGACCAACACCATCCTGCACCTGCTGGCCATCGCGCAGGAAGCCGGCATCGAGTTCACCATGAGCGACATCGACCGCCTCTCGCGCGTCGTGCCGCAGCTCTGCAAGGTGGCGCCCAACACCAACAAGTACCACATCGAAGACGTGCATCGCGCGGGCGGCATCATGGCGATCCTCGGCGAGCTCGAGCGCGCGGGCAAGCTGCACACCGACGTGCCGACCGTGCACGCGCCCTCGCTCAAGCACGCGCTGGACCAGTGGGACATCGTTCGTACCACTGACGAAGCAGTGCGGACGTTCTATATGGCCGGTCCCGCCGGAGTCCCGACGCAGGTGGCGTTCAGCCAGGACACGCGCTGGCCGAGCCTCGATCTCGACCGCGCCGAAGGCTGCATCCGCTCGAACGAGCATGCGTTCTCGCAGGAAGGCGGCCTCGCGGTGCTCACGGGCAATATCGCGCTCGACGGCTGCGTGGTGAAGACGGCCGGCGTGGACGAAAGCATTCTCGTGTTCGAAGGCACGGCGCACGTGACCGAGTCGCAGGACGAGGCGGTCGAGAACATCCTCGCCGACAAGGTCAAGGCCGGCGACGTGGTGATCGTGCGTTACGAGGGCCCCAAGGGGGGCCCCGGCATGCAGGAAATGCTCTACCCGACGAGCTATATCAAGTCGAAGGGTCTCGGCAAGGCCTGCGCGCTGCTCACCGACGGGCGCTTCTCGGGCGGCACGTCGGGGCTCTCGATCGGCCACTGCTCGCCAGAGGCGGCAGCCGGCGGCGCGATCGGTCTCGTGCGCGACGGCGACAAGATCCGCATCGACATTCCGAATCGCACGATCAACGTGCTCGTCTCCGATGAGGAACTCGCGCGCCGCCGCGAAGAGCAGAACACCAAGGGATGGAAGCCGGTGAAGGCGCGTCCGCGCAAGGTGTCGGCTGCGCTCAAGGCTTATGCCAAGCTCGTGATGTCGGCCGATAAGGGCGCCGTGCGCGATCTTTCGTTGCTCGATGATTGATGCCGTTCAGCCGGAACACGTCGCGAAGATTGCAGACGGCATAACGAGCAGGACTTGATTTAACGCCCCTGCCGCACAAGCGGCAGGGGCGTTTCTTATTGAGCAGCGCGGTTTCAGTTATCCACGCAGACTCGGCCCGTAGTCAACGCCACACAGCGGCGTAATAAACCAGATAGAAACCGACCGTACCTAGCGTAAGCAAGATCACCATCGCGCTTCGCGACGAAGTGGCATTAGCCTGTTTGAATCCGACAAACGCCCACGTCATGCTCGGCGCGGCAATAAACGCGATGATAAAAACATAGCCCAGCACCGACACCTGGCAGTGCTCGATATCCCAGCAATCGTGCCAACTGGTATTGATTAACGGCCACAAAAAGCGCTGCGACAATCGGCTAACCCATATTGCCGATTGCCATGACAGCACCATGCCAATGCACAGGTAGGCGATAGACCAGGCGACGCGCTTCACTTGATTTCCCAAAAGAGAATCTGCCTTGATTTTCCTAAGTCAGAGTACCACGCGGAAGGTATGCCAACGATAAAGCGCATGAACGTATTTACTCGTCCTTGGATACCTGGCGATGTCAACCTTGTCCCGTTCCACAAGTCGATATGATCGCCAGTAGTTTGGCCATGCCTGTCGGTATCGCGCGCCCAGTACCCCGAAAAAAACACGATACCTGTGCGGCCCTTGATCCGCGCTTGCCAACCATCCCCGGTAATGTCTATCGGCGCTGACAAGCCAGCGAACGGGCGTAACTTTAGCCATGCCGCCATTTCTTTTGCCCTGAGCGCGGTCCGCTTCCCGTCAATGCGGATTTGACCTTCTCCGCGAAACGATTTCATCTCGATTCCCAGGATATGCAGTGCGATACTCAATCGGATTGCACATTGATTATCGGCATATGACGGTATCTCGCCGGTTTCTGGGTCGCGGAATGGGTCTTTTTAGGCGATGCCCTGGACGACAATGCTTGTGCAGGAACAGACCGCGCGATATGGGATTAATCCGAAAGCGGCGGGAAATGGAGGCGTAATTTTTTGACCGCGCAACTCGCAAGCGGCTTCTTGATGGTCCCAGGCGGCTACGCGTTCTTTGGCTTCTCGCGGGACTGTCGTGATACATGTGCTCGCGGTCATCAAGCACCAGTTGATTGCGCGTAACGACGCATTGCGCAGGATGCTTTAAGCCCGGCCGTCATGCCGAGCCTTATCCGGTCTGCTGGACTACTGCGCCGCCGAATTAGCCGGCAACTCGTCGTAGCCTTTGATCCGGTAGATCACAAACGAAACGACCCAGGCCAGAATGAACACGCCGATGATGATGAACCCGAGGTCGTTGAAGTTATCGTTGAGGTAGCCGATGGCGTCCCAGAACGCACCCTTCAGGCTCAGCTGATCGCCAAGGAGTCCTAGCGTTTCGATTCCACCGATCAGCACGGCGACCAGCACCGAGACCAGCGTAATGGTGAGGTTGTAGTAGAGCTTGCGAATCGGACGCACGAAGGCCCAGTCATAGGCGCCGAGCATCAGGATGCCGTCGGTGGTATCGACCAGCGACATGCCGGCCGCGAACAGCACGGGAAACACGAGCACCACGCCCATCGAGAGCCCCTGCGCGGCCTGGCTCGCCGAAATGCCGAGCAGGCTCACCTCCGTCGCGGTGTCGAAACCGAGACCGAACAGGAAGCCGATCGGCAGCATCCAGAGCGGCTTCGACACGAAGCGGAACAGCGGGCGGAAAATCCGCGAAAGCAGCCCGCGGCTGTTCAGCAGCAGGTCCAGGTCGTCGTTGTCGTAGGGCTCGCCGCGGCGTACCTTGCCGAACGCGCGCCAGACGCCGCGCAGGATGATGACGTTCATCGCGGCGATGAGGAACAGAAACAGCGCGGAGACGCTCGTCGAGAGCACGCCGCCGATGTCCTTCCAGGCCTCGACGCGGCTTTCCAGCGCGGCGGCCGTCGCCGCGACCGCGATGGTGACCAGCAGCACCACGGCGGAGTGGCCGAGCGCGAAGAAAAAGCCCACACTAACGGGGCGCTGGCCGTCCTGCATCAGCTTGCGCGTCACGTTGTCGATGGCGGCGATATGGTCGGCGTCGACGGCATGACGCAGGCCGAAGCCGTAGGCGAGCAGCCCGGTGCCCAGCAGCAGCGGATGCGCGTGAAAAGCAATGAACGCCCAGATCCAGGCGCCGATATTGAAGGCCGCGAGTACGAGGTAAATGCCGGCGACGCGGCGGCGAAGCGCTCCCGGTGTGGATGCGTTGGCGATAACAGTGGACATGAGACAGATCCTGAGGTCGGGCTGTCCTTGCAACGGGCGACCGCGAGGCGGTGCTTGCGCATCGGGACACCCCGCCCGCTGCGGCTGCTTGGACCTCGGTCGATGGCAGGTCTCCTGGCTCGCGGGTCGTCGTCCGGTGCCGGCCTTCCCGGTTTCCCAGTGGCGCATTTCGGCATGGACTCGCCGCTCACAGTTGCGGGGGCAGCCGCAGACTCGAGGCGCTGGCCTCCACTGCGTTCCCTTTTGATCCCGTCGCCGGGAACCATCAGCGGGCAAGCGTAACGGTCACGCCCCTGATGGTCAATCGAACCCGTGGAAAAACTCGCCAATCTCCCACTGGCGCATTCGAATGGCTTTCCGCGTCTTTTTATAGAAACCAATGCGAAATTATCTGGAAAGCCATTCGATGGCGAAACGCTGTTCAAAGGCCCCGAGGCGCAACTGGACCTACGCAGCCCGGCTTTCGAGCATTGCCGCTATCGCCGCGATAAAGGCCTCATAGAGTCCGGTGGTCTCGGGGCAGCGTCCCATTGCCCGCATGCAGCCATGCAGCAATCCGCGGCCAAGGTGAAACTGAGCGGGAACGCCGGCGGCACGCAGGCGCTCGACGTACAACTCTCCGTCGTCGCGTAGCGGATCGAACTCGGCGACCGCCACGAATGCCGGCGCCAGGCCTTCGAAGGACGGCGCCGCCAGCGGCGCAAGGCGCGGGTCGTCGTGGCTCGCGGGATCGGGCGCGTAGACACGCAGGAAATATTCGACATCGGCCGTGCTCAGCAACGGCGCGTCGGTATTGTCACGGAAGGACGCCAGGCTGTGATCCGTGCCCAGGCCCGGGTAAATCAGCGCCTGTCCGCGCGGCGCTGCCCCGCCGCGCTTCGCAATTTCCAGAGACAATGCCGCCGCCAGATTGCCACCCGCGCTGTCACCGGCCAGCACCACGCGCGACGTATCGATTCCCCAGGCATCGCCCTGCGCCTGGAGATGCCGCCATGCCGCGAGGCAGTCGTCGAACGCCGCCGGAAACACGTGCTCGGGCGCGAGGCGGTAATCGACCGCCACCACCACGGCGGACAAATCGCGCGCCATCGGCGCGGTGATGAACTCGTGCGAATCGAGGCCGCCCACCACCCAGCCGCCACCGTGCAGATACAGCACGCACGGCCAGCCCTGCGCGGGCGCTTCGCCCACCGGACGATAGAGGCGAACCGGAATGTGCCGGCCAGGCTCGCTGATCACATGGTCTTCGATGGCGAGGCGCGCATCGCGCGCGGGCGTGAAGTGCCGGCACAGCGCATCGTAAGCGTCGCGCATGGCTTGCACACTGTCGTCCGCGGCGCCAAAGCGTGCGCTCGTCGCCACGAACTCGCGCATTTCGTCGCTGAGCGGGTAGGGCTTTTGCATCGTCTCTTCCTCGCTCAGGCGACCGGCTGCTTGTTGGCCGTCACCGTGTCCGCCGGACTGTGACGCTCTTCGATCAGATGCCCCGGAACATGGCCATAGTCCTCGCGCAGCCACTTGAGCAGGCCATACGCCTTGAGCAGCAGGACCACGAGGAACGGAATGGCCGTCACGATCACCGCCGTCTTCATCGTATTGAGCGGCGCCCTGGAAAAGATCATCGCGAGCGGCACCAGCGTGAGCATGATGCACCAGAACAGGCGGTCGCTCGGCGCCGGGTCTTCGCCCTCGGCCAGATCGCGGGTGCAGGTGGCCGACACCGCGTAGCCCACCGCATCCATGTGCGCCGCGAGGAAGATCGCCATCACGAAGAGGAAGAAGGTCATCACGATGCGGCCCGCCGGCAACTGGTCGAGCAGCATGCTGATCGCCAGTTCGCCGCCCTGGTGGCTCAGCACGCCGGGCACGTTGACGACGCCCGTCATGAAATTGTGCAGGCTGTAGTTCTCCAGCACGCCGAATACGAACCACACGCCCACGCAGCCGCCCACCAGCATCGCCATGATGACTTCGCGAATGGTGCGTCCGCGCGACACGCGCGTCACGAACAGCGCCACGCCCGGTGCATAGGAGATCCACCACAGCCAGTAGAACACCGTCCACTCGCGCGTGAATTTGCCGTTGCCCATGGGGTCGGTGAACAAGCTCATGTCGACGAAGTTGGTCAACATCAGGCCCAGGCTCGAAAGCGTATTGCTCGTGATGAACTGGGTCGGGCCAACCAGATAGATGTAAAGCGTCAACGCCACGACGCCCCAGCACACCATATGGCTGAGCCGCTTCATGCCGCCGTCCATGCCCACCCACGAGCTGAGCGTGAACAGCACCGACACCGCGAGAATGATGATCACCTGGGTCGCAAACGTGTCGGGAATGCCGGTCAGCGTGGCCAGCAGTCGCGAGAACGTCGTGGCGGTGAGCACCAGCGAAATGGTTAGTGCTCCGAACATGCAGAGCATGAACAGCAGGTCGATCAATCGTCCGACCGGACCGTTCGCGCGGCAGCCCGTCACCGCCTCGATCACGGAAGCGAGGCCCAGCCCCTTGTTCTTGCGCACGTGGAAGTGATAGCACATCGCCACCGCGCCCACTGCATAGATCGCCCAGGCGCTCAATCCCGAATGGAAGAACGAATAGGCGACGCTGAATTTGAGCGCCTGCTGCGATTCAGGCGTCAGGTTCAATCCCGGCGTCTGGTAGTAGTAAGCCCAGTCCAGAAAGCCCCAATACAACGACGAGGACCCCAGACCGGAAAGGATGAACATGAAGATCCAGGAGAGCGTCGAATAGTCGGGCGCGCCCTCGCCCAGCCGGATCTTGCCGTATTTGCTGAAAGCCAGTCCGATCACGAATAGCGAAGCCAGAAACGCAAATAGCAGCACCGGCGACGCAAAGATCGTGGTGCACCAGTACAGAACCTGCTCCGCGCCGGCAATCGATTGTGCGGGAAAGGCGGCCAGCCCTCCCACCGACAGGAAGATGATCGTCAGACTGATCAGGGTGAGCGGCATGTCGCGCCGGCTCGATCGGTTATTGCCCAAGGCGTCTCCTTTATTCGAGGCTTCTGCGTATCTTGTCGTGTGGGGTCCGCAGGAAATCGAAAGCTAGTATCCCGCAAGACATTTCGGCAATAGACAAGCAATCCGTGAATACTCGGCACACGAATCGTGAAGAATGCGTCGATTTTGGGGGACGGGCGGGTATCGGCCACGCGGGCATGACCAGCCTGTTCAGCTTTGCGCGTGCTCGTCCTGTCCGATGACAACGTGCGTGGACGACATGAACATGAACCGGGGCACGTCGAGATTCTGCGGTGCGGGCTTGTCTTTGAAGACGCGTCCGGCCAGGTCGTACGTGGAGCCATGGCAGGGACAGAGAAAACCGCCGGGCCAGTCATCGGGAAGATTCGGCTGCGCTCCGGCCTGGAAGCGGGGAACCGGCGTGCAACCCAGATGCGTGCATACGCCAATCACCACGAGAAAATTGGAGTGATCCGGCCGCGACCGGTATTCGTTGCGGCAATAGGCCGGCAGCGGCATGGAAAACGGATGCTCGGTGTGAGGATCGGCAACCATCGGATCGGCCTTTACCACGGCAGCCAGCATCTCCGGTGTGCGATTGACGATGAAGACCGGCTTGCCGCGCCACGCGACGGTCGTCATCGAACCGGGCACGAGGTTCGTCAGGTCCGCATGCACGGGCGCGCCGGCAGCCCTGGCGCTCGCGGGCGGCGCAAACGAGTCGATAAACGGAATGAGCGTCGCGACGCCGGCGATCCCGCCTGCCGTCGAGGTGGCAATCAACCAGATGCGACGCTGGGGATCGACGGGTTTATCGAGCATGGCGTTCATCACAGGCTCCGCACTTCGGCTGACGACCTCGGGGCTCCCGCTGTGCCGGCCGGTCGTCGGAGAAACAAGTTGAAATCAGGCGCCGAACAATCGCACAAGCAGACCGAAAATCTCAAGCCCGATAACCAGTGCGACGACCAACGCGGGAAGCACGAGAATGAGGACCCAGGGAGTCCCTCGGGACCTGGGCCGCGCATTGGGCGTTAATGGACGATCGCGGTCGCCCTCTTCCGTGAACCCCGATTGCGATTCGGCAGCGCGTTTCATTTCGCCCTCCGTGAGCGATGCGGCGGTGCGTTGCGCACCCATTTCACTGCTTCGACGCCTGTATCGTCCTGCGCTTCGGCAGTCGGGCCGCGTACGGGTCAATCCGGCGCAGTCGCTGCGGCGATTGCAATATAGGCGGGCATCGTTAAGCGAAACTTAAATCCATCATGCTGGCTTCGCGGCTTCGGCGGAACCGGGATTCAATCGTCTCGCCGAATGGCGGCGGACACGCCGCTGGACGTTTCTCACGCCCGCGCCTTAACATCCCTTTTAAGGTTTTTCGAACCGGCCTCAAGACCTCGCCCACCCGCACCGCCTCCGCGCTCCTCATGCCCCAAGCCGCCCCGCCGCCCCTGAACGACGCCCCCGGTCTTTCCCGCGCCCTCGCCCGCCACTACCCGCGCGGTCATCACATCGAGCCGCATTCGCATACCTGGGCGCAGGTGCTCTATGCCGTTTCGGGCGTCATGTGGGTCGAGGCTGGCCGCGAGGCGCTGGTCGTGCCGCCGCAACGCGCCGTCTGGCTGCCGCCCGGCACGCCTCACGCGATTCACATGATGAGCGCCGTCGAAATGCGCAATCTCTATCTCCACGAGCGCGACGTGGGCCATCTGAGCCAGCAATGCGAAGTCTTCCAGATCGATGGCTTGCTGCGCGAGCTCATCAAGACCATGGCCGAACGCGAGCAAGAACGCAGCGAGGCCTGGCTCGCCGCGGCCTCGCAACTCGCGGCGATGGAACTCGCGCACGCGAAGCGCTCGTCGCTGCGCATCCCGCTGCCCGATGCTTCGGGCTCGTCGAGTGCGTCAGGCACAAACGACGGCGCCGCCGACCGGCGCCTCGCCATGCTCTGCCGCGCCGTGATCGACAATCCGTCGAACGAGATCGCCTTCGAGCAGCACGCCGCATCGGTAGGCGCGAGCGTGCGCACGCTCGCGCGCCTCTTTACGCGCGAGCTGGGCGTGGGTTTCGCACAATGGCGGCGCCAGGTACAGCTCGCCATTGCGGTGTCACGGCTCGCCGAAGGCCAGTCAGTGAGCGCCGTCGCGCGCGAGCTCGGCTATCTGCCCAGCAGCTTCAGCGACATGTTCCGGCGTGAATTGGGCGCGCCGCCCAGCGAATATCGGCCCGAAGAAACGCTCGGCCACGCACATGGCCGTGCCGATGTCGAATCGGGCGATCGAACGTAAGCATACGTCGCGCGCAACCGCGGACGGCCTGAGCGCCCATAAGTCCGCAACGAATCACCACACCCCGTAGAACACCCCGGCGTTCTTGTACTGATGCGTGCCGCGCTCGACATCCTCGTTCGACACCGTCGTGCGCCGGTGCAGCCCGCAGAACCAGTCGAACAAACGCATGCGCATCTGCTCGCGTACGCTTTCGTACGCGCTCTCGCGGCCGAGATCGAAAAACTCCTCGGGATCGTTCAGCAGATCGAAGAGTTGCGGCGCGTCGTCCTGCCAGTGGACGTACTTCCATTGCGCCGTGCGCACCATCCATGCGCGGCACGCGTCAGGGCGGCGTCCGAGCAGCAGGCGCGCCTCGCGGTAGCTGTAGTCGAGTTCCGAGAACACCGCATCGCGCCACGAAATTTCGGATCCCTGATCACGCGTGAGCGCGAGCAGCGAGCGCCCTTCGAGCCGATGCTCCGCGAGCGGCAGGCCCAGACCTTCGAGCATCGTCGGCACGGTGTCGATGGCTTCGACGAACTGGCTGTTGCAGGTGCCGCGCGAACCATCCGCCTCGGGCGAGGGATCGTAGACGATATAGGGCACGCGCTGCACGGTATCGTAAAACAGCTCCTTTTCGCCGAGCCAGTGATCGCCGAGAAAATCGCCGTGATCGGCGGTGAAGACGATCAGCGTATCCTGCCAGCGGCCGAGCTTCTCGAGCGTCTCCCAGAGCCGGCCCAGATGATCGTCGAGCTGGCCGATCAGGCCCTGGTAGACGGGCCGCACCTTGCGGATCACCTCGTCGCGCATGAAGTTGCGGCACTCCTCCTGCTGCCGGTAGGCGCCCACCACGGCATGCTGCGTCTCGCGCTCGGCCGCGTGGCGCTGCACCGGCAGGCATTGATCGATCGTATAGAGGGTGTGATACGGCGCCGGCGCCATATACGGCCAATGCGGCTTCACGAACGAGAGATGGAGCACCCACGGCGCGTCGCGCTGCCCTTCGATGAAGCGGATCGCCTGATCGGCCGTATACGCGGTCTCCGAATCGGCTTCGCGCACGCGCGCTGGCAGATGCGCGTTGCGCATCTGCCAGCCGCTCACGATCTCGCCGCGCTCGTCCTGCGCCGAGATCACGAAGTCGGTCCACGGGTCGTCGCTCTGGTAACCGCGCTCGCGCAGATAGCCCGCGTAGCCGCCGTGCGGCTCGGCATGGTGGCCGTCGTAGCGGTCGACCAGCGTGAAATGGCCTTCGCGCAGCAGCGCGCCCAGCTCGCTGTCGCCGTCGATCTGCAGGCGCGCGAGCCCTTCGTGGTCGGGCATCACATGGGTCTTGCCCACGAGCGCGAGACGCCGCTGCGCATGCTTGAGGTATTCGCCCAGCGTGAGCTCGCCGGTGGCGAGCGGCACGCGGTTCCAGGTCGCGCCGTGGCTCGACACATAGCGGCCCGTATAGAACGACATGCGCGACGGACCGCACACGCCCGACTGCACGAACGCGCGATCGAAGCGCACGCCGCGCTGCGCGAGGCGGTCGATATTGGGCGTCGCCAGATAGGGGTGGCCATAGCACGCGAGATGATCGGCGCGCAACTGATCGCACATGATGAAGAGGACATTGCGAATCGACGACATGACGGGCTCGGCTGCGGATGAAAAACGGTTAGCGGGAAAGCGGCAGTTCCTTGCGCGCGTCGAGGCCTTCGGCCGGCGCGCGGGTCGCGCCCTCGCGCATCGGCCACAGCGCGATCAGGCCCACCACCATCGCCGCGGTCACGAAGTAGGCGGGCATCATGCGGTCGCCGGTCACGTCGATGAGCCAGGTCACGAGGAACGGCGAGAAGCCGCCGAAGAGCGTCGTGGCGAGGTTGTACGAGATCGACAGGCCCGTAGCGCGCACTTGCGTCGGGAACAACTCGGCGAGCGCCGTGGAGGCCGGGCCGAGCGCCGCGGCCATCAGTACCGCGAACACAATCTCGGTCGCGAACAGGCGCGGGAGACTCGGCGCCGCGACGAGCCAGACGAACAGCGGATAAATCGTCAGCACGTAAAGCGCCATCGCCACGCCGAGCACAGGCTTGCGGCCCACGCGGTCCGAAAGCAGCCCGAACAGCGGTATCAGCAGCATGCGCAGCGAGCCCGTGAGAATGAGCACCGTGAACGGCGCGGAGACCGGCAGCTTGAGCTGCTGCACGGAATAGACGGGCAAATACACGTTGAGCACGTATTGCGCAACCGAGCTGGCGACCACGAGACCGAACGCGATCCACAACGCCGCCCGATGCTCGCGCCATACCAGCGCGAGCATGGATCCCGCCGAGCGCGGCGTCTCGTCCAGCGCATGCACATAGGCCGGCGCTTCGTCGAGACGCGTGCGGATATAGAAGCCCACCGGCCCGATCAGCACTCCGAACAAAAATGGAATGCGCCAGCCCCAGCTATCGAGCGCGCTGCCCGGCAAATAACGCGTGACCAGCACGCCCATGAGGGCCGCCACGACGGCGGCGAGAAACTGGCCGAAGTTCTGCCAGCTGCCATAGAAGCCGCGCCGGTTCGCGGGCGCGTATTCGATCAACATCGACGTCGCGCTGCCGAATTCGCCGCCGGCGGAGAGCCCCTGCAAGAGCCGCGCGAGCACCACGACGATGGGCGCGGCCATGCCGATGCTCTGATAGTCGGGCGTGAACGCCATCGCCGCCGACGAGATCGTCATCATCAGGATCACCATCGAGAGCGCCGCCTTGCGGCCGCGCCGGTCGGCATAGAGACCGAGCAGAATGCCGCCGATCGGGCGCACGAGAAAGGCGCTGCCGAACGTGGCCGTGGTCAGCAGCAGCGAAACCGTGGGACTCGTGCTCGGGAAGAAGTGGCGCGCAATGACCACGGAGAGAAAGCCGAATACGACGAAGTCATACCATTCGAATGCATTGCCGATGATCGCGGAAACAATGGCGCGACGCTGCGAGCTGGCGAGCGGCATCTGGGATTCTCCTCCGACTGGCGTGGCCTTTGCGGCCATCGTGTCCCCTGTCTCCTTAGGCGCCGCCGCACGGCGCCGGCTGCGCATGGGCGGGGAACGTGGCCGCATGCGCGCGAATTGTTTCAGCGGATTGTCGGGTTTTACTTTTTCAGCGTCCAGTGAGATATTGACGGCGACTCATAACCTTTTCGTTATCTTTTCCTCTTTTCCTCATGTCAGGCATCGACCAGTACTTTGCGCGCCAGATGAAGCTGCGCCATCTGCATCTGCTGGTGGCGCTCGCGGACCTGCGCACCGTGGGCAAGGTCGCCGCCGCGATGCACGTCACGCAGCCGGCCGTGTCGAAGATGATCGCCGAGATGGAGAAAGGCGTCGGCGCCGCGCTGTTCGCGCGCGACGGACGCCATATCAGGCCCACGCCCTATGGCGAGTGCCTGATCCGGCACGCACGCGAACTGCTCGCGCACGCGCAGCGCGCAAGCGTGGAATTGCAAGCCATGTCGAACGGCACGGGCGGGCGCGTGGAGGTTGGCGTGCTCTCCGTCGCCGCGCCGGTGCTGATCCCGCGCGCGATCACGCGGTTCAAGCAATATCTGCCCTCGGCCACCGTGAGCCTGCATGAAGGCACGCTCGATACGCTGATTCCCGATCTGCGCGCGGGGCGGCTCGACCTGATCGTCGGACGCGTGCCGCTCGCGCCGCTCGACGCCGACCTGCTGCATCAGCCGCTATTCGACGACCCGATCGTGATCGTGGCCGCGCGCCATCACGCGCTCGCGCAACGCAAGCGGCTCAGGTGGATCGATCTAGAAGGCTATGCGTGGATCGTGCCCACCGCGAGTGCGCCGATGTATCAGCGCCTGCTCTCGGTGCTCGCGACCCACGGCGTGCGCGCGCCCGACAATATGGTCGAATCGGTCGTGATCGCGGCGAATGTGGCGCTGCTGCAGTCTTATGCGACGCTCGGCCTGTTGCCGAAGTCGCTGGCGCAGCACTATGAGGAAGCCGGCGCGCTGCGGATTCTGCCGCTCACGCTCGGCGGCGTCATGGGTTCGGTCGGCATGACCTGGCTGCGCGCGAACGAGAGCACGCCGGCGGCGGCGCTTTTGAAGACCTGCCTGGAAGAAGCGGCAACGCAGATGCAGAGCTGAGTGCCGGGCCTACTCACTGCCCTCTGTTTCCACTACGAGAATGCGCGCTTCTCCGCGCGGGTGAGCCACGTGCTCGGTCCCAACCGATGCGTAAAAGATGTCCCCGGTCTCCAGCAGCACCGATTGCTCGACGCCCGCTTCGCGGTAGCGCATTTCAACCTGACCGTCGAGTACGGCAAAGACTTCTTCGCCGTCGTTGACATGCCATCGATAAGGCTGATCGGTCCAGTGCAGCCTCGTCGTAATGCCGCGCATGTTGCAAATGTCGAGCGCGCCCCAGGGACGCGTGGCAGTGAACGTCTTGCTGCGAATGATCTTCATGGTGAACCGGCCGGGCGCTATCGATGCGAAATGAGCCTGCAGAATAGCATGCGGACCTGCAAGCGGATCCCGGCGGCCCCCCCCTACTTCGTGGTGTATCCGCCGTTGATGAGGATGGTCTGCCCCGTGAAATGGGTCGATGGCGATACGGTCCGGACGATCGAGACCCGCGGCCGCGTGACGGTCAACAATGCCGAGGCCTATATCGCGTGCTGTCTCGCGGGACTCGGGCTCATCCAGATTCCGGCCTACGACGTCGCGGCCCATCTGCGCGCGGGCGAACTCGTGGAAGTCCTCCCGCACCATCGCGCCGCGACGATTGAGTCCCAATCGGGGTCACACCCATAGCGCCGGATTTCGTAACAAGGCAGGATTTTTCTTCGCGCCGTGTCTATTTTGGTAGTCTTCGTGCGTCGTATCGAGGGCAGCCCGCGCAGCCTGGGGCTCGCGCGCATCAGCCCGACACCAACAGGAGGTAAGTCATGGCAATTCAAAAGATCACGCCTTTTCTCTGGTACTCCACGCAAGCCGAAGAAGCCGCGGCTTTCTACACGAACATCTTTCCGGACTCGCGCATCGTCCGCGTCACCCCGGTGCCGAGCGCCGGCGCCACCAAGGTCGTCGAGTTCGAGCTCTTCGGGCAGACCTTCTTCGCGATGAGTTCCGGGCAGCCCGAAGCATTCAATCTCTCGATCTCGCTGATGGTCGATTGCGCCGATCAGGCCGAGCTCGACCGTTACTGGAGCGCGCTGCTCGCAGGCGGCGGCGCGCCGCTCGAATGCGGCTGGCTCAAAGACCGCTTCGGCATTGCATGGCAGATCGTTCCCGACGATCTCATGCGCATGATGGCCGATTCCGATCCGGTCAAGGCCGATCGCGTGGCCAAAGCGATGATGTCGATGACGAAATTCGACGTCGCCGCGTTGAGGGCGGCGTATGCGGGAACGGCGGGTTGATCGCCGTGGCCTGACACGAGGAATTGCTCAGGATACCCAATCGATTCGCCCATCCCGCCCAGCGCGGGTCGAGGTCCGGCTCTTGAGGCCGCACATGCCTGCCCGCGCCCCCCCCTTTCACGCCGCGTCGTCGCGCGCAGCAAATCAAAGCCGACGCCCTCATCCGCCTGCATGAGCGTACCGGCACGCCGGCCGGTGCGCGACGCGCTGCCGATCCCCCGCGCAAGCGCACCCATCGCGAGCCCGGCATTGCCGCCATTGCGTTAGCGCAGAGCTTCGCGCCAGGGGAAAGCTTTTTGCAAGGATTGCCGGGTAGCGTGCAGCACGGCCCGGTTGCAATCGTTTTCCATGGCTTACCGATACCGCGCGCGAGCCCACTATTTGTCACGCCAGATGACGAAAACCGTCCCCCTGTAACGCAGCAAAATCTTTCAACTACCTGACGTTTCGAAATTAGCGCGCGAGTTGGTTAGACTGCAAGTTTCCGGCGTTCCTGGTCCGGCCCTGGCAGCCTGATCGCTTCGGCGACAAACAACAACCCCACGAGTATGCGTATGCGAACCGACGTCAACCGGCACGGCGCCCAGGCGGCCCAGCCGCAGTGTTCCGCACATGGCCCCCGCAACCGCGCGAGCACGCGCGCCGGACTTATCGTCGGCACCTCCGGGAGACTGGCATGAGCGACACGCCCGACCACCCCTCCGCCCCGCCGTCCCCACCATCGCCGCCACCGCCCAGGCCGCCGGTTCCGGCGCCGCGAGCCGCCGATGCCCCGCCGCCGCGCAAGCGGCGCGGGCGCTGGATCCTCTTGCTGATCGTGCTGCTGCTGATCGTGCTCGTGGTCGTGCATGTGCTGCGCGGCAAGAAGCCCGTGCGCGGCGCGGCGCCCCAGGTCGTGACCGTTGCGCCCGCCACGCTCGGCGCAATGCCGGTGACGCTCGACGCGCTCGGCACGGTCACGCCGGTCGCCACCGTCACGGTGCTGCCGCAACTGAGCGGCTACCTCACCGAAGTCGGCTACCGCGAAGGCCAGGACGTCGTGAAAGGCCAGTTCCTCGCGCAGATCGATCCGCGCCAGTACGAGATCAGCAAGGAGCAGGCCGAGGCGCAGCTCGCCAAGGACCGCGCCTCGCTCGCGCAGGCGCAGGCCGACCTCGTGCGCTACACCCAGCTCAATGAAAAGAAGTCGATCGCCGAGCAAACCTATACCGACCAGAAGTTCCTCGTCGCCCAGGATCAGGCTGCCGTGAAGTCCGATATCGCCAACATCAAGCAGTTCGAGCTCGACCTCATCTACTGCCACATCACCGCGCCGGTGTCCGGGCGCGTGGGCCTGCGCCTCGTCGATCCGGGCAACTACGTGACCGCGTCGAGCTCCACCGGCATCGCCGTCATCACGCAGATGAAGCCCACCACGGTGCAGTTCACGGTGCCGCAGAATTCGCTCTCGGACGTGCTGCAACGCGTCAACGCGGGCGCGAAGCTGCCGGTCACGATCTTCAGCAGCGACAACACCAAACAGCTCGCCACCGGCACGCTCTACGCGATCAGCAACCAGATGGCCACGGCCACCGGCACGGTCACGCTGCGCGCGAGCGTGCCCAACGACGACGAGGCGCTGTTCCCCAACGAGTTCGTGAACGTCCAACTGCTCGTGGACACGATGGAGAACGCCGTGCTCGTGCCCACGCCCGCGGTGCAAACGGGCGCGCCCGGCGACTACGTGTACCTCGTGAACGCCGATGACACGGTGTCCGTCCACAAGGTCACGCTGGGCCCGAGCGACGGCCAGCATACTGTGATTACCGCGGGCCTCACGGCGGGTCAGCGCGTGGTGACCGACGGGCTCGACCGCCTCAACGACGGCGCGAAGATCCAGCCCGCCGCCGCGAATGCTGGCACGGCTAGCGCAGCCAGCGGCGCTCACGGCGCGAGCGCGGCCCGCATGGGCAACGCCTCGCGCGCGCAGGCAAGGCCGCTGCCGCCCGCCTCCGGTGCGAGCGCCGCGAGTGCACCCGCCCCGCAGCCCGCGGCCTCGCAAGCGTCCTGATCCACCGCCCCCGCGCCGATGAATATTTCGCGTCTCTTCATTCTGCGGCCCGTCGCGACTTCGTTGCTGATGATCGCGATGGTGCTGGTCGGCCTCGTGGCGATGAAGTTCCTGCCGGTGTCGTCGCTGCCTTCGGTCGACTACCCGACCATCCAGGTGCAGACCTTCTACCCCGGCGCGAGCCCGAACGTCATGGCCACCACGGTCACGGCGCCGCTCGAAGTGCAGCTCGGCGAAATACCGGGCCTGCAGCAGATGGTCTCGTACAGTTCCGAGGGCGCCTCGGTCATCACGCTGCAGTTCGATCTCTCGCTGAACCTCGACGTGGCCGAGCAGAACGTGCAGCAGGCCATCAACGCGGCCAACAGCTATCTGCCGAGCGGCCTGCCCGCGCCGCCGACCTACGCCAAGGTCAATCCGGCCGACCAGCCCATTCTCACGCTCGCGGTGACCTCGAAGTCGATGTCGCTCACGCAGTTGCAGGACGCCGCCAACAACCGGCTCGCGACCAAGATCTCCGAAGTGCCGGGCGTGGGTCTCGTGAGCACCGCGGGCGGCAACGTGCCCGCCGTGCGCGTGGAAGCCGACCCGCAGAAGCTCGCCGCCTACGGCCTCAATCTCGACGATCTGCGCACGCTGCTCGCCAACGTGAACATCAGCGCGCCGAAGGGCAACTTCGACGGCCCCGAGCTCGACTACACGATCAACTCGAACGACCAGATCTCGGACCCGAAGGACTACGAAGACACGGTCATCGCCTACCAGAACGGCTCGCCCGTGTTCATGCGCGACGTCGCGCGCGTGTCCACGGCGGCCCAGGATGTCGAGCGCGGCGCCTGGTACAACAAAGCGCCCGCGATCGTGCTGAACGTGCAGCGCCAGCCAGGCGCGAACGTGATCGCCACGGTCAACCAGATCATGCGCCAGCTCCCGCAGCTCGAAGCCACGCTGCCGGCCGGCATGAAGGTCACGGTGGTCTCCAACAGCGTGGGCGTGATCCAGTCCTCGGTCAGCGACGCGGCGTTCGAGCTCGTGCTCGCCGTGGCGCTGGTGGTAGCCGTGATCTTCGTATTCCTGCGCAATCTGCCCGCCACGATCATCCCGAGCATTTCGGTGCCGGTCTCGTTGATCGGCACGCTCGCGCTCATGTACGAGCTCGGCTACTCGATCGACAATCTCTCGCTGATGGCGCTCATCATCGCCACCGGCTTCGTGGTCGACGACTCGATCGTGATGATCGAGAACATCGTGCGCTATCTGGAGGAAGGCGACAAACCGCTGGAGGCAGCGCTCAAGGGCGCGGGGCAGATCGGTTTCACCATCCTCTCGCTCACGATCTCGCTGATCGCGGTGCTGATTCCGCTGCTCTTCATGGGCGGCGTGATCGGGCGGCTCTTCAGCGAATTCGCGGTCACGCTCGCGGTCACCATCGTGCTCTCGGCGGTGGTCTCGCTCACGGTCGTGCCCATGATGTGCGCGCGCATCCTGCGCGCCCAGGCCGAGCGGCATCCGAGCCGCTTCGAGCGCATCAGCGAAGGCCTCTTCAACAAAACGCTCAACGCCTACGAGCGCGGCCTGCGCTGGGTGCTCGACCACCAGACGCTCACGCTCGTCGTGGCCGTGCTGACCGTTGCGCTCACCGGGCTGCTCTACGTGGTGATCCCCAAGGGCCTCTTTCCCGTGCAGGACGTGGGCGTGATCCAGGCGATCAGCGTGGCCGACAACTCGGTCTCGTACCAGGCGATGGTGCGGCGCCAGTCGGCACTCGCCGAGGAAATTCTCAAGGACCCCGATGTCGTTTCGCTGACCTCGTACGTGGGCATCGACGGCATCAACAACACGCTCAACAACGGGCGCTTCCTCATCAACCTGAAGCCGCACGACGACCGCTCCGAGACCGCCGAGGAAATCGCGCGGCGCATCCAGCAGTCGGTGGCGAAGGTAGCGGGCATCCGCCTCTATCTGCAGCCCGAGCAGGATCTCACGCTCGACACCACGGTCTCGCGCAACCAGTACAACTTCGTGCTGCGCGGCCCGAGCCAGGACGCCTTCGAGCAATACGTGCCCGCGCTCGTCGCGCGCATGAGGCAGATTCCGTCGATCGCCGACGTCACGAGCGACCTGAACACCGACGGCCTCTCCGTGAACGTGCAGGTGAACCGCCAGCTCGCGGCGCGCTACGGCATCACGGCGGCCACCATCGACAACGCGCTCTACGACGCGCTCGGCCAGCGCATCGTCTCGACCATCTTCCAGCAGTCGGACCAGTACCGCGTGATCCTCGTGGCCAAGCCCGAGTCGCTGCCCACGGTGGAATCGATCGGCGACATCTATCTGCCGAGCCAGACCGCGAGCGAAGGCCAGGTGCCGCTCAAGGGCATCGCGACCATCAGCATCACGCGCTCGCCGCTGATGATCAGCCACCTCGCGCAATTCCCGTCGGTCACGATCTCGTTCAATCTCGCCGATGGCGCGTCGCTCTCCGCCGCCGTGCGCGACATCCGCCAGGCCGAGGCCGCCGTTAAGCTGCCGCCCTCGATCACCTCGTCGTTCCAGGGCGCGGCGCAGGCGTTCGAGGATTCGCTTTCGAGCGAAGTCTATCTGCTGATCGCGGCCATCGTGGCCGTCTATATCGTGCTGGGCGTGCTCTACGAGAGCTATATCCACCCGGTGACGATTCTCTCGACGCTGCCCTCGGCCGGCATCGGCGCGCTGCTCGCGCTGATGATCGCGGGCAAGGACCTCGACGTGATCGGCATCATCGGCATCGTGCTGCTGATCGGCATCGTCAAGAAGAACGCCATCATGATGGTGGACTTCGCGCTCGAAGCCGAGCGCGTGCACGGCAAGCCGGCGCGCGAAGCGATCTTCGAGGCGTCGCTGCTGCGCTTCAGGCCGATCCTCATGACCACGCTCGCGGCCATGCTCGGGGCGCTGCCCATGCTGCTCGGCACCGGCACGGGTTCGGAATTGCGCCGCCCGCTCGGCCTCGCGATCATCGGCGGTCTCACGCTCTCGCAGATGCTCACGCTCTTTACGACGCCCGTGATCTATCTGTTCTTCGACCGCCTCGCCGAACGCTTCGGCCGCAAGCGCAATCGCGGCCCAAGCGGCGATGAAACCGGCGGCGCCGATGGCGATGCAGGCGGTGGTCCGGGCACGGGTCCTGGCGCCGGTCCCGGTCCCAGCGCGCCGCCCGCGCCCGAGGGCACGCCGTGAATCTCTCGGCGCTCTTCATCCGGCGGCCGGTCGCGACCTCGCTTCTCGCGATCGCGATCCTGATCGCCGGTACGCTCGCCTTTTTCCGGCTGCCGGTGGCGCCGCTGCCCAACATCGCCTATCCGGTGATCGTGGTGCAGGCGAACATGGCGGGCGCGAGCCCCGAGACGATGGCCTCCACGGTGGCCGAACCGCTCGAGCGGCGGCTGGGCACCATCGCCGACGTGAGCCAGCTCACCTCGATCAATAATGTGGGGTCCTCACTGATCGTGGTGGTGTTCGGCCTGAACCGCGACATCAACGGCGCCGCGCGCGACGTGGAAGCGGCCATCCAGGCCGCCCGCGCCGACCTGCCCACCACGCTGCGCAGCAACCCCACCTACCGCCAGTACAACCCCGCGAGCGCGCCGATCATGGTGCTCGCGCTCACCTCGGAAACGCTCACCAAGGCGCAGCTCTACGACTCGGCCGATTCGGTCATCCAGCAGCAGCTCTCTCAAGTAGATGGCGTGGGCCAGATCACGCTGGGCGGCGGCGCGCTGCCTTCGGTGCGCGTGGAGCTGGAGCCCGGCAAGCTCAACAGCTACGGCATCGGCATGGAGGACGTGCGCGCCGCGATCGGCGCGGCCAACGCGAACAGCGCAAAAGGCCATATCGACCAGGGCGACCAGCGCTTCGAGGTCGTCTCGAACGACCAGATCAGCAACGCCGCGCCGTTTCGCGACGTGATCGTCGCCTACCGCGACGGCGCGCCCGTCTACCTGCGCGACATAGGCACGGTCAACGACTCGAACGAAAACATCCGCAACGCGGGCCTCTTCAACGGCAAGTCGGCGGTGCTCGTGATCGTCTATCCGATGCCGGGCAGCAACGTCGTGAAGACGGTGCAGCAGATCCAGGCGCGCCTGCCCTCGATCGAGGCGGCGCTGCCCGGCACGATCAAGGTGCACGTGGCGATCGACCGCTCGGAGGCCGTGCGCGCCTCCGTGGCCGACACCGAGCGCACGCTCTTTATCGCCGTGCTGCTCGTGATCGGCGTGGTGTTCGTGTTCCTGCTCTCGCCGCGCGCGACGCTGATTCCCGCCGTGGCGCTGCCGCTGTCCATCGTCGGCTCGTTCGGGCCGATGTACCTGCTCGGCTACAGCATCGACTCGCTCTCGCTGATGGCGCTCACGATCGGCACCGGCTTCGTGGTGGACGATGCCGTGGTGGTGCTCGAAAACATCGTGCGCCATATCGAGGCCGGGCTCGAACCGAAGGAAGCCGCGCTGCGCGGTGCGGGCGAAGTGGGCTTCACGGTGCTCTCGATGAGCCTCTCGCTGATTGCCGTGTTCCTGCCGATCCTGCTGATGCCGGGCATCGTGGGCCTGCTCTTTCACGAGTTCGCGATGACGCTCTCGATCGCGATCGTCATCTCGCTCGTGGTCTCGCTCACGGTCACGCCCACCATGTGCGCCTATGTGCTCGCACGCGAGCGCAAGGAGCGCACGCCCTCGCGCACGGCGCAGTGGATCAACGCGCAGTTCGAGCGCTTCAAGCAGTTCTATTCGCGCACGCTCGACGTCGCGCTCAATCATGCGCGGCTCACGATCTTCATCTTGCTCGCCCTGCTGATCGGCAACGTGTTTCTCGCGCGCCTGCTCCCGGGCACGTTCTTTCCGGAGCAGGACACGGGCATCCTGATCGGCCAGATCATCGCCGACCAGAGCATCTCGTTCCCGGCGATGGAGAAGAAGCTCGCGCAGATGCAGGAGATCGTGCAGAAGGACCACGCCGTGGCCTCGGTCGCGGGCTTCACGGGCGGCCGCGCGCTCAATTCGGCCACCGTCTTCATCGAGCTCAAGCCGCTCGCGCAACGCAAGCTCTCGGCTACCGAGGTCGTGAACCGCCTGCGGCCCAAGCTCAATGCGGTCTCGGGCGCGCGCCTGTTCCTGCAGGCGCAGCAGGACCTGCAGATCGGCGGGCGGCAGTCGGCGGCCGAGTACCAGTACACGCTCACGAGCGACGACGCCGACGCGCTCTTCACCTGGGTGCCCAAGCTCGTCGCCGAACTGAACAAGTACCACGGCACGCTCACCGACGTGAACTCGGACTTGCAGCAAAACGGCCTGCAGGCCTATGTCACCGTGAATCGCGCGACCGCGAAGCGCTATGGGTTCGACCCGAACCAGATCGACAGCGTGCTCTACGACGCCTTCGGCCAGCGCACGGTCTCGACCATCTACAACCCCATCAACCAGTATTTCGTGGTGATGGAAGTGGCGCCGCAATACTGGCAATATCCGCAGGCGTTCAACCGCATCTATCTGAGCACGGCGGCCGGCAACGCGAACGGCTCCGCGTCCACGCAAATGTCGGGCAGCACGATTTCGGGCATCACGCCCTATAGCGCGATCACGGCCACCAGCGCGACGGCCGGCAACACCAACGCGCGCAATGCGAACGCCGTGGCCAACCAGCAGAACAACTCGATCGCCAACAGCAAGGGCGGCAGCTCGAGCGGCAGCGCGGACAGCACCGCCGCCGAAACCATGGTGCCCGTGACCGCGCTGATGAACTGGACCACGGGCCACACGGCCACCCAGGTCAATCACCAGAGCGGCGAAGTGGCCGGCACGATCTCGTTCAACCTGCCCAAGGGCGGCTCGCTCTCCGAGGCGGGCAAGATCATCGAGCAGGCGCAGCGCGACATCGGCATGCCCGCCTCGATCCATGGCGCGTTCGCGGGCGCGGCGCAGGCCTACGCGCAGTCGATGGGCACGGTGCCGCTGCTCATTCTCGCCGCGCTCGCCGTCGTCTATATCGTGCTGGGCGTGCTCTACGAAAACACCATCCACCCGCTCACGATCCTCTCGACGCTGCCTTCGGCCGGCATCGGCGCCATTCTCGCCATGCTGATCTTCGGCACGCCGTTCTCGGTGATCGCGATGATCGGCATCATCCTGCTGATCGGTATCGTGAAGAAGAACGGCATCATGATGGTGGACGTCGCGATCCAGTTGCAGCGCAACGAAGGCAAAAGCGCGCGCGACGCGATCCACGAGGCCGCTGTCGTGCGTCTGCGGCCGATCATGATGACGACCTTCGCCGCCGTGCTGGGCGCCGTGCCGCTCGCCGTGGGCATCGGCCAGGGCGCCTCGCTGCGCCAGCCGCTCGGCGTGACCGTGATGGGCGGCCTGCTCCTCTCCCAGTGCTTCACCCTGTACACCACGCCCGTGATCTATCTGTTCCTCGACCGCCTGCGCGCCCGCCTCGCACGCTGGGCCGCACGCCTGCCCTGGAACCGCCAGGCCGATGAGAGCGCACCATGAAGACGATTGACTGCCGGAGGCGGCGTAAAGCCTCGCTTGAGCACCCGAGCCAACCCGCGCCATCCCTGCGTGCGGCGGGCCGATTGCTGCCGCTCGCGTTTGCCGCGTCCCTCACGTTGCTCGCAAGCGGCTGCATGGTGGGCCCCGACTACCATCGCCCGCAAGTGGCGGTGCCCACGCAATGGAAGGAGCTGCCCGGCTGGACCCAGGCCGAGCCCACCGCTGCCGAAGGCCCGAAGGGCGACTGGTGGACGGCCTTCCAGGACCCGCTGCTCGACGAGCTCGAACCGCTCGTGGCCGTCTCGAACCAGACCGTGCGGCAGAGCTACGCGAATTACCAGGAGGCGCTGGCCGAAGTGCGCGTCGCGCGCGCGGGCCTCTTTCCCACGCTGGGCGTGACCGGCTCCGCCACGCGCGAGCGCTCGTCCGGCTCGACGTCGAGCGGCTTCAACGGCGGCGGCGCGCGCATCGTCAACTCGGGTTCGCTCGAAGCCAACGTGAGCTGGGCGCCGGACCTCTGGGGTCAGGTGCGCCGCCAGATCGAGGAGCAGTCGGCCACCGCGCAGGCCAGCGAAGCCACGCTCGCCAATGCTCAGTTATCCGAACAGATCGCGCTCGCCAATGCCGTGATCGACCTGCGCGTGACCGACGCCGATATCGACCTGCTCACACAGACCGTGCAGGCCTACAAGGATTCGCTGCGCGTGGTGAGCGACCAGGACAGCGCGGGCACCGTCCCGCCTTCGGACCTCATCACGGCGCGCACGCAACTGGAGAATGCCCAGGCCAGCCTGATTGCGCTGGGCGTCGCGCGCGCGCAATACGAGCACGCGATCGCGGTGCTGGTCGGCCGCAATCCCGAGGACATGACGATCCCGCACAGCGCAAGGCTCCCGGTGCTGCCGGTGACGCCCGCGGGCGTGCCTTCCACGCTGCTGCAGCGGCGTCCCGACATCGCCACCGCGGAGCGCGAGATGGCCTCGGCGAACGCGGCCATTGGCGTGGCCGTGGCCGCGTATTACCCCGACATTTCGCTTTCGGCGCTCGATGGCTTCACGCAGGCGCCGCTTGCGGGGCTGCTGCACATCAGCAATTACGTGTGGTCGCTCGGCGCGAGCGCCACGGAGACGATCTTCGATGGCGGCCAGCGCAGCGGCCAGGTGGCGGCGGCGCGCGCAAGCTACGACGCGGCGGTGGCGAACTATCGCGGCACCGTGCTCACGGCGTTCGAGAACGTCGAGAACGATCTCTCGGGCTTGCGCATACTCGCGCAGCAGAACGAGCGTCTGGACGCCGCGGTACGCGACGCGATCCGTGGCGCGCAGATCGCGCAGAACGAGTACGAAGCGGGCACGGTCGATTACACGACGGTGGCGACGGCGCAAGCCACACAGTTGAGCACGCAACAAAGTTCGCTCAACGTGCAGCAGCAGCGGCTGCTCGATTCGGCTTCGCTGATCGGCGATCTGGGCGGCGGCTGGACGGGCGCGCTGCATGACCCGAACCATCCTGATCGTGCAGCGGCCAATACGGAGGCCAGTCAGAACCCTGACGCGAATGCGAATGCCGCTAGCGATACGACGAACCACTCGTCAGGGTTGGCGCCGAGTCCATAGCGCGACGCCGACACCAACGCTTACGCCAGCTCGGTAAAAACCGCCGCCGTGGAAAGACGCGACTTGGGCAGCTTCGCGTTGAAATCGTCGGCGCTGCGGTAGCCAAGGCCGATCACGACGAGCGAAGTCAGGCCCTGCGCGGCGAGCCCGAGTTCTTCATCGAGCGCCTTGGCGTCGAAACCTTCCATCGGGCAAGCATCGATCTCGAGCGTCGATGCGCCAATCAACAGCGTGCCGAGCGCGAGATACGCCTGCTTCTCCATCCATGCGGGCAGATCCGCGCGCTCGCGGTGCAGATTCACATAGAAGGCGCGCGTGTTCTGCTGGCCCAGCTTCGCCTCGGCGTTCGCGAAGCGGCCATCGGCTTCTTCCTGGGCGAGCACGGCGTTCAGGTGCGATGCATCCATATCGGTGCGTACGCACAGAACGAGGACGTGCGAGGCGCGCATCACCTTCGGCTCGTTATAGGCATAGCCGGGCTGCATCGACTTCGCCACGCGCGCGCGGGCGGCGTCGCTGCCGGCCACCACGAAGTGCCACGGCTGCGAGTTCACCGAAGAGGGGCTGAAGCGGATCAGCTCCTTGAGTTCGTCGATGACGGCGGCAGGAATCTTGCGTGCGGGATCGAAAGCCTTGGTGGCGTGGCGTGCTTTTGCGAAGCGGGTGAGGTTCAACTGCATTCTCCTGGGTCTGGCGGCGGCCACCGCAGCGGCGGCAAGGCCGGTATCCTACCAGCATGGGCGGCCGCGCGTGCGGCAGCGAATTTTCCCGACATTCGTGCGACTGTGCATTAGCACAGCCGGCGCGCGCTCGCGCGGACTCGTCGAGTTCACCGTGCAAGTGCGTGCGTTCGTGCTCGAAACCGGCATCGGCACCGGGCAAGGTATTTACCTTTTCGAGCACCGCCGGCACGCGCAGGCGCGCGAAGTCGTGCTGCATCTGATCGGCGAGTGAGCGGGGCGAAAGCGTGCTGCTTGCCGGGTTTGCCGGGCTGACCTGGCGCAGCGCAACCACCGCCCCGTGTGCACGCGAGCAAAGCCTTCACGCAGGCGCTATGCTACGGGCTGCCCGATTCGTATCGACCCGTATCGCCCCGCGCCAATCGGCTCCAATCCGTTTCAATCCGCTTCAATCGATCAACCGAACATCGAGGAACACCATGAAACACTCCGCCGGCTCCATGATCAGCTTCAACCGCCCCGATGGCAAAGCGCTCCAGGGCTATCTCGCCACGCCCGCGAAGACCGAAGGCGCGCCCGCCATCGTCGTGATCCAGGAATGGTGGGGCTTGAACGACCAGATCCGCGGCGTGGCCGACCGCCTCGCGCAATCGGGCTACTACGCGCTCGTGCCCGATCTCTACCGCGGCAAGAGCACCGTCGAAGAGGAAGAGGCGCACCACTTGATGACGGGCCTCGACTTCGGCGACGCCGCCTCGCAAGACATCCGCGGCGCCGTCGATCACCTGAAGACGCTGACCGACCGCGTGGGCGTGACGGGCTACTGCATGGGCGGCGCGCTCACGCTGCTCGCCGCGAACATGATTCCCGGCCTCGCGGGCGCCGTGGTCTGGTATGGCTTCCCGCCGCTCGAATACCTCGACGCAAGCAAGATCACGGTGCCCGTGCTCGGCCACTGGGGCACGCAGGACAGCTTCTTCAAGAGCGAGACCGTCGACGAGCTCGAAAAGAAGCTGCGCGACGGCGGCGTGAACGTCGAGTTCCATCGCTACCTCGCTTACCACTCGTTCGCGAACGAAACCGCCGTGGGCCCGGGCCGCATCGCGCACACGCAGTTCGATCCGGTCTGGGCCCAGCTCGCCTGGGACCGCACGCTCACGTTCTGGGGCCGCACGCTGTGGCAGCGCTAACGCGTTCGCTCGATACGGCCGCCTTGCAGGCCCGGGCCTTTGCGCCGCTATGAACATCCGCACCTTGTTACAGGACTACGCATGAACGACCTCGCCGCCTTCCCGATCAACGCCAAATGGCCCGCGCAACTTCCCGAGCGCATCCAGCTCTATTCGCTGCCCACGCCCAACGGCGTGAAGGTGTCGATCATGCTCGAGGAAACGGGCCTGCCCTACGAGCCGCATCTGGTCCGCTTCGACACCAACGACCAGATGTCGCCGGAATTCCTCTCGCTCAATCCGAACAACAAGATTCCGGCGATCATCGATCCCAACGGGCCGGACGGCGCGCCGCTTCCGCTCTTCGAATCGGGCGCGATCCTGATCTATCTCGCCGACAAGAGCGGCCAGTTCCTCGCGCGCGAAGGCCGCGCGCGCTACGAGGCGATCCAGTGGCTGATGTTCCAGATGGGCGGCATTGGGCCGATGTTCGGGCAGGTGGGTTTCTTCCACAAGTTCGCCGGCAAGGACTACGAGGACAAGCGTCCGCGCGAGCGCTATGCGGCCGAGTCGCGCCGCCTGCTCAACGTGCTCGACCAGCAGCTCGCGCAGCGCGAGTGGATCACGGGCGAGCACTATACGATCGCCGATATCGCCACATTCCCGTGGGTGCGTAATCTAGTCGGCTTCTACGAGGCCGGCGATCTGGTCGGCTTCAAGGACTTCCGCCACGTTGCGCGCGCGCTCGACGCGTTCCTCGCGCGCCCGGCCGTCAAGCGCGGGCTGGAGATTCCGGCGCGCGGCTGAGGCGCGCGAACGGCGTGCCGGGCGCGCTCGGGGCGGCGTTCGCGCCGCATCCGATGCATGCCCGATGTATGGCCGGCGGCCCCATCAACAGCAGGTTCAATGCGCGGGCTTCACGCGCGCCACCACGGCGTCCGAGACCTCGCCCGCCGCGCGCTCGACGCTCATGCGCTGCTCGCCGCGCGCAATCACGAACTTCGCGGCGGCAACATAGGGATTGAGCGCGATGGCCGCGCCGGCACCGGGCTTGCTCGTGCTCGAATGCGTTTCGATCACCTGATAAAGCGGCGCGGGCGCCTGCTTCGAGAGATCGTCCACGGCGACGGCGAGTTCGATCTCGCTCGCCCCCGCGCCGAAGCCCACCATCGAGCGGCGCAGGCGATTGCCTTCATCGACATCGAGAAACACGCCGCGCACGAGCCAGCCCTGCGCGGGCGGCGCGGCGCCTGTGGGCAGACGCCTTGCATCGACGCCGGCCTTGCGCAGGTCGGCGACCAGCGTATCGGCCATCTGATCGACGATCTTGCGCGCGCGTGCCTGCGGGTCATCGCGATGCGCGAACGGCCTCGGCAGCAGGCCGCCCGCGAAACGCCGGGCACTGTCGACGGGATTCTGGTCGGTCGTGACATTGGCCGCGTCGAGCTCGAAATCGTTCACGTAGACGACCGGCGATTGCACGGGTGCCGTGGCGGCCGCGTTGTTCACCGCGTTGGGTTCCTGAGGCGCTGCGCCTGCCTGCGCAAACGCCATCGGCACACTCATCAAGCCAAGCCCTATGCCAACGCATATCGCGGCAAACACTGACGCTCCCCGGCATATTTTCATTGCAGCCTCGCTCGTGAACAGGACGGCCGCCGCGCGGCTTCATGGGCTTTCATGGATTCAACCATCGACCACGCCAAAACGCTGGAGATCCTGCGCGAGCGTTTCGACATCGACGAAACGGCACGCATGCAGGCCGGCATCGAGCGCGCCTTGCACGTTCGCCTCGCCGTCGTCGATGAAGAGCGTTTCGTGCGGCGCCACGCCCAATTGCGCAAGGCAGCCGAGATAGGCCTGCGCCGCGGGCTTCACCGCCCCGAACGACGCCGACGCATAGACGCGCTCGCCGAACAGCCGCGCGACGGGCGGATTCAGAAAATCGAGGAAGTCGGTCACGAGGCGGCAGTTGTTGGTCAGCACGGCGATACGGCAGCGCTGCGCCGTGCGCCCGGCCAAGGCGATGGCCGCCTCGTTGGGCGTGATGGAAGCATGGCGCGCCGCGAGCCAGGTCTCGCGGCTCATGTCACAGCCGAGCAGTTCGCCGAGCGCGCGCAGATAGACGTCGGGGGCGAGCTCGCCCGCATCGGCGCGCGCTTCGAGTCCCGAGCCCCAGATGGCCTCGCGCACCGCCTCGGGCGTCGTGCCGGTCAGCGCCGCGAGCCGCACGGCGCGCGCCTCGCGATCGTAATGCGAAAGCACGCCCTCCATGTCGAACAGCACCACGCCGATCATCGGGCTTGCCGGTCTTGCCGCTGCCGTCGCTTCCATGCGCCGCTCCCGCCTCGCGAACTCCGCAGCCGATGATACCGCCATGCGGCAGCCGCGAACACGCCTCTCGCGTGGCCAGTGTCGGCGCGCGCACGTTGCCCGCGAGCGACCGGCGAGGGGGACTGGCGCGCACTGTGCATGTGCACGGATCGTGCCCCGAAAGCATCACGTGATTCCGGTTACACTGAAAGCTATGGAAAAATGTCGCTACTGCGCAAAGATGCGCGATGAGTGGGATTGCCACGGGCCGGCCTGCCGTGGCGCGATTGCGCGGGCGCTGCGGCGCCAACGCCAGGGACTGCCGATGGTCGCCAACGTGATCCGCAACGAAATTCCCGAGAACGCCAGCACCGGCGAGGTCATCCACGTCCTCTCGCGCCAGCGCATGCGCGCGCGCCGCGGCAACGAGGAGCGGCGCGAGCGCAAGGCGCTCGAAAGCGCCGACGAAACGGGCAGTACGACTAACCGCTGATTTCGCCGCTTACGCGGGCGTTGCGCCGCCACGGCATCCGACTCTCACGGCGGCGGCCTGGGCGTCGCGCCCACGCCATCCGCCCCGCTCCCCACACGCGAATCGAACTGCAAATCGCCTCGGTCAATCAGCGCGTGAAAATCTGCGCCGTCGTGATCGCCATGTCGCCGCCGGGCACGGGAATGTCCTTGAGCTTCGTGAGCGAATCCGCGTCATAAACGGCGACGGTGTTGAACGTGCCCGCCAGATAGATCTTCTTGCCCGCTTTATCGATCGTCAGACAGTAGTACGAATGATCGAGCGGCACGCTCTTGAGCAGTTTTTCGTCCTTGATGTCGTACTTCGCGAGCCGGTTGAGCACCCCGTACATGATGTTGGGGTCCTTCGGCGAGACCCCGCCCGAGAAGTAGATCTCCGTGAACGGCGCGAAGTCCTTGAGCGTCGTCTTGCCGCTCGCCAGGTCGATGTCGATATAGCCGTACATCGTCTGCGCCTTGGCCGGATCTTTCTTCTCGTCCGGGAAGCGGTCGGCCGTATAGAGCAGGTTGAACGTGTGCTGCGGGCGCTGCTGCGGCCACACGTAGAGCACGTCGGGCTCGCCATGGAGCGGGCGCTTCCAGTCGCGCAGCGCCGCGGCCACGTCGACCTTGCCCGTATGGACGTTCATGCGGTAGACCGCCGGGCCGATGATGAAGAGCGACCCATCGTCGGCGGCCTGCATCATCGTGGTCTGACGCGGCGCCGGAAAGCTGCGCACCGGCTTCGCATCGAGCCCGCCGTCGGTCGACCAGACCTGCAGGCGCGGCGCCTCGACTTCATAGCTGTCGCGGTTCATCTTCGTCGGATTGACGATGCTATAGATCTCCTTGCCGTCCGGGCTCAGCGCGATCGAGAACATTGCCCGCGCGCGCTCGTCCCACGACTGCGAGAGCGCCGCATGAAACACTGTCTTGCAGGAGTCCAGATCGATTCCGTAGAGATCGCCATAGTGATTGTTGAGCACATAGGCGCGCTTCTTGTCCGGGCTGATCTGCATGGTGCCCGGACCATATGCGTCAGGCAGCGAGCAGGTCTTGTAGACCGTTTCAGTACTCGTATCGATCACGCTCAGGTTGTTCGGATAGTTCGTGACCGCGAGATACTCGTGGCCGCTTTCGAGCGGCGCGTCGGGCGCCGCCGCGGCAAACGCGGAGAGCGTCGTGAAGGCGCCCAGCACGGCGGCGAGCGCGGCCCGGGTCGTATGCTTCCTCAATGCCATGACATGTCCTTTTAATTTGCCGCGTAGCTTAGTTATCCTTCGGGAAGACGCTGCCGAGATGGCGCCAGTCCTTGCCCGAATCGGCGGCCGTCTTGTTCCAGTCCTGGTAGGTGCTCATCATGTCCGGCACTTGCGCGGGCCACCAGCACGGATCGGAGCAGCCGTAGAGGTCGGCTTCCATTG
This sequence comes from Paraburkholderia sp. J63, assembly GCF_905220245.1. NCBI lineage: Bacteria > Pseudomonadati > Pseudomonadota > Betaproteobacteria > Burkholderiales > Burkholderiaceae > Paraburkholderia > Paraburkholderia sp. J63. The sequence goes on along the minus strand of NZ_CAJMZF010000003.1, from coordinate 251,989 downwards.
GCTGGCACAACGAGGCCACACCGCCGAACACGTCCACTTCCCAGCCGGGGTCCGTGGTGGCCGTGCAGCCCGCCACCGACGTCATCGCAACGACTTCCTCCAGGCGGTCTTCGGCGGCTGCCTGATCGAGCTGCTTCGCCTTGTTGTTGAGCGGCTTCAAATGTTTCATGTCAGTGTGCCTTGCGCGGAGTGATGTGGTTGTCGATGAACGCCGGATTGGCCGCCATGATGCGGGCATAGATTTCGATGCCGAAATCGACCCAGTCGCGCATCAGATCGCAATAGTGGTAGGTGGGATGCTGCGGGTCGCCATAGCGCGCGTAGCTCTCGTGATAGCAGCCGCCCGAGCACAGATTGCGGATGCGGCAGCTTTCGCAGCCCGTGCCGCTGCGGTCGAGCCGCCCGGAGAGAAAGTCGGTGAGGCGCTCCGTGTCCACGCCCGCGTGCACGTTGCCGAAGGTAGGCAGCGTCGATCCCGTGAAGCGGTGGCACAGATTCAGTTCGCCCTTGTGATCGACGGCGAGCATCTTCAGTCCCGCGCCGCACGGCAGCGACTTCTTGTGCCCTTCGTGGATATCGGTAATGAGCTGATGCAGATTCGAAAACCCGATGTTGCGATTATCGAGCGCCGCGTGCAGATAGCGGCGGCCCAGCGCCTTCATGTTCTCGAACACGCGCGTGAGCTCGTCGGGCTGCAGGTTGAAGGTGTCGAGCTGGCCCGACGTCACGGGCGCGAAGCCCACCTCGGCAAAGCCCAGTTCGTTGATGAGGTGGTCCCAGATGCCCGCGATGTCGGTCACGCCGCTCGTGAGCGTCACGCGCGCGCCCACGGGCCGGCTGCGATAGCGCTTGAGCAGCATCTCCGCCTTGCGCCGGACCACGTCATAGGTGCCCGCGCCGCCCACGGTGCGCCGGTTGAGATCGTGAATCGAGCGCGGCCCGTCCATGCTCACCGAAAGCCCGAAGCGATGCGCGTCGAGCCAGTCGACGATCTCCTCGGTGAGCAGCGTCGCGTTGGTCGTCATCACGAAGTCGACCTGCTTGCCGAGCGCGCCGAAACGCAGCTCGCAATACTCGACCATGCACTCGATCAGCTTGCGGTTGCTAAGCGGCTCGCCGCCGAAGAACACGACCGTATAGCGCGATTCGTCGGGCGACTCCTTGAGCAGCATCTCCACGGAGGCCTTCGCGGTCTCCATGTCCATGCGGCGCCCCGCGGAAGGCGTATCGAGATCTTCTTTGTAGCAGTACGTACAACTTAGATTGCAGCCCGTGTTCACGTTGAGCACGACGGTGTTGATCGCCGTGCGCTCCACGCGCTTCACGGCAATCTCGGGCGAAAGCGGCGAGCCGTCGCTCACCACTTCGAGCGCGAGCAGCTCGCGCAGCGTCTCGCTCACTTCGTTCGCGTGATAGGCGTCGAGCGTCGCGGACTTGCCCGCGAGCCGCGCGAACAGCTCGTCGGCCGTGCAACTGCTCTCGCGCAGCGCGTCGATGATGTCCGCCGTCACCTTGTCGGCGGCGAACAGCGAACTGCTCGGGATATGGAACATCAGGCGCTCGCGATCCACCTGCACCTCGTGCACGTTGCGCTCCACCAGATTCAACATGGCGCTCATTTCACACTCCTTCTATTCGATCCAGACCGGCTTCGGCCTTTAAAAAGCCACGCTTCAAAAGCCCCGATTCTCATGAGCGTCAGGCATCAGGGGATCGGCGGATTGTTCCAGCGCTGCACCCCGACGATCATGTGCGCCTTGCCCGAAACGCTCTGGCCGCCATCGGTCACCGTCGCGATCACGTTGAGATTGCCGGTGTTGTTCGTCGACATGCGGCGCTCCGGATTCGGGCCCGCGTCACCGGGCGTGAAGATGCCGGTCGAGGCCTGCATCGCGCCCGCGAACTTCACGTCGTGGTCTTCCTTGGCCTGGTCGTTGAACGGCTCGACCGACCATTGCGCGGGCACCACGCCGATGCGGAACGGCTTGCCCGCAGCATCCACGCCCCACGCCTGCGCGTCGAAGCGCCCTTGCACTTTCGGCTCCGGGCCGCCGTTGCCGCCGATGCGCGCCACTGCATACTCGGGCACGACCTTCACTTCCTTGATCTGCTGATAGACGGCAAAGTCCGCGAGCTGCGCGCCGCCCACGCTCACTGCGCGCGGACCCACGGCGCTATCGGCATTCGCCTTCACGCGCACGCGGATCGCTTGCGGCGAGCGCGCGACCACGGACGTCACTGCAACGCCAGGACCGAAGTTGGGCGTGCCGTGGAGGTTCGTGCCCACCACGGTCACCTCGCCTTGCGTGCCGGCCTTGATGTACTCGGGCTGCACGGCGAGAATGCGCGCCGCGCTGCCGGCCTTCGCCGCAACGAAGTCGAGACCGCGCTCGGTGTGCGCGTCGTCGAACATGCGCCCCTTCATTTCGCCGCTCGTAGCCGCCAGCACCTGGCGCATTTCCACGCCCTGCACCTTGATGCTCGCGCGCCATTCGTAGCCGTCGTAGAGGATCGCCGAGCCATTGCCGTCGAGTGCGCCGCCATCGGCAAAGCGGCCCTTGAGCGAGACCTTGAACGTGTCGTTGGCGCCGCCCGTCACGTTCATCACGCCGTAGGCATCGCCGTGCCCCGGCATGTGGCCGCTGAAGCTCCAGTTGCCCACGAACGTGGATGCAGCCGGGCGGTTCTTCTGCCAGTCCGTCCAGTCCTTGCTGTCATAGGGATATTGCTTCGCGAGCATCGGCGCGATGTCCTTGAGCGCCACTTGCAGCCAGTCGCGGTCGCGGCCCATCGCCGAGTATTCGATCGACGGCCATTGCCCGAGGTGGAAATTCACGAGCTTGTCCCATTCCGCCACCGGGCGACGCTGCAAGACCGGGCGCGCCGCCGAGTGGCAGCGCGCGCACATCTGCTTGAATTCCTCGGTGCCGATGGTCTCTTGCGTATTGAGGCGCTGTTCGAGCGCGTAGCGCGCATCGGCCGTTTCCGAGGGCGCGAGGCCCTGGCGGTCGGACAGATACTTCACGAGGATCGCGCGGTCCTCGTCGCTGATGACGAGGCCATGCATGGTCTGCATGCGTGCGATCGTCATGAGCCAGCCTTCGGGCGTCTTGCGTTGATGGCTGATGCGGCTCCACGAATCCTTCGACTCGGCGGTATGGCACGCCGCGCAGGTGTGGCTGATGATCGTGAGCGCGTCGTGCTGCTGCGGCTGCGCCTGCGCGTGCGCCGCCGTCGCGAACGCGAGCGGCGCGGCCAACCCCGCGATGCTCAACAAGGTGCTGCGTCGAATGAAAGTCTTGAACAAGGCCTCGCTCCTTTACCGGGTTCCATGTCGCCGTTCGTCGCCGTTCGCGCTGTTCTATTGCTCGTGTGCATCGGCGGCCTGATTTTTCGGGAGGGGATAAAGCATGGGTCGTGCCAATCGCGCGAAACATCGCGCAAGCGATTTGAGCCCCTGAAACAAGGCACTTTCTGCGATTCGATAATCGGGTAAATCCCGATGCAAAAAATCATGCGTTTGCGCAAGTCGCAGTGCATATGCATCGATCGTGGATTAAATCGCGTGCCATTCTCGTCTCGTGTCTCATGCGAATTCTCAAAATGAGACATCCTGTGCGCCCTTGTGCGAGCCAGGATCCATGCTTGCGCGCGTGCTTGCCTTGCCCGCTCGCCTCGCGCGTCGACTGGTACGGAAGCTGCTTTGCGCTCGTCCTCAGCCAACCCAAAGAGCGAGGATCATCTCATGCAGGCTCCGCTGTCCCTACTCCCGCAAACCCAGGCGTTCGTCGAGCGCGCACCGGCCATGCTGATCGGCGACGCATGGGTGCACGCCGCCAGCGGCGCGACCATGCCCCTGCACAACCCGGCCACGGGCGCGCATCTCGCCGACGTGCCCCGGTCGTCCGCCGAAGACGTGGACCGCGCCGTGCGCGCGGCGCGCCAGGCCTTCGACGATTCCGCATGGAGCCGCATGCGTCCGCGCGAGCGCCAGAATCTGCTATGGCGTCTCGCCGACCTCGTCGAGCGCGATGCGCAGGTGCTCGCCGAGCTCGAATGCGTGAACAACGGCAAGAGCGCCCAGGTCGCGCGCGTGATGGACGTGCAGCTCTCCATCGATTTCCTGCGCTACATGGCCGGCTTCGCAACGAAGATCGAAGGCTCGACCGTCGACGTTTCGATGCCGCTCATGCCCGAAGGCCAGTTTCACGGCTACACGCGCCGCGAAGCCGTGGGCGTGGTGGGCGCGATCGTCGCGTGGAATTTTCCGCTGCTGCTCGCGTGCTGGAAGCTCGGCCCTGCTCTCGCCACGGGCTGCACGGTCGTGCTCAAGCCCGCCGACGAGACGCCGCTCTCGGCGCTCAAGCTCGCCGAGCTCGCGCTCGAAGCGGGCTACCCGCCCGGCGTCTTCAACGTGGTGACGGGCACCGGCGCCGAAGCGGGCGCCGCGCTCTCGCATCATCCCGACGTGGACAAGCTCACGTTCACGGGCTCGACCGAAGTGGGCAAGCTCATCGGCAAGGCGGCCATGGAGTCGATGACGCGCATCACGCTCGAACTCGGCGGCAAGTCGCCCACCATCGTGCTCGACGATGCCGACCCGGCCGCCGCCGCCGCGGGCGCCGCCACGGCCATCTTCTTCAACCAGGGCCAGGTGTGCTGCGCGGGCTCGCGCCTCTATGTGCAGCGTAAGCGTTTCGACAGCATCGTCGGCGACATTGCGTCGATCGCAAGCCGCATGAAGCTCGGCAACGGGCTCGACCCGAGCGTCGAGATGGGGCCGCTGATCTCGCAGAAACAGCAGCAGCGCGTGATGGGCTATATCGAGCGCGGACGCGCGGCGGGCGCGCAACTCGCCTGCGGGGGCGAGCAATACGGGCCGGGCTATTTCGTGAAGCCCACCGTGATCGTGGACGCCGATCAGAAAGGCCCGCTCGTGCAGGAAGAAATTTTCGGGCCGGTGCTCGTGGCGATTCCGTTCGACACCATCGACGATGCGCTGCGCCTCGCCAACGACACGCGCTATGGCCTGGGCGCAAGCCTCTGGACCAACAACCTCTCAGCCGCGCATCGCATGATCCCGAAGATCAAGTCGGGATCGGTATGGGTCAATTGCCATAGCGCGCTCGATCCGTCGCTGCCGTTCGGCGGCTATCGCATGTCGGGCCTCGGCCGCGAAATGGGCGCCGCCGCCATCGAGCACTACACCGAAATCAAGAGCGTGCTCATGAGTGTCTAACGCACTGACGAACGCGCTGACGAGTCATGCGCCGCGCCGAACGTGAACGAACGATCATGCGCGGCACATGCAACGTCTGCCGCTTCGCATCCGCTTCACGTCCTCTTCGCATCCCTTATGCGCGCCGACCCGCGCGCCTGTCTCGCGGAAAACACCGTAAAACCCCTGGTTAAACACCCCCCGCAGCGCGGCGATATGCGTTGTTCACCGGATGGATTCGCCCCGGCATCTGTGCGAGATTAGGCGGGCTTTTTTCACGCGCGGCACCGATGCAGGTGGCGAGACGCGATCACTCTTAAGGGGGACAGCTTGCAAGACTTCTTTCCTCCCGGCGCGGCGATTCCGGACCGGTTGCAAACCACCCATCTGATTCGCGAGCGCCTGCGCGCCGACGGCCATCTGCCCGAGGGCTATTTGCGCCGCGAGATCGACGCCTCGTGGCGACGCAGTCTCGCGCACGGCGTGCGCGGTCACGACGATGCGCTCGTGAGCCTGCGCGAATTCGGCAATCTCGACGACCTCCATGCGGCCAACCGCATGCTGCTCGACGCGGCGGCGCCCGAGCTCGATTTTCTCGAAGAGCGCTGCGGCCGCGAGGGCCTCGTGATCCTCGCCGATGCCGACGCGACGATCCTGCGCGTGGAAGGCGACGCGGCCGCGCTCCCCGAGCTCGGCATCTTCGACATCTCGCCGGGCGCGGCCTGGACCGAGTCGCTGCGCGGCACGAATGCGCTCGGCACCGCGCTCGTGGAAGGCCGGCCCGTGGCGATCGATAGCGGCGAGCATTTCATCGGCCGCCTGAGCCGCTTTTCGTGCTGCTCGCTGCCGATCGCCGATCCCTACGGCGAGGTGATCGGCGTGCTCGATCTCACGCGCGACGGCCAGTTGCCGGTGCTGCACGATACGCATTCGATGCTGATCGGCGCGGCCGCGAATCATATCGAAACGCGCCTGTTCGAAGCGTTTTTTCCCGAGCATTTCGTGCTCGCGTTTCATCCGCGCCGCGCGTATCTCGACTCGACGTGGAGCGGCGTGCTCGCCGTGCGCGACGATGGCGAGATCGTTGCGGCCAACGCCCAGGCCTGCGATCTGCTGCGCCTGTCGCGCGGCGAGCTCGTAGGCCAGCGCTGCGAAGGTCCGCGCGATATGCCGTTCACCACGCTGCTCGACACCGCCGGTACGCTGCGCGTGGCGGCGTTGCCGGGCGAGTTCGCGTTTCGCGTACTGCGCGCGCCGCGCCGCGCCGCCACGCGCCTTGACAACGCCCGCACCGCGCGCGCCCTCGTGCCGCCCGCTTCCACGCGTGCAGGCGCACCGATCCTCGACACAGAGGGCCTCGCCAAACTCGCGGGCCGCCAGAGCCGCCTGCTGCGCGCGTTGCAGATGGCGCGCCAGGGCCTCAACAACGGACTGCCCGTGCTCGTGCAGGGAGAAACCGGCACCGGCAAGGAAGTGGTCGCGCGCGGCCTGCACGACGCCAGCGCACGCGCGGGCAAGCCGTTCGTCGCCGTCAATTGCGCCTCGATTCCCGAAGGCCTCATCGAATCGGAGCTGTTCGGCTATCGCGACGGCGCGTTCACGGGCGCGCGCAAAGGCGGCATGACCGGACGCCTGATGCAGGCCAATGGCGGCACGCTCTTTCTCGACGAGATCGGCGACATGCCGCTGCACCTGCAGGCGCGCCTGCTGCGCGTGCTCCAGGAGCGCAAGGTCGCGCCGCTCGGCGCGGGCGAGGAGCAGTCCGTCGACATCGCCGTGATCTGCGCGACGCACCGCAATCTGCCGACGATGGTGCGCGAAAAGAGCTTCCGCGAAGACCTCTATTACCGCATCCACGGCGTGAGCGTGAATCTGCCCGCGCTGCGCGAGCGCGACGACGTGGATCTGATCGTCGAGTCATTGCTCGCGCGCCTCGGGGCTTCGCAGGTGAGCGTCAGCGCGGAGCTTGCCGAAGTGTTCCGCACGCATCCGTGGCCCGGCAATATCCGCCAACTGGAGATGGTGTTGCGCACCGCGCTGGCCGTGCGCGCCGACGACGAATACGAACTCGGCCTCGACCACCTCTGCGACGGCTTCATCGACGGCGCGTGCCCCACGTCGCCCGGCGCGGGCCCGCATGGGCTGATCCGCAAGCACGAGGACGAGCTGATACGCGAAAGCCTCGCGCGCCACGAGGGCAACGTGGCCGCCGCCGCGCAGACGCTCGGCATCAGCCGCGCGACGCTCTATCGCAAGCTCAAGCGGTTGCGGCCATGATGCGACTGAAATTCCTTCGATATCCTGATTGATCATGCTGAGCCTGCTGCTACGCTTCGTGAGGACCGACGACCGCGCGCGGCTGCGCGAGTCGATGGCCTGGCTCTACGGCTTCGTGCGCCCGCATCGGCTCGCGATTGCGGGCCTGCTCGCGCTTTCGGTGGGCGCGTCGTTCGTCGTGCTCGTGCAACCCTGGCTCACGAAAGAGATGATCGACCGCGGGCTGATCGGCCGTAACTATTCCGTGCTGCTCGCGCTCGCGGGCGCGATGGTGCTGGCCGGCATCGCGGGCACGCTGCTCGGCGGCGTCAACCGCTATCTGCATACGCGGCTGTCCGGGCGCGTGCTGTTCGCGCTGCGCGGCGCCATCTACACGCATCTGCAAAAGCTGCCGCCCTCGTTCTACGGCAGACGGCGCATCGGCGACCTGCTCTCGCGACTCGATGGCGATGTCGCCGAAATCCAGCGCTTCGCGCTCGATGCGCTGTTCTCCGCCGTCTCCAGCGTGATCGGGCTGATCGGCGCCGTGGCGCTGCTGCTCACGCTCTCGGCGAAGCTCTCGCTGCTCGTCGCGGTGCTGATTCCATTCGAGGCCTTGTGGCTGCGCCACATGCGCCGCAAAGTCGAGCGCGATGCGCGCAGCCTGCGCGAAAGCGCCGCCGATCTCTCCTCGTTTCTGGTCGAGACGCTGCCCGCGATGAAGTTCATCCAGGCATCGGGCCAGCAGGACGCCGAGCGCCGCCGCCTCGACGGACTCGGCGACCGCTATATGGAGCGGCTGCTCAAACTTCAGCTCACCGAATTTTTCACGCAGTCGGTGCCGGGGCTCTTTACCTCGCTGTCGCGCACGGGCGCGTTCCTGCTCGGCGGCTACTGGGTCGTCAAGGGCACGTGGCAGCTCGGCTCGCTGATCGCCTTCACGACCTATCTCGGCATGGCGGTCGGGCCCGTGAAGAGCCTGCTCGGCCTCTACGTCGCGCTCCAGCGCATGACCGTGAGCCTCGCGCGCGTGGTCGAGCTGCAACGCGAGCCCGTCATGGTGACGCCGCCCGCGCGGCCCGCGCCCTCGCCCGCCGGCAGCGATCTCGTGTTCGACCACGTCTGGTTCGCCCACGATGAACGCACGCAAGGCATCCTGCGCGGCGTCTCCGCCATCTTGCCCGCGGGCAGCAAGGTCGCGCTCTCGGGCGCCTCGGGCGTGGGCAAGTCCACGCTGATCGACCTCACGCAGCGCTTCTACGACCCGCAGCAAGGCACGCTGCGACTCGGCGGCGTGGATCTGCGCGAGTTCGATCTCGCCGAGCTGCGCCGCCGCATCGCGGTCGTGAGCCAGGACATCGTGCTGTTTCGCGGCAGCCTCGCCGACAATGTGCGCTACAGCGCGCCGCACGCGAGCCGCGCGCAGATCGTGGCAGCCGTGCGCGCCGCGCAGCTCGACGAACTCGTGGCGACGCTGCCCGAGGGCATCGACAGTCTCGTCGGCGAGCGCGGCCAGCAGCTTTCGGGCGGCCAGAAGCAGCGCATCGCGATTGCCCGCGCCTTGCTGCAAGACCCGTCGATACTCGTGCTCGACGAGGCGACCTCGGCCGTCGACGAAGCCACCGAGCGCCAGGTGATCGCGCAGATCGACGCACTCTTTCACGAGCGGACGCGCGTGCTCATCAGCCATCGCGCGTCCACGCTCGCGCGCGCCGACCTGCATTTCGATCTGGCCGAAGGACGGCTGCAACGCCGGGGCAACGTTACTGAGCGTGGGGAGTGCGCCGATCATGTCTCGTGAACCCCTGCGCATCGGCATCGTGGATAGCGGCCATGGCGCGCATCAGAGCGCGTCGGTGGAGGCCGCGCCAGGCTTCGTGCTCGGCGACGATCTGTGCGTGCACGAGCGCGCCGCCACGCCCGACCTGCTCGGCCACGGCAGCGCCGTGCTCGCGCAGATCCTGCACGCCGCGCCCGGCGCGCGGTTCTGCATCGCGCAGGTCTTTCACGAGCGTCCGGTCACGAGCGCGGCGCAGATCGCCGCCGCCGTGCGCTGGCTGATCGCGCAGCGCGTGCGCGTGGTCAACCTGAGCCTCGGCGTGCGCGCCGATCGCACCGCGTTGCGCGAAGCGTGCGCAGACGCCGTGGCGGCCGGCATCGTGGTTTGCGCGTCGAGCCCCGCGCAAGGCGCGGGCGTGTTTCCCGCGAGCTATCCCGGCGTCGTGCGCGTGACCGGCGACGCGCGTTGCGCCGCGCATCAGTGGTCCTGGCTCGACACCGCGCAGGCCGATTTCGGCGCCGTGGTGAGGGGTCACGTCTCACACATGCCTGGCATCGCTAACGAACGCGGCGCACCCGCCGGTGCGAGCATCGCCACCGCCGCGCTCAGCGGCCATATCGCGGCGCGGCTCCTGTGCGATCCCGCGGCAGACCGCGACGCACTGCTCGCGCATCTGCGCGAGCACGCGGCCTTTATCGGCGCCGAACGGCGCTCGCTCGCCTCATGACGGCCGCGCATATCGTCGTGCTCGGCGCGGGGCCCGCGGGCGCCGCCGTGGCGCGCGCGCTGGCCACGCGCGGCTACGCGGTGACGATGGTGAGCGACCGGCGCCGCTTCGACGCCGTGGAGGGCCTCTCGCTGCGCGTGCTCGAGGGCCTGCGCCGCGCGGGGCTGTTCCGCGCAGCCGTGTGCGCCGAAGGGCCGTGCGCGCGCACCACGCTCTGGAACGGCGTCACGCAGACGGTCAACGCCGAGTTCCTGGTCGACCGCCACGCCTTCGACGCCGCGCTGCGCGACGATCTGCACGAAGCCGGTGTCGAGGTCGTCGAGGCGACGGTGCGTTCGGTGCAAACGACGCCGCACACGCACGACCTGATGATCGAGACCGCCGACGGACCGCTTTCGCTGAACGCCGATTTTCTCGTCGAGGCGCGCGGCCGGCTCGCGCCGCTCATGCGCGACGCGACGCGCGGGCCGCAAACGCTGAGTCTCCTCAACATCTGGCAAGGCGCGCCGGGCGAGGCCGCCTCTGCCGTGGAAAGTCTTCAGGATGGCTGGGCATGGATGGCGCGCCTGCCCGACGGCCGCTGCTACTGGCAGATGACGCTCGACGTCGCGAGCGCGGAACTCCCGCAGCGCGACGAGCTGCTCGCCTTCTGCGCGCATATGCGGCGCTCGCCGCTCGCGAGCGCGTTCTTTGCCGGCGAGACCGGCGCGCAGGCGCGCCTCTATGCGCGCAGCAGCACGGCCACGCTATGCGGGCGCACCGGCGCGCGCAACTGGCTGCGCGTGGGCGACGCGGCGATGGCCGTCGATCCGCTCTCGGGCAACGGCATCTTCCAGTCGCTCTCGTCGGCGCTGCAAGCGCCCGCCGTGATCCATACGCTGATCAGCCGCCCCGAACGCACCGAGCTCGCGCTGCGCTTTCATCAACAGCGCATCGAGCACCTGTTCCTGCGCTTCGCGCGCACGGGCCGCGACTTCTACGCGCTCGAGCAGCGCTTTGGCGCGTCGCCGTTCTGGCAGGCGCGCAGCAACTGGCCCGACGACGTGCCCACCCACCAGGTGCCCGACTTCGGGCAGCTCGCCATCGCGCGCGCGCCCGTGATCGACGGCGACTTCATCGGCGAGGCCGACGTGGTCGTCAGCCCCGATCAGCCGCTCGGCGTCTGGCATCTGCAGGGCGTGCCGCTCGCGCCCATCGTCGCCAGGCTCAGGCACGAGGGCGCCCAGGAAACGCTCAAGTCGCTCGACGCCGAAACCGCGCGCATGATTCGCCAATGGCTCGTCGCGCAGGGCTATCCGCACGCACTCGTTTGATCCTGCTTTTTCAGGCACGTTCTCAGCACTGTCCTCTTTCTCGAGTCGCGCCCGCAATGTCTCAACTTGAGACGCGGCGCGAAGCGCGTGTCGAATAACGCGACACGTCACGCCCGTTTTGCAACCGCAGCCCCAGGCGTTGCCGGTGATATTCGTGTGGCATGAGTCCTGCTTTTACGCTTCGCAATTCGATTCGAATCTCAACCCGAATCTCAACCCGAAGCGCAACGGCCAACTCATGAATAGAACACTCGTCGCCGCATCAGCAGGATTCCTGATTTATTGCTCGCACGCCGCCGCGCAAAGCAGCGTGACGCTGTTTGGCGTGATAGACGAAGGCATCAACTATACGAGCAACGTGGGCGGTCATTCGTCGTGGCAGACCGCGAGCGGCGAACTCTCCGTGAGCCGCTGGGGCCTGCGCGGCACCGAGGACCTGGGCGGCGGCCTGAATGCCATCTTCGACCTCGAAAGCGGCTTCGCGCTCGACAACGGCGAGGCAACTTATGGCGGGCGCCTGTTCGGCTATCAGTCGTATGTGGGGCTGCAGTCGGACCGTTACGGCACGCTCACGTTCGGGCGTCAATTCGATTCGATCGCCGACACCGTGGGCCTGCTCACGGCCAACGGCAACTGGGCGGGCTTCCTGTTTTCGCATCCGCTCGACAACGACAACACCGACGCCAGCTGGCACGCCAGCAATGCGGTCAAGTACACGAGCCCCGCGTGGGCCGGCCTCACGGCCACCGCGCTCTACGGCTTCAGCAACCAGGCGGGCGGCTTCGCGAATAACCGCGTCTTCAGCGCGGGCGTCAACTACACGTGGCAGACGCTCACGCTCGCGGCCGTCTATGAGGACCTCGGCGCGCCGGGCGCGAACGCGGGCGGCTCGATCGCCGACGACGACATCGGCTTCGCCGCGCAGAACCAGAAAACGTGGGGCTTCGGTGCGAATTACGGCATCGGTCCCGTGACGCTCGGCGCCGTCTACACGCACGCGAACGTGATGGAGCCGAGCGCGTCGATCTACGTGGGCGACCTGGGCCTCGGCGATCACGCGAGCCTCAAATTCGACAACTTCGAAGTCAACGCACGCTACACCGTGACGGCCGCCGTGATTCTCGGCGGCATGTACACCTATACGCGCGCCACGCTCGACGAAGACAGCGGCCGCTCGTCGCTGCACTGGAACCAGGTGGGCGCGATGGCGCAGTATCTGCTGTCCAGGCGCACGTCCGTCTATGGCCAGGTGGTCTGGCAGTCGGTCTCGGGTGGCAGCACGGGCACGCCGCTCGACACTGCGCTGATTCCTGGCACGGCGGGCGCCTCGTCGAATTCGCATCAGATCGTCGCGCGTCTCGCGATCAATCATTCGTTCTGATGGTTCAACAATCGGTCCAATGATTGGTCCAATGATCCGTCCAACGATCGTTCAAGCGCGCCGGTTAGCGAAGCGGCGCGGCGCCTGGCTTTCGGCAAAAATGCGCGAAGTGGCCTACACTGGCGCCCTCGATCGATGCGGAAAGCGCTCACGCTTTTCGCCCAACCCCGGACCTTCGCCCATGTTTTCGCTTTCCGACGCCCTGCCCGCCGACAAACCCGCTCTTTACGAAACACTCACCGCGCAAGCGCGCGCGCTGATCGAAGGAGAAGCCGATGCCATCGCGAACGCGGCGAACTTCTCGTCGCTCGTGTTCAACTCGCTCGAAGGGCTGAACTGGGCCGGCTTCTACTTCTTCGACGGCACCGAGCTCGTGGTCGGCCCGTTCCAGGGCAAGCCCGCGTGCGTGCGCATTCCGCTCGGCAAGGGCGTATGCGGCACGGCGGCCCAGACGCGCGAGACGCAGGTCGTCGCCGACGTGCACGCATTCGCGGGCCATATCGCCTGCGACTCGGCTTCGCAATCGGAGATCGTCGTGCCGCTCGTGGCGCCGGACGGCTCGCTCATCGGCGTGTGGGACGTGGACAGCCCGCACCTCGCGCGCTTCGACGAACAAGACGCGAAAGGCATGGCCGAGCTGTGCCGCGTGTTCGTGGAATTCGGCTGGAAAAAAGCGGCCGCGCGCTAATCAACGCTAATCCGCGCGAACCCACACCGGCGACTCAACGCCTGCGGAATTCCTCTGCTAGACGGCCTCATCGGGGCCGCCCGCCTTCAGGAAATCGACGAAGGCCCGCAGCGGCGCGGGCAAATGCCGCCGGCCCGGATAGTAGAGAAACGGCCCGGAAAACTGCGGCCACCAGTCCTGCAAGAGCGGCACCAGCGCGCCGCTTTTGAAATGCGGCACGAGCATGTCCTCGAACAGCGCGACCACGCCCGCGCCGCCCAGCGCCATGTCGAGCGCGAGGTCGAAGCCCGCCGCCGGCCTCACCACGAGCGCGCCGGGCGGATCGACGCGCAGCGTCTCGCCGTCGCGCTCGTATTCCCAGATCGCCATCGCGCCGCCCGCAAAGCGCACGCGCAAGCAGACGTGCCCGAGCAGATCGCGCGGATGCGTAGGCCGGCTGTGCGCAGCGAGATACGCGGGCGACGCGGCCGTAGCGAAACGCTGCACGCGCGGGCCGATGGGGATCGCGATCATGTCCTGTTCGAGCCGCTCGTCGTAGCGGATGCCCGCGTCGCAGCCCGCCTCGAGCACATCGACGAAACCGTCCTCCACCACCACTTCCACGCGGATCTCGGGATACGCGCGCACGAACCGCGTGAGGATCGGCGGCAGAATGCTGCGCGCGACGTTAGCCGGCACGTTCAGGCGCAGCACGCCCGCGGGACGATCGCGATAGCCGTTCAGCACGTCGAGCGCGGCCTTCATCTCCGCGAACAGCGGCGTGATGGATTCGAGCAGGCGCTGGCCCGCTTCGGTGGGCGCGACGCTGCGCGTGGTGCGGTTGAGCAAACGCAGGCCAAGCTTGGCCTCTAGCCGCCGCACGGCCGTGCTCAGGCTCGACGCCGAAACGCCACCGGCGCGCGCCGCGTCGCGAAACCCGCCCGCGCGCGCGACGGCGGCAAAGGCGGCCAGATCGTTCATTTCGAATGCGGCGAACGAGGGATTGGCAGGCGTTGGGGATTCGTGGCTCATATCGTCGGCGGTCGGGCATGGCAGGCGAGCGTGCACGCATTGTGCGGAATTTCGAACAACCCGTGCGGATCAGGTGGGATTATCCAACAGCGCGCGAGCGCCCATACTGGCGCCGTCCGTTCATGACCCATAAGTTTTCCGTCGGCGGGGGACTGTACCTGCTCGTGTCAACTGCCGGCAAGACCCGGCTGGTGAGGAGCGGCCACTGTGCGGATCCCCTACGCGCGGACGCATTTCCACGTCTCGGCCTGGACGCTCACTTCTGCACTTTGCCAATCGCGTCCAGTTGCGTGAGCACCTCACTGGAGAGGTCGAGCGTCTGCGCTGTCATGTTCTCGCGCAGATGCGCCAGCGACGAAGTCCCCGGAATCAAAAGAATATTCGGCGACCGGTGCAGCAGCCATGCGAGCGCGACGGCCATCGGCGTCGCGTCGAGCGTTCCTGCGATGTCTGACAGCGCTGAGGACTGAATCGGCGTGAAACCGCCCAGCGGGAAGAACGGCACATAGGCGATGCCGCGTGCCGCCAGCGCATCGATCAGGGCGTCGTCGTCGCGGTGCACGAGGTTGTAGTGGTTCTGGACACCGACTATCGGTGCGATCTTTTCCGCATCGGCGATCTGTTTCGCCGTCGCGTTGGAGATGCCGATATGGCGCACGAGCCCGCGCTCGCGCAGCGCGGCGAGCGCTTCCATCTGCCTTTCGACGGGGCCTTCGGCGGGCTTGTGGACGTCGCCCATGATGCGCAGATTGACCACGTCGAGCGTGTCGAGCCCCAGGTTGCGCAGGTTGTCGTGCACGGCGCGCTCGATATCGGCGGGCTCCAGCGCGGGCAGCCAGGCGCCCGTGCCGTCGCGCACCGCGCCCACCTTGGTGACGATCGTGAGGTCGTCGGCATAGGGATGGAGCGCCTCGCGGATGATCTGGTTCGTCACGTGCGGGCCGTAGAAGTCGCTCGTGTCGAGATGGTTCACGCCGAGCGCGAGCGCCTCGCGCAGCACGGCCACCGCCGCCGCGCGGTCCTTCGGCGGCCCGAATACGCCGGGGCCGGCAAGCTGCATGGCGCCGTAGCCCATGCGGTTGACGGTGCAGCCGGCGAACTCGAAGGTACTCTTAGGGGTGGACGGTTGATTCATGGCGTTCTCCTGGGAAAGGGATCGCCTCAGTATGGACTTCCCAGCGCTGTTGGATAATCCGGCCAAATTCGCACGGGGTGTTCGAAATTTTGCACAATAATATGACGGTCAAAGGGGAGTTCGCTTGCCAATCACATCGGCTTGCATTGTTCCCGAGGCCGCCCTTTTCACGACGCTTTCATAAATCCCGTGGGCCGGTTGCGCTCCGCGCGCGTGCCGACGCCGCTGGCCACATCCTATGTGCTCTGATCGAAGTCACTCACGTGCCGTACCGACACGCGCAGTCCGGGCGGGTATTTGCGTAACGATCGCACTTGCAACCCGAAGCCTGACGCACGAGTCAACACGTGCTCAACAGCGCTGCAAACTTGTCGGCCAGCGTCGGACGCGAGCGATGCGGCCAGATCGCGCTGAGTTCGAATAGCGGCAGCGCGTCGCCTTCCCGTACCTCGCACACGCGCACGCCTTCGAACTGGATCGCCTTGACCGATTGCGGCAGCAGCGAAGCGCCGCAACCTGCGGCAACGCAAGCGAGCACCGTCAGCGACCGGTTGGCATCCTGAACGATATTGGCTTCGCAACCGAACTTGCGAAACGCGCTGAGGATGCCCGCTCGCACCACCGGCAGTTGTCCGTGCGGAAACCACACCAGACCGATGCGCGCCAGTTCCGCGAGGCCGAGCTTGCCGTCCTCGCCCAGCGGATGCGACGCCTGCACGACCGCCTGCAGGCGCTCGCGCACGATCAGCTTCTCGCGCATCCGGCCGCGTACCGCAACCGGCGTATGCAGCAGCCCAATGTCGATCTCGCCGGATTCGAGCGCGCTGGCCTGTTCCGCGTTGCTCATTTCGCGCAATGTCAGCTCGACATTCGGGACCGCCGCGCGCAACGCCGCGATCGCCCTGGGCATGACCTCGAACAGCGCCGCGGACGCGAAACCGATGGTCAGCCTGCCGCCGCGTTGCGCGCCGATATCGCGCGCCCGCTTTTCTGCCGCTTCGATCCGCGAAACGCTCAGGCGGATATCCTCGGCGATCGCTTCGCCGGCAGGCGTGAGGGCGGCGCCGCGGCGCGTGCGCGCCAGCAGCTTCACGCCCAGATCCTTCTCCAGCCGCGTAATCGCCTGGCTGAGCGCTGGCTGGGCCATCCCGAGCTGGGCGGCCGCGCCGGTGACGCTTCCCGCATCGACGATGGCGAGAAAATACTTGAGCGTGCGGATCGACTCCATGATCGCCTTTCCATATCAAGATGCTATGAATGAACAACATTTCCATAGTATGCACGCGTTCCTGGCTTTCCTAGAATGGCGTCAAATCGATTAACAGCGGCCGCCCGTCGAATTTCGCGCGCGGCAGGCACCAGGAGACGACGACCATGCGCTGGTATCGCGAAATCACGCCCATCGAGAAACGAACACTGTGGAGCTGCTTCGGCGGATGGGCGCTCGACGCCGTCGATACGCAGGTCTTTTCCCTTGTCATTCCGTCGCTTCTCGCTACATGGGGCATCAGCAAAGGCCAGGCGGGATTGATCGGCGGCGCCACGCTCGTGGCCGGTGCGCTCGGCGGATTGCTCGCGGGCATCCTGTCCGATCGCGTCGGCCGGGTGCGCGCGTTGCAGATCACCGTGATCTGGTTCTCGCTCTTCACGTTTCTGAGTGCGTTCGCCCAAAGCTTCGAGCAACTGCTCGTGCTGAAGGCGCTGCAAGGCATCGGCTTCGGCGGCGAATGGACGGCTGGGGCCGTCCTGCTCAGCGAAACGATGAACCCCCGGCATCGCGGCAAGGCCATGGGCATCGTGCAGAGCGCGTGGGGATTCGGCTGGGGCGCCGCCGTGCTGCTCTATATGGCGGTCTTCTCCTTCGTTTCGCCGCAATGGGCCTGGCGCGTCCTGTTCGCGATCGGCCTCGTCCCCGCCCTCCTCGTTCTCTACATGCGACGCAATGTGGTCGAGCCGCCGCGCGAGCCGCAGATCGCGCGCGACGATTCCGCGCCGCGCGGCGCATTCAGCATCGCCGCGGGCATCTTCGATCCTGCCGTGATCCGCACCACCATCGTCGGCGGCCTGATCGGACTGGGCGCGCATGGCGGCTACCACGCAATCACCACCTGGCTGCCGACGTATCTCAAGACCGAGCGCCATCTATCGGTGCTGGGCACCGGCGGTTATCTCGCGGTCGTCATCGTGGCATTCATCGTCGGTTGTTTCGTGAGCGCCTGGTTGCAGGACCGCATCGGACGACGCTGGAACGTGATCCTCTTCGCGATCTGCTGCGCGGTCATGGTCAACATCTACACGTTCCTGCCGATCGGCGACACCACCATGCTGATCCTGAGCTTTCCGCTCGGCCTCTTTTCGGCAGGTATTCCCGCGACGCTCGGCGCGCTGTTCAACGAGCTGTATCCGCAAGGCGTGCGCGGCACCGGCGTCGGCTTTTGCTACAACTTCGGGCGCATCGTATCGGCCGCATTTCCGGTGCTTATCGGCCACATGAGCGGGTCCATGTCGCTGGGCGCAGCGCTCGGCATCGACGCGGGCGTCGCCTATGGCCTCGTCGTCGTCGCCGCGTTGATGCTGCCCAACACGCGTAGTCGGCCCGTCCCGTCGCAGCATCGGAGTGGCGCGCGCGACGACGCGCCAGCCGTATCGCGTAACTGAGCGCGCGGCACTCGCGCATCGACGCATCGCTCGACGTCAACCGAATTTCAGGCACTCCAAACAATGGACCGCTTCCAGCCCGCACTCCCGGCCGATCCCTTCGATGGCCTTTCGCCGACGTCCCTGACATGGCTCGACGAGGCCACGACGCGCATCACGGGCATCGATACGCACGCGCACATCTTTGTGCAAGGCCTTCCGCTCGCCGCACACCGCCGTCATGCGCCCGACTATGATGCGACGCTCGATCAGTACATCGCGCAACTCGCAGCGCATGGCATGTCACAAGGCGTGCTGGTACAGCCCAGCTTTCTTGGCACCGACAATGCGTTTCTCCGTGCGGTATGCGAGCGCTATCCGCGACGCTTTCGTGGTGTGGCCGTTGTCGCGCCGGAGATTACGGACTCCGAACTTGAAGCGCTGGACGCCGCGCACATCGTGGGCGCGCGACTGAATCTGATTGGACTTGCACTGCCGGATTTTCAAGACCGCCGATGGTCCGCGCTCCTCGCGCGCTTCAACGCCCTGCGCTGGCATGTCGAAGTTCAGGCGAATGCGGTCGATCTACCGGTCGTGCTCGATGCCCTGCTCAGCCACGGTTGCACGGTGGTCGTCGATCATTTCGGCCGGCCCGATGCGCATCTCGGCGCTGCCGACACCGGCTTCCGTTATCTGCAATCCACGGCCTCCGGCGGCAGCGTCTGGGTCAAGCTCTCCGCGGCCTATCGCAGCGCCGACCGCTCGAACGGCACGGAGCACGGGCGCGCCCTCGCCGCCGCTCTGCTCGAATCGTTTGGCCCTGAACGTCTCGTATGGGGTAGCGACTGGCCGCACACGCAGCATCGTCATCTGATCGACTACGACGGAACCGTGGAAGCGTTGGAAGACTGGATTCCCGACCGTGCAGCGAGAGAAACAGTGATGACGACCTCCGCTGCAGAGCTTTTCCGCTTCTAGACAACAAGTTCTATCGTAGCGAGGCCCAGCACCCGCGCGCCGCCGCGTCTGGCCGAGCAGCGCGATTTCGTCGCTGTCGAGCTTGACGAGATGCTCGCCGAGCCAGTCGTGCTCGCCGCAGAACGCGACCGGCGAAAGACCGAGCGGGGGCAGTGGAATTATTTATATCGCGCGGTCGACAGACACAAAACCCCGTCTCACGAGCGATCATGCGCCTCCCTGCCCGCGTGGCTCCATTGACACCATCACACCCGCACATTGACCGAATCAAGTTTTCAGTACCAGACGAAGTCCCCAGAATCGGGCTATCGAAACACCTGTCGATTCCCACATGTCCTCCATGTTCACCGTGCGCATCATGCGCAAGGTTCAGGAGAGTTCGAGCGTGTGCTCGCTCGAACTCGCCGCCCCCGACGGCAGCCCGTTGCCTGCCTTTGAAGCGGGCGCACACGTCGACCTCGAAGTCACGAACGGGCTGATCCGGCAATACTCGCTCTGCAACTCCCCGCTCGAAAGCCATCGCTACGTGGTCGGCGTGCTGCTCGACCCCGCCAGCCGCGGCGGCTCGCGAGCGGTCCATGACCTGCTCCTGAGCGGCGATTGCGTACGGATCAGCGAGCCTCGCAATCATTTCGCGCTGGCGAGCCACGCGCGTCATAGCGTGCTGATCGCGGGCGGCATCGGCGTCACGCCACTGCTCGCAATGGCCGAGCAACTGCACGCCACGCAGCAGCCGTTCGCGCTTCATTACTTCGCGCGCACCGCCGCCGACTTCGCGTTCCGCGAGCGTCTGCGCGACGCGCCCTACGCCGCGCATTGCCGCTTCCACGAAACCTCGCGGCTCGCCGATCGCGCGTCTACACTCGCCGCCGCGCTGGGCGCGCCCGCCGACGGGACCCACGCTTACCTCTGCGGACCGGATGGCTTCATCGACGCGCTGCTCGGCCTCGCCGAACGCGCCGGCTGGCGCGCGGCGTCGCTACATACGGAGCGTTTCGGCAAGGCAAGGCCAAACGAAGGCGATGCCGCATTCGATGTGCAGATCGCCAGCAGCGGCACCGTGTGCCACGTGCTCGCGGGCCAATCGGTCGTCGAAGCGCTCGAGGCGATCGGCGTCGAAGTGCCCGTCTCGTGCGAGCAAGGCGTGTGCGGCATGTGCCTCACCGGCGTGCTCGCGGGTCGCCCCGATCATCGCGATACCTATCTCACGCACGACGAGCGCGCACGCAACAACCAGTTCACGCCGTGCTGCTCGCGCGCGCTCGATTCGTTGCTCGTGCTCGATCTCTAGCCGCTCGCCCTTTCACCCCACCCAGGAGACACCCCCGATGAAACTCGCCACGTGCATGTCGAACGGCACGCCGACGCTCGGCGTCGTCGACACGCAACACCAGACGATCCTCGATATCCAGCGCGCCCACATCGCGCTCCACGGTCGCGCCGACCCCGCCTTCGCGAGCATGCTCGATCTGATCAAGTCCGGCGATGCGGGACTGCAATGCGCGCGCGAAGTCGTCGCGGCCAGCCGCGTGCGCAAGCTCGAAACACAGGCGCTGTCGTCGGTGTGCCTGCTCGCGCCGCTGCCAAGACCGACGCAGATCCGCGATTTCTCCGTTTTTCCGCATCACATCGAATACGGTGCCAAGCGCCTGCGCGCGATCCAGCAAGGTGACCCCACGCGCTTCGACGAATCGATCGACGGCTTTCCGTCGATCTACCGCGAAGCCCCCGTGTTCTACTTCAGCAATCGCATGAACGTCGCGGGCACCGATTCGACCCTCGCGTGGCCGGCGGGCGAATCGCTCCTCGACTTCGAGCTGGAGCTGGCCGCCTGCATCGGTCAAACGGGCAAGGACATCGCGCGCGCCGAAGCCCGAGCCCACATCTTCGGCTATACGATCTTCAACGACGTCTCCGCGCGGCTCGCGCAGGCGCGCCAGGTGCCGGCCGGCCTCGGGCCCTGCAAGGGCAAGAGCCATGACGGCTGCAACGTGCTCGGCCCGTGGATCGTCACGCCGGACGAGTTGCCCGATCCGTACAACCTTTCGGTGAGCGTGCGCGTCAACGGCGAACTCTGGCACGAGAGCGCTACGCGCGGCATGCTGCATTGTTTCGAGGATATGATTGCATTCGCGAGCGCGGGCGAAACGCTGCATGCTGGCGAGGTGCTCGGTTCGGGCACCGTCGATGGCTGCTGCAGTCTCGAGATCGGACGCTGGGTGCGGCCCGGCGACGTCGTCGAGCTGGGCATCGAAGGAATCGGTACGCTGCGCACGCAGTACGGTCAGGGCGGCTGAACCGCAATGTGCCCCTGGCCGTCGCATGCCGCTGACCAGCCGGGGACATTTGAATGAATTTCAAGGGACTCGAAACGTTTTACTGGATCGTGCGTCTGGGCACGTTCAACGCGGCGGCCGAGCAGTTGCGCATGACGCAGTCGGCCGTTTCGGTGCGTATTCGCGAGCTTGAGAGCGATCTCGGTATTGCGCTCTTCGAGCGGCGCGGCCGCGGCGTTACCGTTACGCCGCAGGGGCGCGAGATTTTCCATCACGCCTCGCGCATCATCGGCGAGCTCGAGCACATTTACGATTCCGCGCGCCGCGACGCCGCGATCTCCGGCGTCGTGCGCATCGGCACCGTAGGCATGATGACGCTCAGCTGGCTGCCCGCCATGCTCGGCAAGCTGCAGGCGCGCTATCCCCATCTGCTCACCGAGATCAAGGTCGATCTGGCGCCGGGGCTCGTCGCCGCTTTGCGGCACGGCGATCTCGACGTCGTGTTCGTCGCCGGCCCTGTCGATGGACCCGAGCTGCGCATCACGCCGCTCTCGACCGTCGACATGGTATGGGCCGCGAGTCCCGCATTGATTGCGCGCGACGTCAGGCTCTCGCCCGTCGAACTTGCCGACTACCCGCTCATCACGCTTACACGCGACACCCTGCTGTATCGCCAGATGACCGACTGGTTCTCGAAGTACCGCGTCTCGCCCAAGAAAATGCATGTGTGCGGCTCCGTCACGCTGCTCACCCAGCTCGTGAACGAAGGCTTTGCGGCCTCCGTGATGCCGCAGAAGCTCATTCACGACGCGTCGCCTATCCACGCGCTGAGCGGGATCGAGCCGATGCCGCCGATCGGGTTTCATGCCATCGTCAGCGAGGTCAGCAGCAATCGGGCCAGCAAGGTAGTCATCGATCTCGCGAGCGAATGCGCGAACGAATGGGCGTCCGGCTGACCGAAGACGCCCGGCGCGCGCGCCATCAGAAACGATGTCGCATACCGACCATCACGACGTTCTGCGAGCGGCAACCGGCCGGTCCGATCGTCGAAATGTCGGCGACATGGCCGCTCGACGCGCGCTGAAACACTTCGTTGGCGTAGACGCCCGTGCGCTTCGAAAGTTCGTAGTTCACGGTCACGCTGCCCGTGTTGGTGACGTTGCCGACGAAATGCGTCTGCGTGTAGCCGGCCCCGAGCATGAGTGCAGCCGTGACGCGCCAGCTCGCGGCGAGATCGTAGTTGTTCATGTTCGAGGTCTGCCCCTGGTAGCCGATGCGCGACTGCGTGAAAAGCGCAGTGAAAACATAGGGCGCCGGCGCGTAACGCAGCCCGACGGCGACGTTCTTCACGTTGTCGGCAACGAACGGCGCCGCGCTGAGGCGCTGCCCGAAGAGCGTGATCAGCCCGGTTCCGGATAGCATCATGATCGCGCGATGATTCTCGCTGCCGTAGAACGCGGATGCCGCAAAGTCGCCGATCTTGTACGTGGCCGCTGCCTGGTACGCGCGCGCATAGGCCGGATCGCCGGCCACGCCGGTCAGTCCGCCGAACAGCAAGCCGATCTCAAAGCCCTTGAATACGGGCGAGCGATACTTCAACGAGCTGTCGATCTGATGGCTGTTGAACAGGTCGTCGATGTTGCCGGGGTGATACATCAAATCGGTGCCGAGCGTCCATCCGGCTGCGTAGAGCGGCGAGATCATTTCGAATTCGAGCGACGCCTGATGCCCCATCGTCAAGGTGCCGTAGTCACGATTGGCGAGTCCCACATACGCCTGGCGATTGAAAAACGAATTCGGATTGATCTGCGCGCCCGTCGAAGCGAGAAAGCCGTTTTCGAGCTTGAACACCGCGCGCGTGCCGCCACCGAGATCCTCGGCACCTGTCAAACCCCACATGGTCGGCACCGAGGTCGCGTCGAGCATCTTCACGGCCGACGCGCCCCCCAGCTTGCTCACGTACGCGACGCCGAGATCGATCATGCCGTACAACGTCACGCTGCTCTGTGCGCAGGCCGGCATGCTGATGGCCGCGAACACGGCGGCACCTAGGCAATAACGCTTCATCTGTTTGTCTCCTGGAGTGGTATCTGTTGTTATTCGCGCCCGCGTGGGCCGGCTTTTGCGAGTGCGCGGGCGTCCCTCCCTGCCGTCCTGGGCGGACGGAGGGATCGCTCGGCTAACCGGTCGGAAAAAGCAGTGCGTCAGGCGGCGTGCGGCAGCGGCCACCCAGGGCGCGCGCGCGGTGATTCGTGCGAGTCCGCCGGATCCGCGGACTTTGCGAGCGCCACACGCCGGAGCACGTCCTTGAACCAGATGAGCGCCGCATCGCCGCCGCGCGAGTCGTGCCACTGCACGACCCAGCGGACGACGGGCAGCTCGACCGGACACGGCGTGAGCACGAGCGGCCAGGTCTCGGCCATGCGGTGGGCGAGCCGCGTAAACACGGTGCCGACGTAATCGGAGCCGACGACGAACTGCGGAATCTGCACAGGCGTCGAGACCGTGACCGCGCGCCGGCGGCGATAGCCGAGCTGCACCGTCGTCAGCTCGTCGAGGGCCGGCATGCGCGGCATGCCGAAGTCGAACACGACGTGCTGCGCCGACATATAGTCGTCGAGCGAAAGCGGCGCGCCCGCCCATTTGCCGTGCTGCCAACACAGGCAAGAAAACGTGTCATCGAAGAGCGGCTCGGACGGCAATTGCGGGCTCGCATAGCCGTCGACCACGATCATCAGATCGACGTCGCCCTGATTGAACTCCTCGGCGAAACGGTTCGTCACGGGGCGCACGTCGATCTCCATGCCCGGGGCCTGGGCGCGGACTTCGCGCATCACGTCGATCAGCAACACCGAGACGATGTTGTCCGCCGCGATCAGCGTGATCTTGCGCCCGGTCACGGCCGGATCGAAATCCGGCTTGATCAGCGTGATGGCCTGCGCTCTCAATAGCAGCTCGCGCACGGGTGCCTTGAGCATCGAGCCGAGCGGCGTCAGCGTCAACGTCTTGCCGACCTGCACGAGCAGCTCGTCGCCGAAATAGTCGCGCAGCCGCGCGAGCGCGCAACTCATGGCCGACTGGCTCAGGAACACGCGTTCGGCTGCCTTGCAGACGCTACGCTCGTCGAGCACGGCATCGAGTGCGACGAGCAGATTCAGATCGAGGCGGTTAAAGCGCATTCACGAATCTCCGGACAGAACGTGGACGTGGGCACCGCACGCGGCTCAGGCATTCGAGGACGGCATGCGGTCGAGGTCGAGGCATCCGACCCGCGCGAAAGTCTGCGCGGGCACGCCGCCCCACAGGTCGGCGCTCTCGCGCGTCGGCGGCAGCGTCTGCGCCGCGCGCGGATCGATCTCGGGAAATTCCTCCATGCCGAACGAGTACTCGGCGGTCATGCCGTCGGGGTCGAGGAAGTAGAGGAAGATGCTGCCCGACGCCTTGTGACGCCCCGGCCCGTAGACGATCTCGATGCCCGCCTCGCGCAGCCGGTTCGTCGCGCGGCCGAGATCGTCGATGTCCTTCACCATGAAATTGACGTGATGAAGCCCGTCGAAATTGCTTGTCGCGATGCCGATCGCGTGGTGGTACGGATTCGGAAACGCGCGCAGAAAGGTGAGCCGCTCGCCGACCCGATCGGAGACGCGAAATCCCGCATGATCGACAAGCCAGTCGATGGCGGCGCGCGCTTCGCGCAGATGCACCACGACATGCCCGAGCCGCTCGATCTGGGCGACGCCCGGTGAGTGCGCATCGGCGCGCGCCATCTCGCAGTACAACTCGATCAGCAGGCCGACGCCGGGGATCCGATAGCGCAGCGTCGTGCCCTGGCGCAGCGCACGGCATTGGCCGTGGTCCACGCATTCCACGGCCACGCCGTCGGCTTCGAGCGCGCGTCGCGCTGCATCGAGGTCCGCCAGCGATTCGAGCTCGAACGCGATGCGCTCGAGGCCCGGCGCGGCGCGTTCGCGCAAGATCAGGTTATGGTCGTCGCTGCTGCAGCGCAGATAGGCAAGGCCTGGTTCCGTGCGCGTGAGCGAAAGGCCGACGTGGTCGCGATAGAAACGCAGCGAGGCGTCGAGGTCGGTCACGTTCAGCATCAGGTAGCCGAGCTTCCTGTAACGATAGGGGTTCAATCTCAATCTCCGTGGTGAGGCGTGAGCAGGCGAATTCGCAGAGAGGCACCGGCAACGGTCAAGCGGGCCGCGCGGCCACGCCCCCTTGCTCGTTCGCATCCCTCACGCGGCCGACGCGATACGGACCGAGGCGGCTGATCAGCAGCGCGCCGAGCAGGCAGAGCGCCGCGCAGGCCCACACGCCGCTCGTGTACGAGCCCGTGAGGTCGTGGCACAGTCCGAGCAGATAGCCGCCGCTCCCGCTCGCGACGCTGAACGCGAAGAACACGAGTCCATAGGCCCGGCCGAACGTGTCGATGTCGAAGTAGCGGCTGACGAGGTAGCCGATCACATCCACTTCCGCGCCGAGCGCGCCGCCGATCAGCACGCTCGCAACGAGATACACCCAGGTCGGTCCGCCGACCGCCATCAGCGCGATGCCGAGCGCGCTGGCGACGAACGCGCAGGCCGCCACGCGCGGGCCGAAGAACACGTCGAGCAGCGCCCCCGTCAAGAGCCGGCCGCCGGCCGACGCGAGCCCCGCGCTCGACACGACCGAGGTCGCGATCAGCGCGGGCATGCCGCGATCGGTGAGCAGCGGCACAGCCGTCACAATCATCCCCGTCAGCGCAGTGCAGACGGCGAACACCGCGAGCGCCATCAGCCAGAATTCGGTGCGCGCGAGAATCGTGCGCCACGGCGCGGGCGTAAGCGGCCTGCGTTCGCGCTGCGGCGTGGCGACGGCGGGCGGGTCACGCAGCACGGACGCTGTCGCGACGAGGCCGATCACCGCCGCGAGCAGCGCGAGTCCCTGATAGCCCGCCCGCCAGCCGTAATGCGTGAGCAGTTCGTGCGCGAGCAAGGGGACGAGCGCGGCGCCGACCCCCGTGCCCGACATCGCGAGCCCGAGCGCCAGCCCGCGGCGGCTGCCGAACCACGCGGCAATCAGCTTCGCGTGCGGCACCGGCGTGATGCCGCCGCAAAACACACCGAACAAGGCAAACGCGAGCACGAACGCCCAGAAGCTGTGCGCGAGCGACACGGCCGCGAGCGCAAGGCACGAAAGCACGATCGACGCGAGCATCGGGCGGCGCACGCCGAATCGATCGATGCATGCGCCAAAGAACGGAATCGCGAACGCACCGCAAATATTGAGCGCACCCAGCGCAGCGCCGACTGCGCCGCGGCTCCACCCGAACTCGGCAACCACGGCCTTCGAAAAAATTCCGAACGTGAAAATGGCGATCGGTGCATTGCCGACGGCGAGCGCGCACGCGGATGCGAACACGATCGACCAGCGCCGCAAAGCGAGCGGGTCTGCAGGCATGATGTCTCCTGTTTGTGATGACGTGGCGCGAACTGTTTCGTTCGCTTTCAACTGGCATTCTATGAGCCGCGGTGAATAAGCTCTATCGATTAATTTTCAAGGTATTCAATCGATTTTCTTCATGTCTCGGCACCGTTTCCCCGCAGCCGCGGCGTGCTGCTCAGCGGGCTTCGGCCTGCAGCAGATCGTCGATGATGCGGCGCGCGCGCAGGCCCGCTCCGTCCAGCTTGATGTGCAGCGGGCTCAGGCCGGGATAGCGCCTGAAGCCCGCATGGACGCCTTCGATCGCGCGGACGTCCTCGCTGATTGCCGTGTCGATGAATGCGCAGGTCATCGCCGTGAGTTGCGTGTCGTCGAGCCGGAAATTGCGGTTGTGCGAGTAGAAGTAGTGGAACGAATCGGCGTCGGCGGGCGTCGCCAGATTGATCGCACGCATCTCGACGCCCTCGCGCCGGTCGCCCTGCCGTGCCCCGGTGCCCGTCGCGCAACTGCCCAGATCGACCTCGATAAAGCTCGGCGCCGTGAAGGTCGTGATCTGCCAGCGATCGACATTACCCGGGAAATCCCTCATTTGCGCGAACATCGGCGCGGGCGGACGGTCGATCGTCCAGCGCGTCGCGCGCACCTGCCACTCGCCGAAGTCGTATTCGACCGGCACATCGGAGACGTCGCTCGCGAGCGTCGTGCGATGCAGATAGGCGACGTGGCTCGAGTCGAGCAGATTGTCGGCGAGCAGCCGATAGTCGCCGTTCACCGTCACGCGCCCCGCTACGCTCGTCGCCCAGCCAGGCGCTTCGTGCATCCACAGATTGGGGATGAGCGATTCGTCGGCGAGCTGCGGGTCGCCCATCCAGATCCACACGAATTGCCATTTTTCGCGCACCGTGAAGCCGCGAATATGTGCGCCGCGAGGCACCGTGTCCTGACCGGGAATGCGCAGGCACTGTCCTTCGCAGTCGAATTCGAGCCCGTGATACTCGCAGATCACCGTATCGCCCTTCAGCATGCCGTTCGACAACGGATAGAAGCGGTGGGAACAGCGGTCTTCGATGGCGGCTGGCGCACCGTCCTCCTTGCGGTACAGCACCACGGCCTCGCCGAGCAGGCGGCGCGGCAGCAGGCTGCGTCCGACCTCATGGGAAAGCGCGGCGACATACCAGGCATTTTTCACGAACATACGACGTCTCCCTTTACGTGAACTCTGTTGCGATCGAATGGCGCCATGCTGAAGGCGCCGCGACGCGCCGTACATTTGATTCGCTCGATTCACGGCATTGAGGCCGTCAATGTCCTGCCGCAGTGCGCGCATTGACCTCGTCAATGCGCCGCCTTGAAACGATCAACTTGGTTCGCGGCCGGCGCCAGCCGATCATCTCGTCACGAAAGCCGGCGCGGCGCCCCCGCTCGCGCCCATGAGTTCCTTTCCTTCGTGGAGCACCTCGATGTTCGAATATTTCCCCGGCAATTACGTCTGGAACCTGTCCGTCAATATCGCCCTTGGCATGGGCGCCCAAATGGGCGAGATCGATGCGATGTGCGAGCCCTTGCGCGATGCCGCCCGGCACGGCGACGACGCCGGCACCGAAGCCTTCTTCCGCAGCTGGTGCGCACAGGCCGACACGCTCGTCGAGCTCGCGCAGGAAGAGGAAGCGGCCGGCAAGCGCCTGAGCGCCGGCGCCAAGTACGGCCGCGCCTCGACCTATTACCTGACCGCCGAGCGCATGCAGCGCCGCGATTACGCGCCGCGCAAGGAGGCCTATCGCAAGATGCTCGACACCTTCGCGAAGTTCATCGACCTGCACGACGAGAACTGCGAACGCGTGACGATTCCCTATGCGGGCACGACGCTCTCGGGGCTGCTCGTCGCGGGGCATCGGCCCGACGGCAGTCCGGCACCGTGCGTCGCGCATTTCAACGGCCTCGACAGCACCAAGGAGATGATCTACGGCGCCGGCATCGCGCAGGCGCTCGCGCGACGCGGCATCTCGACCTTGATGGTGGATCAGCCGGGCGTTGGCGAAGCATTGCGGCTTCAGTCGTTACCCGCCATCGTCGAAGCCGAGCACTGGGCGGGCGCTGTCGTCGATTACCTGGAAACGCGCGACGACGTCGACGCCATGCGCCTCGGCGTGTGCGCGTGGTCGCTCGGCGGCTACTACGCCCCGCGCGCGGCCGCGTTCGAAAAGCGCTTCAAGCTGTGCGTCGCGTGGGGCGCCAACTACAACTGGGGCGAGTTGCAGCAGCGCCGTCTCGCGCGCGAAGGCGACCGGCCCGTGCCGCACTATTGGGAGCACGTGCAGTGGGTATGGGGCCAGCCATCGCTCGAAGCGTTCATGGCGTTCGCGCCGCGCGTGACGCTCGAAGGGGTCGTCGAGCAGATCACGGTCCCCTTTCTTGTCACGCACGGCGCGCAGGACCGGCAGATCCCCATCGACTACGCGTTTGCGCAATACGAACACGCGCGCAACAGCCCCAAGCGCGAGCTGAAGATCTTCACCGCTCGCGAAGGCGGCGTCGCGCATTGCAGCGCCGACAACATGACTCACGCCCGCGACACGATCGCCGACTGGATCGCGCAGACTTTCATCGAGCAAGGCGCGCACGGCATCCGGCTCTGAGGCGGCCCATCGCTTCGTTACTCATACACCCGAATACTCAAGGAACCCATTTCATGACGGACTCCAGCAGACTCGATCTCGGCGGCAAACGCGTGCTCGTCACGGGCGCCGCGAGCGGAATCGGCAGGCAAACAGCGGCACGCCTGATCGCAATGGGCGCCCGCGTTACGATCGCCGATCTGAACGCAGCGCAGCTCGATACGGTCGGTAGCGAGATCGGCGCGCACGGCGTGAGCGCCGGCGACATCGCGAACGAAGTCGACTGCGCTCGCATGGTGGCCGACACGCTCGTGCATTGCGGCGGCATCGATGCCGTCGTCAACGCCGCCGGCATCAGTGACAAGGTCGGGCCGGCGCTCGACATCGCGCTCGCGGACTGGCAGCGCGTCGTCGACGTGCATCTGCGCGGCGCCTTCGCCATCTCGCGCGCGGCGGGGCACCCGATGCTCGCGCAGCGCAGTGGCTCGATTGTGCACGTTTCCTCGGCGTACGGCGTCGGCGGCACGCCGTTCCGTTATGCCTATAGCCCCGCGAAAGCGGCTGTCGCGATGCTCGCGCGCGATCTGGCCTGCGAATGGGGAAGGCACGGCGTGCGAGTCAATGCGCTCGTGCCGGGCTACATCGCGACGCCCATGATCGAGCGCCTGAGCGCCGAAGGCAAAGTCGACGTGCCGCGCCTTGAAGCGCGCACGCCGCTCGGGCGCCTCGGCCGCCCCGACGAAGTCGCCAACGCGGCGGCGTTTTTGATCTCCGATCTCGCAACGTACGTGACCGGCAGCCTGCTCGCCGTCGACGGCGGCTGGACCGCGTACGGCGGCCCCGGCGACGTGAGCGCCCCTTGAAGCACGACATGTTTTTACGGAGACCTCATGAATCTTGCACGCTCGCGCCGCGCGGCGCGTAACCCGCTGAAGGGCTGGCAGCTCGATCCCGCCGCGGTCCGAACGATTGGCCACGATCTGCGGCGCCCCGAGTGCATCCTCGCGGAGCGCGACGGCACGTTGTGGTCCGCCGACGCGCGCGGCGGCGTCATGCGCATCGACGCCGCCGGCCGCCAGAGCCTGATCGCGCCGCATGTCGACGGCCATTTCGATCTTCGAGGCGACGCGCATCGCAGTCTCGTGAGCGGCACGCTGCCGAACGGTCTCGCATTCGCCGCAAACGGCGACTTCCTGATCGCGAACTTCGGCACCGACCGCCTCGAGCGCATGACGCGCAACGGCGACTTGCACGTCGTCTGCGACACGCTCGACGGTTTACCGATGGGCAAGGTGAATTTCGTGCTGCGCGATCCGTGGGATCGTTTATGGCTGACGATCTCGACACGCGTGAACCCATGGACCGATGCACAGCGCACGGGGCTCGCGGACGGCTATATTGCATTGCTCGACGAGCGCGGCTTGCGCATAGTTGCGGACGGCTTTCACTTCACGAACGAAATCCGTTTCGACGCGCGGCACGAATGGCTCTATGTCGCGGAGACAACGGCGAAACGCGTCACACGGCTGCGCGTTCAGCCCGATGGCAACCTCACTGACCGCGAGATTTACGGACCCGATAACCTCGGCGCGGGCTTGATCGACGGCATCGCGTTCGACAGCTACGGCAACCTCTGGGCGACGATGATTCTCGCGGACCGCCTGATTGCGATCACGCCCGATGGCGAACTGCTCGAACTGTTCGCCGATGGCGACGCCAGCGCGCTTGCTCGTTTCGAGCGCGAGTTCGCGTCCGGCGAGATCGTCAGCAGCGAGACGTTGCTCGCGACGGGCGGCCAGCTATGCCGCTGGATGGCGAGCGTCACGTTCGGAGGGCCTGAATTGCGCACGGTGTATCTCGGCGGTCTGCGCTCCACCACGATCCCGTCTTTCCCGGTTCCCGTCAGTGGCTTGCCGATGGTGCACTGGTAGCATCATTACACGAGATCCGCCGCAATCGCATAACGCGCGCCAATGCCGAACGTACCCTGCGCGTAGTCGGCGCGAAAACTATAGGTGCTTGACGAACCCTGTTCGGTTGTCGTGCCGGTGGTCGTGAAGTGTCATGCACACGGCTTTTGCCGCGTCGCGCCAGATGGCACGGTCAAGAGCCTGGTGAACGACTTCAGGGCGCGCGCGGCGTTGCTGTCGACAATGACAATGCCCGGCATGTGCTCTACCGTTGACGGCGCCCTCGGTGAAGGAAGCGACCTCACCGGGCCCGTCCACATTCCGTTCATTTACTCGAGTGGCGCAACCGAGGCACCTGCAATGCGGTGACGCTCCAGTGCTTCTGCAACGAAGCCATTTCGTTTCATGTCCTCGACGAACTCGCGCAGCACCCCGGCAGCCAGTTCCCCCCGGCCCCTTGCGACGCCCATCGCCTGGCGGATCACCATGAATCGTTCGCCGAGCAAGCGCAATCCTCCGGCCTTCGCGGCATCGGCTTCGAGTTGCTGCTTCACGCCCGCGGCAACCTCCAGTTCCTGATCGAGGAATGTCTGCACGACCGTCGGCGAAGTCGGGGCGCGCACGATCGACGCCGCCTTCAGCTCGCGCGTGAGGAACAGGTCGTAGGCACTACCCTTGCCCACCGCCACGCGGTTATGTGGCTGATCGACTTCGGCATTGGTGCGGATCGGCGATGCTTCGCGCACCAGATAAAAGCCTTCGATCAGCACATAGGGCGCCGTAAACGCGATGGTTTCGCCACGCTCGGGGTCGACCGCGAAAAAACCGAAGTCGGCGCGCGCATCGCTCACGGCTTCAACGGACTTGCCCGCTGCATCGAACACGACGAGTTCGAGCGGCACGCCCAGGCATTGTGCGAACGCACGCGCGAGATCGACCGATACGCCAACCGGTTCACCCGACTGTGGGTCGCGGTTTGCGAGAATGGGATTGCCGAGATTGATGGACGCGCGAAGCGTGCCGCTGGGAGCGAATGCCTCGACGGCGGCGGAATCGATATTCATGAGGTCGTTTCAGATTGGGCCGTGTGTTGATCGTGCGGCCCGGAGTCGAGAATTTCGCGGATGCTCGCCAATGCCTCCAGCGTATGCAAAAGGTGCTGGCGCAGTGCCTCGGACGCCTCTTCGTTGCGCTCGCGCTCCAGGAGTTCGAGCACGTGCAGATGCTGCATCGCATGCTCCACGTAGCGCTCGCGATGCTGCATCGACCGGTAGGAGATCAGCCGGCGCACACGGTTCACACGGCGAATGGTGTCGATGAAAAAGCTGTTGCCCGACGCCTCGACAAGCGACTCGTGAAAGCGCACGCCGCGCTCGTGCAACTGGTCGGCGGTATCGGTTTCGATACCGCCCGCGAGCAGATGCTTTTCAACCTCGCGACAGCGCTCGAGAACCTTGCGTTCAAGCCGGTAGCCCGGCTCGAGCAGCGCGGCGGGCTCCAGCGCGAGGCGCAGCCGGTACGACTGGAGCAGGCTGTCGGGTGTCGTGAGCATCGGCGAGAATTCCCAGCCATAGCCGGGCTTGCGCTCCGCCCAGCCCTCCTGCGCGATGCGGTTCAGCACCGCCGTCAACTGCGCGCTCGTGAGACCGTAGCGTGTCCGGATCATCTGTTCGGACACGACGCCCGGCAGGACTCCCTTGAGGCGATCGTCGGCAATCTGGAAATAGACGCTCGCCAGAATGCTGGTCTCGGCAAGTCCCAGTTCGCTTACCACATCGGCAAGCGGACCGACGAGCGGCCGCGCCAGGAAGAAGCCCCGATTCTTCTCGCGCGTGAGCACCCCCTTCTCGTGCAGCAGCGCGAGTGCTTCGTTCACGGGCGAGCGCGACACGCGAAGCCGGTCGGCGAGCATTTGCGCGGGCAAATGCGCGCCGGCCTCGAGCCCTTCGTTCCTGATCAGTTCGAGTATTTGGGTCGCAATGGAGCGGTCAATCATCTCTGTCAGCCAGCGGCGCCGCGCAGGGCTTGCTGTCAGCCTTCCACGGTCGCGAGATTCTTTTGCAGGATTAGCGGAATGACGCCGCCCGAGCGCAGCAGCCTGCATTCGAGCTGCGTCTCCACGGCCGCGCGCACGTCGATCGCCTCGACGCGGCCATCGGCGCGCACGATACGAACGGGCACCGCACAGCGCGGGGTGATCGTGTCGGCGTGGGCGTCGACTTCGAGCATATCACCCGGGCCGAGCGCGAGTGTATCGGGATGGGTGCCGGGCGCGAAGCGCAGCGGCAGGATGCCCATGCCGATGAGATTCGAGCGGTGGATGCGCTCGAAGCTCGCGGCCAGCACCGCGCGTATGCCCAGGAGCCGCTGGCCCTTCGCGGCCCAGTCGCGCGACGAACCCGTACCGTAGCGTTCGCCCGCGACAAGCACGACGGAGTCGCCCGCATCGGCATAGCGCTGCGCGGCTTCGAAAATCGGCAGCACCTCGCCGCTCGGCGCGTGCAGCGTGTGAGCGACCGGCATGCCAGGCTTCAGCCGGTTGACGAGCGTTTTGTTGTAGAACGCCGCGCGCATCATCACCTCCCAGTTGCCGCGGCGCGAGGCGAACACGTTCAGGTCGTCGCGGTCGTCGCCGCGCGAGACCAGGAAATCGGCGACGAAGCTGTCTTTCGGGATCGCGCTCGCCGGCGAGATATGGTCGGTCGTAATGTCGTCGCCGAGCACGAGCAGCGGATACGCACGATAGCTGCCGAGCTGGCTGCCCTGATCCACTGCCGCGAATGGCGGGCGGCGCAACGCCGTGGACTTCGGATCCCACGGGAAACGGGCGGACGTTGGCGCGTCGAGATCGTGCCACGCCGGATTGCGGCTCGCCATTGCGAACGCGCGCGGATAATCCTCGGGGTCTGCCGACTGCGCGACGAGCGTGGCCACTTCTTCGCGCGTGGGCCACAGCTCGCGCAGCCAGACCGGCGAGCCATCAGCGGCGAGTTGCACGGGCTCGCGGCTCAGATCGATTTCGGCGTTGCCCGCGAGTGCGAAGGCGACCACGAGCGGCGGCGACATGATGAAGCCCAGATCGAGATCGGGGTGGATGCGTCCCGCGAAATTGCGGTTGCCCGAGAGCACCGCGACGGGATAGATGCGGCCTTCGGCCTGCGCCGCGCGCACGCTTTGCGTGAGCGGCCCCGAATTGCCGATGCAGGTCGTGCAGCCATAGCCGACGATGTCGAAGCCCACGGCCGAAAGATCGTCGATCAGGCCGGCGCGCTCCAGATACGCGGCGGCGGCGGGCGATCCGGGGGCGAGCGACGTCTTGATCCACGCCGGCACCGAAAGGCCTTTCTCGCGCGCCTTGCGAGCCACGAGGCCGGCGGCGATCAGCAACGCGGGATCGGACGTGTTCGTGCAGCTCGTGATCGCCGCGATTGCTACCGGGTGGCGCGGCATTTCAGCGTGCAGGGTTTCCGGCTTGAATTCGAGCTTCGCCAGCGTGGCAGGCAGCGCCGTGTAATCGAGCAGATCCTGAGGGCGGCGCGGGCCGGCCACATGCATCCCAATGCTCGCAAGGTCGATCCCGATCGTGCGCGTGTAACGCGGCGTAGCCTCGGGATCGAACCACAAACCGGCCGCGCGCGTGAACGCTTCCACGAGTTGCACGGCGGCTTCGCTGCGATGCGTTTCGCGCAGATAGTCGAGCGTGCGCGCATCGACCGGGAAAAATCCCGTCGATGCGCCGTACTCGGGCGCCATGTTCGCCACGACCGAGCGCTCCCCCGCGCTGAGCGTCGAAACGCCCGGCCCGAAGAACTCGACGAATTCGCCCGACACCCCGATCGCGCGCAGGCGCTGCGTGACCGTGAGCGCCAGGTCCGTGGCCAGCACGCCCGGACGCAGCGCACCGGTCAGACGCACGCCGATCACGTCGGGAATGCGCTGCATCACCGGCATGCCGAACATCACCGTCTGCGCTTCGAGTCCGCCCACGCCCCAGCCGAGCACGCCGATGCCGTTGATCATCGGCGTATGGCTGTCCGTGCCGATCAGCGTATCGGGCACCGCCCACTCCTCGCCGCCGCGCGTGACGCGTGTCACCACCGTCGCTAGCTGCTCCAGATTGATCGTATGCATGATGCCCGTGCCGGGCGGGTGGATGCGCACGCCCGTGAGCGCCTGTGAAGCCCAGCGCAGAAAGCGGTAGCGCTCCTCGTTGCGGCGCAGTTCGAGCGCGAGATTCCTCGGCGCGGCGTCGGGCTCGCCGAAGTATTCGACGGCGAGCGAATGGTCCACCGACGAATCGACCGGCAGCACCGGATTGAGCGCGGCGGGGTCGGCGCCGGCCTCCGCGAGCGCGTCGCGCATGGCCGCGATGTCGACCAGCGCGGGCGTGCTCGTCGTGTCGTGCATCAGCACGCGATTGGGCTGGAACGCGATCTCGTGCTCGCTGGTGGCGCGCTCGCGCCACGCGAATATCGCCGCCACGGCTTGCCGGCGCTCGTCGCCATCCGTGTTGCGAATGACGTTTTCGAGCAGCAGGCGCAGCACGACGGGCAAGTCGCGCAGCGATGCGCCGAACATCGCGGGCAGATCGACGAAACGCACGCTCGCGCCGGCAGCGTCGAGGCTGGAGATGAGGGGGGTGTCAGTGTTTTCCATAACTGTATTTTTGCACTTTACTAGATAAAAATGCAATCCAGTGAAAACCCGAGATCCAAAAAATCAGGAGACATCCGTGACGAAAACCGGCTTTCCGGAGGCCACACCACGAGAAACGGGGCCGCATGGCAGCCCGGACGCGGTCCGCCGCAGCCTCGTGCTGGGTGCCGCAACGCTTGGGGCGCTGGCGCTCCCCGGAGCGAGAACGCAGCCGGCCTGCGCGGATGAAGAGGCCCTGCACCACCCCATTTTGAAAGGAAAGAAACCCATGTTTGCTTATGTCGGTTCGCGCACCACGCGCGAACGCAACGCCCGCGGCGATGGCATCAGCGTCTATCAGGTCGATACGCAGACCGGCGCGCTCACGCTCGTGCAACTCCTCAAGGACCTGGTGAACCCGTCGTTCCTTGCGCTGAGCCGCGACGGCGCGCATCTCTACACGGTGCACGGCGACATGAGCGACATCAGCGCGTTCAAGGTGGACAAGGCGAGCGGCAAGCTCACGTTCATCAACCGCCAGAGCACCGAAGGCAAGAATCCCGTGCATCTCGCGATCGACCCGACGGGCCGCTACGTGGTCGTGTCCAATCACATCGGCGCGAGCCTTGCGGTGCTGCCCATCGCCGCGGACGGTTCGCTCGAACCGCTCACGCAGCTCGTGCACCTGGACGGGCCGATCGGCCCGCACCGCATCGAACAGAAGCAGTCGAAGCCGCACTTCAATCCGTTCGATCGCACCGGCCGCTTCGTGATCGTCCCGGACAAGGGACTCGACCGCACGTTCTCGTTCCGATTCGAAAACGGCCAGCTCACGCCAGCCGCGACGCCCTTCGTCGTTTCCCGCGAAGGCGCGGGACCGCGCCACATCGCGTTCCATCCCGATGGACGCTACGCGTGGGTCGTCAACGAGCTCGACTCGACGGTCACGACGCATGGCTACGATGCGGCCAACGGCTCGCTCACCCCGCTGCAGGTGCTTTCGAGTCTGCCGGATACCTGCACGGGCAATAGCCGCGCCTCGGAAATCGAAGTCGATCACACCGGGCGCTTCGTCTATGCGTCCAACCGCGGCGACGACAGCATCGCCGTGTTCCGCATCGATGCACCGACGGGGCATCTGCGCTTCCTGAATGCCGTACCCACACAAGGCAAGACGCCCCGTTTCATGACGAGCACACCCGATGGCCGCTTCATGTACGCACTCAACGAGGACAGCGACACCATCGTGGCGTTCTCCGTCGATGCGAACTCCGGGAACCTCGCACCGACCGGCTTCGTCGCCCCGTCGGGCAGCCCCGTTTGCATGGTGTTCTCGCAACGCCACGCCTGACACGCATTTTCGATTCACGCGAAACCCGGCGGGCTGGCCCGCCGGTGGAGAAACACATGCAAGCCAACCCTGCAATCGACGAACACGCGCTCGTACGCAAGATCACGTGGCGCATCATCCCGTTCGTTTTCATCCTCTACATCATTTCGTATATCGACCGCGCGAACATCGGCTACGCGGCGTTGCAGATGAATCACGAACTGGCGCTGAGCAGCGAAGCATTCGGCTTCGCCTCGGGAATCTTCTTCATCGGCTACTTCCTGTTCGAGGTGCCGAGCAACGTCATGCTCAACAGGTTCGGCGCACGCATATGGATCGCCCGCATCCTCGTTACCTGGGGCATCGTTTCCGTGGGCTCCGCATTCGTCCAGAACGCCACGCAGCTTTACGTCCTGCGCTTTTTGCTCGGCGTGGCTGAGGCCGGCTTCTTCCCCGGCATCATCGTCTACCTGACGTACTGGTTCCGCGCGAAGGAACTTGCCACCACGGTCGCGCTGTTTACGGCCGCCATCCCGGTCTCGTACATCGTCGGCGCGCCGCTGAGCACGTGGGTCATGGACAACGCGCAGTGGCTGAACTGGAACGGCTGGCGCTGGATGCTGGTTCTGGAAGGCGCGCCCGCGCTGATCGGCGGTGTGCTGTGCTTCTTCTGGTTGACCGACCGGCCCGCCGATGCAAAGTGGCTCAAGCCCCACGAGCGCGAATGGCTGCTGAACGAACTGGCCAACGACCGCAACGCTCGCCCCAACGCGAAGCATTTCGGTTCCCTCAAGGCGATGACCAATCCGAAAGTTCTCTACCTGTCGTTCATCTACTTCGTCTATCAATGCGGCAGCCTCGGCGTCGGCTACTGGATGCCCCAGATCATCAAGGGTTTCTCGAGGACGCTCAGCCATACGCAGGTCGGCCTCATCGCCGTGGTTCCGTACATTGTCGCGACGATCGCCATGGTGATGTGGTCCAGAAGCTCGGATCGCCGCAACGAACGACGCCTGCACTCAGCGATCCCCCTCGGCGTCGCTGCCGTCGCCCTGCTGGGCGCGGGACTCTCGACGAATCCTTATGTCTCGATCGCGATGATCAGCTTGAGCCTGGCGGGCCTCTACGCGTTCAAGTCCCCGTTCTGGGCGCTGCCTACATTGTTCCTGAGCCGCTCTACGGCTGCGGTTTCCATCGCTGTCATCAATTCGGTGGGAAATCTGGGCGGTTTCGTCGGCCCCTTCGCGATCGGGTATATCAAGGGCGCGGGAAAGAGCGCAACGCCCGGCCTGCTGTTTCTTTCGGCACTGCTGGTCGCGTCGTTCCTGATGACGTATTTCATCCGCATCAGCGAGCACGAGAACGAAGGCGCTGCCGGCGCTGTTCCGAATCAAAGCCATTGACTTCCTGTCGGGCAGGAATGCCCGACAGCCGGGAAGCCACATGTAGTCAATAAAATGAAGTAACTGGAGATCATTTCGATGAAGAAGTCTGCCTTTTCATTTGCAGTGCTAAGCGGTGTCGCGGGTCTCGCTCACGCACAAAGCAGCGTCACGCTGTACGGCATTATCGATAGCGGCGTGAATTACACGAACAATGTTCAGACGGCAAAGACCGCGAGCGGCTTGCAGGGCGGGCACCAGATCGCGATGATCGAAGGCGGCTCGGCGGGCTTGCAAGGCAGCCGCTGGGGCTTGCGAGGCACCGAGGACCTGGGCGGCGGACTCAAGTCGCTGTTCGTGCTCGAAAGCGGGCTTTATAGCAATAACGGCGCGCTCAATCAGGCAGGCGCCTTGTTCGGCCGCCAGGCCTATGTCGGCTTGAGCAACCCCTTCGGCACCGTGACGCTGGGCCGCCAGTACGACCCTGTGGTCGACAACTACGGGCCGTTTCTCGCCGCGCCGCAGTGGGGCGGCTATATGAGTTCGCACCCGGGCGATCTCGACAACGCGCTCAATACCCGCCGGATCAACAACTCGATCAAGTTCCGCAGTGCCAGCTACCAGGGGCTGACCATCGAAGCGATGATGAACCTCGGTGGCACGCCGGGTTCGTTTTCGAGCAACTGGATCTGGGGTGCCGGCGCAGCTTACTCGCATGGCCCCTTCTCGCTCGGCGCCGGCTACCTGAACATCCGCAATCCGAATACGTCGTTCTTCGGCGCGAATCCCAACGCCGGTCCGGCGACGACCAATAATCTGGGCAGCTTCGGCAGCCCGACCAGCCCGCAGAGCAATCCCGTGTTCGCGGGGTACGCGTCCGCGAACCGCCTGGAGATCGCGGGCGTGGGCGCCGGCGTGACGCTCGGCTCGCTCAATGTGAACCTCGCGTACTCGAATACCCGATTCGAGGACATGGGCTCCGCGTCGGGACCGGACACCCTGCACTACAAGGGTACGGCCGCCTTCAATAACGTCGAAATCAACGCGAAATACCAGCTCACTCCTTCGCTGCTCGCCGGTTTGGCCTACGACTACACGCGCAACGGCGGCGCAGGCGGCAGGGATGGCGCCAACTACAACCTCTTCAGCGCGGGGCTCGACTATTTCCTCTCAGCCCGGACCGATGTCTACACGCTTGCCGTCTACGAAAAGGCGAGCGGCACCGATTCGACCGGGCAGAGCGCCGTTGCGCAGATCACCGGCTTGACGGCGTCCACCACCGACAAGCAGGTTTCTCTGCGGGTCGGCATCCGGCACAAGTTCTGACGCCTGCGCATTCTGCTCGCGCAACTCGACGCGATCGGCAAGCCGGACGCGTGACCTCGCCAACCCGCCCGCCGGAATCGCAAGGCGAAAAAAACCGCGGCCGTAAGACCGCGGTAGACAGAGTTCTGCCACTCTCATCGGCCGCGCGCGCCGCTCCCTCAAGCGGCGCGCGCGGGAATTACGTCGCGCGAGCGATGCGGCTCTCGCCGCTCTCGTCGATTTCGCTGATCAGATCAGGTCTGCGAATCCGGCGCTGCGTCGCCTGCGTCGGCTTGCTGGGTGCCGTCGTCGGCCTGCTTGTCGTCCTCTTTCTTTTCGGCCATCTTTTCGAGCGCGCCCGCGCCCTCGAAGCCCGCGACCGCAGCGGCCGCCTTGGTCAGA
The DNA here is from genome assembly GCF_905220245.1 of Paraburkholderia sp. J63. Taxonomy (NCBI): domain Bacteria; kingdom Pseudomonadati; phylum Pseudomonadota; class Betaproteobacteria; order Burkholderiales; family Burkholderiaceae; genus Paraburkholderia; species Paraburkholderia sp. J63. The sequence goes on along the minus strand of NZ_CAJMZF010000003.1, from coordinate 211,586 downwards.
AAGCCGGCGTCCGAGTCGACCTTTTCCGTCGCTTCCACCGCGGCAATCGCGCCTGCGACCTTGCCTACTTCGTCCAGAATGCCCATTTGATTCCTCCGGTTGATTGCCGCTTGATTACAGATTGATTGCTGATCGATTCTTGCGTTGTGCCTGTCGGGGCGCAGTTGCCGCGGCGCCGGCCACTGCATGGTTGGCCGACTCCTGCCACTGACACCGCGCCTACGCTCCCTGTTGCCCTTGCTGCTCGCCGCCGAGACGGCAGGCGTGGATGCATTTTGGGCGCGCACAGTACGCACGGCAATCATATCTCTCAAAATTTGACAATGGTTAACGGTTCAAACGGCTTACATTTCTTGCGACGCATCAAGGGCGTGCTTATACTGAATCCGTCTCCTCCATGTCTCCTTTTGATGTGGTTCTAGCCCGCCTCAGCTGGTCATTCAGTGGATCTTTTGGCGGGCTTTTTCTTTTTTGTCGCGGGGATTCCGCACCCGCCACGCCCCCCAAAGACAGCCCTCCCCCTCCCACCCTCCCAGCGCACGCGGGCTGGCATAATTCACGTTTTATCTTTCAACGCGCTGTCGCAATGAATCTCCATACCTGGTGGCTGTTCCTCGCCACTGTCTTCGTCGTCTGCGCCATTCCCGGCCCCAATATGCTGCTCATCATGTCGCACGGCGCGCAGTACGGTCTGCGCCGCACCAGCGCGACCATGGGCGGCTGCCTCTCCGCGCTCGTGCTGATGCTGGCCGTTTCCGCCGCCGGACTGGGAGTATTCCTCCAGGCGTGGCCGACCATGTTCAACGTGCTGCGCTTCGTTGGCGCGGCGTATCTCGTGTATCTGGGCGTGAAGGCGTGGCGCGCGCCCGTGCGCGAAGGCGGCGCCGACCACGGCGACGCCATCGCCGAGGCGCCCGCGACCGGCGCCGGCCGCTCGCCGGGTGCGCTCTTTCGCAACGGCTTTCTGGTGGCCAGCAGCAACCCCAAGGCCATCCTGTTCGCGGCGGCGCTGCTGCCGCAGTTCATCGACGCGAGCCGTCCCACGCTGCCCCAGTTCGGCGTGCTGGTGGCCACGTTCGCTGTGTGCGAGGTGAGCTGGTATCTGGTCTACGCGGGCTTCGGCACGCGCATCGGCGCGACGCTCAAGAGCCGCCGCGTGGCGAAGGCGTTCAACCGCGTGACGGGCGGCGTGTTCGTCGGCTTCGGCGCGATGATGGCGTTGATGCGGCAGTGAGTGGCTGCCGCCTCCCGCTTTCATAGCCTGGCCCGAGATGCGAAGCGCACGTCGGGCTTCAGCGCGCGAGCACGACACCTGCCTGCTCGCGGTCCCAGCAATCGGGAGTGACGCCCTCGGCGCGCAAGCGGTATTTGTCGACACGCTCGCTCGGCGTCTTCGGCAACGTGCTGCGAAAGGCGACGTAGCGCGGAATCGCAAAGTAAGCGAGCCGCGACTCGCACCAGGCAATCAGCTCGCGCGCGCTGATGTTCGCACCCGGCCGCAGCACCACGACGGCTTTGACCTCGTCCTCGCCGAGTTCCGAAGGCACGCCGACCACGCACGATTCGAGCACGGCCGGATGGCCGCCGATCACGGCCTCCACCTCGAATGACGAAATGTTCTCGCCACGCCGGCGCAGGGCCTGCTTCTTTCGATCGACGTAATAGAAGTACCCGTCCGCGTCCTGGGTCGCGAGATCGCCCGTATGGATCCACAGATCGCGGAACAGTTCGAGCGTCGCTTCCGGCTGCCGGTAATAACCGGTGGTACCCAGATGCGCGCGCTGCGGCCTCACGACGATCTCGCCGGCCTGGCCGGTTGGCACTTCGTTGCCATCCTCGTCGACGAGCCTCGCTTCATAGCCGTTGATCGCCTTGCCGCACGATCCCGGACGGCGGTCCTCATAGGGATTCACGAGGCAGCCGCTGCATTCGGTCATCCCGTAGAGCTCCAGCAACCGCGTCTGAAAGCGGTTCTCGAAAGCCTGCCAGATCTGCCTCGGGGCAGCGGCGCCGACCATCAGCCGAAGCGGGTTGTCGGCGTCGAGGGCCGCGGGCGGCTGCTTCATCAGGATCGCGAGCATGCTGCCGATGAATTTCGCCGACGTGCATTGCCAGCGCCGGCAATCGTCGAACAGGCGGCTCGCGGAAAAGCGTTCGACCAGCACGGCCTTCGCACCGGCCAGAATGGCGGGGCCGGTCGTCCCGTGCGCGCTCGTGTGAAAGAACGGCAAGCCCGTATAGAGCACGTCGTCCTCGGTGTAGCGCGCATACCGGACCGCTTGCGCCCAGATCTCGTACCAGTAGTGATGGCTGATCATGACGCCCTTCGAGCGCCCGGTCGTGCCCGAGGTGTACGAGATCGTCGACAGTTGCCGGAAGTCGACGATCACCCCCGGCGCGCTTTGCGCGTGCGCGAGCAGCGCACCGAAGTGGAGCGTCTGCACGCCATGCCACGCGGGCAGGCACGCGGCGTCGAACGCGCGCTCGCTTGCGAGGACGAGATGCCGCAACTTCGGCAAACGCTCCGCGACGGCTTCCAGCGCCGCCACATAGGCCGGCTCGGTCACGAGCGCCACGCAATCGGCCTGATCGATCTGCCAGGTCAGCCCATCGCCCTTGAGCGCCACGTTGATCGGCACGCAGACGGCGCCGATTTTCGCGAGGCCGAACCAGGCGAGCATGAATTCGAGCCGGTTCGCAAGCATCAGCGCAACCTTGTCGTCGGGCCGCACACCCATGGCGAGGAAGCCGTTGGCGACACGGTTGCTCAACGCATTCAACTGCTCGAACGTCACGGCGCTCTCGCCGAACTGAAAGACTTCGCGGTAAGGGAAGCGGCGGGCCTTGTCCTCCAGTATCCGGCCGATTACGCGGTCGGTCTGTCCGTACTCGGGCATCGTCCAGCTCGCCCATTTGCGCGCCGCGCGTTCGAACTTGTCATCCCACTGACCCATCGTTGTTCCCGTCCGCTAGTACGCTTGCTCAGGCCGGCACCGCGACGATCAGGCCGTCCAGCTCGGGCGTGATCTCGATCTGGCAGCTCAGGCGGCTATTGGCTCCCTGCACGCCAATGCCTTCGAGCATGTCCCGCTCGAGGTCGCAGGCCTCGCCAACGAGGCTCATCCACGCCGCGTCCACATGGACCGTACAGGTCCCACAGCTACACGCACCGCCACAGTCGGCCAGGATGCCTTCGATCATATGGGCGACCGCGCCCTGCATCACCGAACTGCCGAGCGGCACGTCGGCTTCCACGATCTGGCCATTCGCCTGGACATACTTGATAACCGGCATCACCCACCTCTCTCTCATGCAATAAAACGATCACGCCTGCGCACTGGCAACAAGCGTCTTCAGCGCGCGCCCTTCGTCGCCCCGTTGCGCTCCGCGGCTCAAATGTTGAGATTCACAGCGACCGCTTTCACCTGCGTATAGAGCTCGATCGCGTCGAAGCCGCGCTCGCGGCCCCAGCCCGATTGCTTGTAGCCGCCGTATGGCAGTGTCGCGTCGGGCGAGGACAGCGCGTTGACGTTGACGATGCCCGCCTCCATACGGCTGGCCATCTTGTGCGCGCGTGCGAGATTGCTCGTCCAGATGCTCGCGGCGAGGCCATAGGTAGTCGCATTGGCGGCAGCGGCGATACGGTCGAGCTCGTCGTCGCTCTCGAACGACATCGCACAGAGCACGGGACCGAAAATCTCCTCGTCGTGGACCTTCATGCCGGGTTTCACGCCGGTCAGCACGGTCGGCTGCACGAAATAGCCGCGCTCGCCATTCGAACCGCCACCGGCGGCGAGCGTCGCGCCCTCTTGCTGGCCACTATGGATATAGCCCGCGACGCGATCGAGCTGCCGCCGCGAAATGACCGGCCCCATCTCGGTGCCCGCGTCGAGCCCGTGGCCCAGCTTCATTGCATTCGCGCGCTGCGTGATGCGCTCGAGCATCTCGTCGAAGGCCCGCTCGTGCACATAGAGGCGCGAGCCGGCCGCGCAGATCTGCCCCGCGTGAAAGAAGATCGACGAGCATACGCCGGCGGCGGCGGCTTCGAGATTCGCGTCCGGAAAAACGATCACGGGCGATTTGCCGCCCAGCTCCAGCGAGACTCGCTTGAGATTGCCGCTGGCGGCCTGGAGAATGTGCCGGCCCGTTTCGCCGGAACCCGTGAAGGCCACCTTGTCGATGCCGGGATGTGCCGCCATGGCCGCGCCGACCGGATTGCCAAAACCGGTCACGATGTTGAGCACGCCGGGCGGAACACCCGCTTCGAGTGCGAGCTCACCGAGGCGCAGCGCGGTCAGCGGCGTCTGTTCCGAGGGCTTGAGGATGACCGTGCAGCCGGCCGCGAGCGCCGGCGCGATCTTCCACATCGCCATGTTGAGCGGGAAATTCCATGGAATGATCTGGCCGACCACGCCCACGGGCTCGCGTAGCGTGTAGGCATGCCACTCCCCCGGCAACGAGACATTGGCTGTTTCGCCGCCCATCTTCGTCGTCCAGCCCGCCATGTAGCGCAGCATCTCGACGATGCCCGCCACGTCGCCGTTGAGGCAGAACCGTAGCGGCTTGCCGCTGTTGATGCATTCGAGCTCGGCCAGCTCCTCGCTGTTTGCTTCGATCAGGTTCGCAAAGCGCAGCATGATGCGCGTGCGCTCCGCGGGCGAGACCTTGCGCCATGGGCCTTCGAATGCGCGGCGCGCGGCGTCGACCGCGCGGTCCACGTCGGCGGCGCCGCCCTGCGCGACCGTTGCGATGCGCTCGCCCGTGCCGGGGTCGATGATCCCGGTGCGTTCGCCGCTCTGTGCCTCGACCCCGCGGCCGTCGATGAGAAGCTGATGCGAGCGGGCGAGAAAGGCGCGGGCCGCAGCCCCGAGCGCCGGATGAAGTGCTGTCGTCATGCCTGTGTCCTTGCGAGTCGGAAGAGGTGTGCCACGCTCATTTGCCGAGCAGTTGGCGTGCGATGATGAGCCGGTGAATCTCGTTCGTGCCTTCGAGTATCTGATTGAGCTTCGCGTCGCGCATGAAGCGCTCCACCGGATATTCGGTCGAGTAGCCATAGGAGCCGTGCACCTGCACGGCTTCCAGCGCCACCTCCATGGCCACGTCGGTCACATAGCACTTGGACATGGAGGAGAGCAGCGTGAGACGGCTCGTATCGCCGCCGTCGATTTCCTGCGTACTGCTATAGAGCAGCGTGCGCGCCGCTTCGATCTTCATGGCCATGTCCGCGAGCTTGAACTGAATGGCCTGGAAGTCGCCGATGCGCTTGCCGAACTGGCGCCGGTCCTGCGCATAGCGCACCGATTCGTCGAGCGCCGCCTGCGCGAGACCGAGCGACGACGCCGCAACCGAAGGACGGTTCAGATCGAGAATGCGCATGCACGCCTTGAAGCCGTTGCCCTCCTCGCCCAGCAAACAGTCGGCATCCACGCGCATGCTCTCGAAGAACACCTGATAGCTCGGCGAGCCGTGGCGCCCCATCTTCACTTCCTTGCGGCCGATCTTCAGGCCCGGCGTTTTCGTGTCCACGAGGAATACGCTGATGCCGTCATGTCCGCGGCCTTCCGAAGTCCGCGCGAACACCAGCATGTAGTGCGCCTGCGCGGCCCAGGTAATCCAGCTCTTCTGGCCGTCGATCACATAGCTGTTCCCATCGCGGCGCGCGCGCGTGCGAATGGCGGACACATCCGAACCCGCCTCAGGTTCCGTGATGGCCACCGCGGAAATCGTGCGCCCTTTGGCGGCCTCGGTCAGATAGCGGTCTTTTTGTGCAGGAGTGCCAAAATGCAGGAGCGGCAAAATCAGGCCGATCGAATTGTTCGCGCACAGCGTGGACGCCGCGAGCGACGCCTTGCCGATTTCCTCTTTCGCGATGCACACCGAGGTCAGATCGCCGCCCGGCCCGCCATATTCCTCGGGCACCCACATCTGCAGCAGGCCGAGATCGCCGAACACCTCGACCAGTTCCTCGGGAAAACGGCGCGTCTCTTCCATGCCCGGCACGAGCGGTCGGACCTGCTCGTCCGCCACGCGGCGCACCATCTCGCGCAGCATCTGTTGTTCTTCACTGAATTTCACTTCGCTCTCCCTGTGCGGGCTTGCTCACATCGCGAAAGCCCAGTGCTCGCAGCGCCGGTTCGTCGGTCACGCGAACGAGTTGAGACCAGTCGGCAAGACCTTCGATGCTGAAGGCGTGCCAGCACGGCACGACCGCCACATCGCCACGCGTGAGCTCGACCGTGCCGAAATGCTCGATCGCCATGCGTACACGGCCTTCGATCACCGTGTAGAGGTTGTTGTCGATGCGCTTCGCCTGTTCGTGCGTGGCGCCGCGCTCGAGTCCCAGCGTATGGACGCCGGTCGTATGCAGACTGCGCGTATCGAGCTCGACCGCACCCTGTTCGCGCGTCGTGCGCGCGAGGTCCGCGCCCTTGTGCCGTAGCGGCGAATCCGGCGCGTCGCCCATGGCGGGCTCGTTGCGCTGCGGATGGTCCTCGAAGAACATGCATTCGAGGTTCTGCACGAGCGGCACGTCCAGGAAGTCGATCCAGAACGCGGGCGTGTCGCCGTGGTTGCTATGGCCGTGCCAGTGCCACGAGGGCGTGAGCACAACATCGCCTGGCGCCACCTCGATGCGCACGCCGTTGACGATCGTGCAGGTTGCGCCGCCCGCGTCGAGAATCAGGCGCAGCGCGTTGGGCGCGTGGCGATGCGAGCGCGCGGTTTCGCGGGCAGCACGAGCTGATACGCCGCGACCAGGTTGCGGCATGTGGGATAGAGGTTCTCCGCAACCGGATTCACCATGATCAGATTGCGCCGCTCGGCAAACTCCGGCGAAACGAAGGAACACGCGGCATCGAGCGCGGCGCGAGCCTGCGCATAGCGCCAGACCGCCGGCACGAACCGCGAACGCGGCGCCGCCCACATCTGGGGCACTTTCTTTGCCCAGCCCGGCGAGAGCGCGTGCGCCTGCAGATCCTCGAAATATCCGGGTGGCGCCGCCTGCATGGGCGCATCGACCTGGGTCATTGTTTTCTCCAGTCAATTAGTCATCCAGACCTACGCGCAGCTTCATCGTGCGGCCGCCTCCTCGCAAGCGGCGGGCTGTACGGCGAGCGGATACACGCCGCGCACGATGTCGACGAGCGCCTGGAGATCATCGGGCAGCGCATCGGCGCGCCAGGCGACATGACCGTCGGGACGCACGAGCACCAGCGCCCGCTCGTACAGGCCGCGCACCTTCGCGTCGTCGATGTCCTCGACCGTCAGCGGCAGGCCAACCGTGCGGGCGACAGCCTCGAGCGGGGCGGTATTGACAGCGCGGTCGAAACGCACCAGCACGAATCCGCGACCGAACAGATCGAGCGTCGAGCGACCGGGAGCAAGCCATGCGTGCGGAGCCCGATGGCCCGGACGCGCGGTCTGCGCATAGGTGTTGACGGTGTCCTCCGGCTCCGGTGTGCCGTCGGGCACCACGATCGACGAGCCTTCGTAGCGGAAGCCGAGATGAATGCCGATCGTGTACCACTCGCGCTTCATCATCTGCGTGTAGGCGTCGCCGAAGATCTGGCGCGCCACGTCGCCCTCGGGGCCGGGCTCGAACACCTTCGCGTTGAGGTTCTCGCGCGGCGTGAGCATCAGCTTGAGATTGTTGGTCGCCTCGGCCACGTTGCGGATCGCCACGGGACGGCGCTCGAACTCGTAGGTATCGAGCAGGTGAGCCCCACCCCAGCCTTCCACCATGGCCTGCAGTTTCCAGCCCAGATCGACCGAATCCTGAATGCCCATGTTCATGCCGAAGCCGCCCGTGGGCGAAGTCAGATGCGCCGCGTCGCCGGCGATCTTCACGCGCGTCGTGCCATAGTTGTCCGCCACCAGTTGCCGCCGGATCCACGGCATCAGCGAAACGATGCGGAATTCGAAATCGTCGCGACCGACCGCGCGCCGGAACGCCGCGGCGACCTCGTCTTCCGTGAGCGTGCGCATCGTGCCGTCACCGACAATCGAGAAGCGCCACCAGTTACGGCCATTGATCGCGACCACCGTGCTCCAGGTGCCCTCCGGCCCAATGAAGATGTAGCGGTAGCCCGGCTGCTTGTCGTGCAGCTGCTCGAGGCCCTCGCACTCGATAATCGCGTTGGTCGTGTAGGTCAGTGCCGGCGTGCCGCTCATGCGGGTGCCGAGTTGCTCTTTCACACGGCTCGCACCGCCATCGCAGCCAACCAGGTACTGGCATTCGATGCACTCTTCAGCACCAGTTGCGAGGTTGCGCACGCGCACCGTGACACCGTCCGCGCGCTCATCGTGCGAGAGATACTCGGTCTGGTAACGGATGTCGACACGGCCGCTGCGTTGCGCGAAGCGCGTGAGCACGGGGTCGAAGAAGTTCTGCGGGCAGCGCTCGCGCTTTTGCGGGCTTTGCTCCGGCTTCGCCTCGTCGCGCACGCTCGGGAACGGCTCGCGTCCGAATTCGTAGCCGCCGTGCAGCTTCGAGACCCACGCGTAGTCTTGCGGATAATCGCGGTTGTAGCCGGCGTTCTCCACGTCCTCGACAATGCCCCAGCGGCGGCAGAACTCCATCGTGCGGATACCGACCATATCCATCTTCGGCTGAAAGACCTGGCCATCGCCGCGCTCGATCAGCATGCACGGCACGCCGCGCCAGCCAAGATCGCCCGCCAGCGACAGGCCGATCGGTCCTGCCCCCACGATCATGACGGGCGTGCGGCCCGCGGTGTTCCGATTCGTCATAAGTGAAAGCTCCCTCGTGCTTGCGTCGTTTTCCTCAACGCCGGAAAGCTGTCCGGCGTTTCGAAGTAGAGGCAATTTAGCAAGCGGGAGCACATGCCGGCCAATACTGTTTGCGAAGGGTTTGAGAGGATATTCCTCTTGTCCCGCGCACCCACATTCTTCGTCTGACTGGATCGGAAAATCGTATTGGCGCCGCGTATGAATGCGCGACTATCCTGTGTGCGCAGGCTGGCTCGCGGGGACGATGCAATGTGATTTCAGCGCATGGAAAAATCGGCCGACTTGCGCACGAAGCACAGCACGAGAGCGCCCACTAGCGGACCCGCTGCGATCGATGCGATCGTCATGTCGAGCGAGTGTCCGTGAGCGAACACATAGCCCGCGATCATGGGCGAGGCGAAGCTGCCGACCGACCATACCGTGTTGACGAAGCCTGCCGCCGCGCCGGCAAGCCGTGGCCCGGACGCCTGCGTATAGAGGCCGATCAAAAGCGGCGTGTAGCCATACGCGGCCGCGCCAAGAAATGGCGCAAGCAGGAAGTAACCTGTGTTCGACGAACAGTTTCCGAACACGGCGAGCAACACCACGAAGATCACGAGATCAGCGACGGCCACGAGCTTCGCGTAGCCGCTCGCGGCGTCGTAGAGCCAGCCGAACAACGGCTTCGACACGAACGCGCCCACTCCGAACCCCATCAGGATCGAACCGGCCACGACCGGCGAGAGCCCGTGTGCAACCGTCAGGAGCGCGTTCGCCCACGCGACGAAGCCGAGCGTGCCGTAGAGCGCGCCCGCCCCGCCGAACGCAACGATCAGCAGGTTCCGGTTCTTCAGCAACGAAGCGAACTGCGCCGCCGTGGTGCGCGGGACGGCGCGGCCAACCGGCGCGTTCTTCACGAGCAGCACGCACAGGAGTGCGAACATCAGCGTGGCGACGCCGAGCACCTGATACGCGGATTGCCAGCCGTAGTTGACGGCCATGCGCGGCACGAAGGCGTTGGCCAGCACCACCGACACCGACGTGCCGGTCGCCCAGATGCCGAATGCCCGGCCCTTGTCCCTCGCGAACCAGATCGTCAGCACCTTGATCGTCGCACCATACTCGGCTCCCGCCGCAAACCCCATCAGCGTATGCAGCGCGACGCCGGCCGCGAAGCTATGGACGAAGCTGAACCCGAACGTCAGCAGGCCGAGCAGGAACATCGACACGGCCAGCGTCGCGCGGCTGCCAAGCCGGTCGGCGAGGACGCCACCGACCGGGCATGAAACGGTGTAGCCCACATAGAACGCGGTCGTCAGCGAGCCGAGCAGCGCCAGCTTGAATCCGAGCGCGTGGCCGGCCAGCGCCGCAATGCTTGCCCACGCGAACCGGTCGATACAGCTCACCGTGAAGGCCGACCAGATCACGAGCAGGATGATCCAGCGAAATCGACTGTCCGTCCGGGACGTGCCGGCCGGCGACAGTCCGTGCGCCGTCAACTCGCTATTCGAACTCGTCATCGTGAAGGTATCCTGAATGTTCTATCCGGCGGCCCGGTTACAGCGCATAGTCTCTTTTGCCCGCGCGGGCGGGTTGCCACACCCGATACGCAATCTCCGCCTCCAGCACGGGTGCCGTTGTCGAGTCGCACTCGACCGTGCATTCGAGCACGAACCGGAGGCTGGCGAGTTCGGTTCGCGCGCATTTGAGCCTGGCATCGAGCCGAATGCAGGAATTCACCGGCACGGGCGCCGGAAAACGCAGTCTGTCGATCCCGCACTGCCGGGCGAGCCCGATGTCCTCCAGCAGGAAGATATCGTTCAGCATCGGCGGCACCATCGCGAGAATCAGGCAGTTCTGCGCCACCGGCGCCCCGTAGGGACCGCGCGCGGCTTCTTCGGGATCCACGCTGAGCGGATCGCGGTCGTCGGAGACGGCCGCGTACGCGTCGATCGTCGGTTGCCCGATCTCGACCCAGCCGCTCTTGCCGAGATGGAAGCCCGCATAGGCGCGAATCCCCTCGATGCCTTTGAGCAGGATCGGCATGTCACTCCCCTATGCTCGTTACGCCGTGCCGCGATACGCATGGACGCCGCGCCAGCTCAGCGCCCCAGCAGTTCGGCATTGCCTTCCCCGAGGCCCGGCGCGGGCCGCATGGGCTTGAGCAACTGCCCGTTGATCCGCGCGGGATAGCGAATCGCGCGCAGCTTGCCGGCGCCCGTTTCGAGTTCCGAGTACAGCTCGTTGTGCTGCACCTGCGGGTCACGCAGATGATCGGCAGGCTCGCTGACCGGTCCCGCCGGTACGTCCATCTCGCGAAACCGCGCAAGCCATTCGGCCGTCGTGCGATCCCTGAGGGGCTCGGCAATCCGTTCGAAGAAGGTGTGCGTCATCTGCTTGCGGTCGGCAATGCCCTTGAGCTCCGCTTTCCATTCCGGATGGCCCAGCGCTTCGAGCGTACGGCTCAACTGCTTGCCCGATACCGGCGAGAGCACCATGTAACCGTCCCGCGTCGCGAGCACCGGTTGCGGGGCCAGCGTGCACGGTGCCTCGTCGTCGAGCCATGTCTGGTTATGGAACATATCGGGGAAGTTGAAATACGACAGCATGTCGAGCATCGAGGTCTCGATATGCACCGGCTTGCCGCTCCGATCGCGCTCGCGCAGTCCCGCGAGCGCCATTTGCGCGGCGAAGATCGCCGCCACCTTGTCCGCGAGAAAGCTGTTCGTCGCGCGCGGCACGCCGCCTGCCGCTTCGTAGCTCAAAAGCCCCGTGCGGCCCTGAATCAGGGCATCGAAAGCGGGTTCCTTCGCTAGCTCGCCGTCGGGCCCGTAACCGGTAATCGTGAGTTGCACGAGGCGTGTATTGGTCTCGCCCAGTTGCTCGAAGCTCAGCCCTAGCGAGGCCGAAACGTGCGGGCGCCAGTTCTCGATATAGAGGTCGGCGTCCTGCACGAGCGACCTGAAGTGCGCCAGGTCCGCGGGCAGCTTGAGATCGAGCGCGACGCTGCGCTTGCCGCGGTTCGAATTGGTCCAGACCGTCCCAACGCCGTCGCGGCTATGGCCGAAGTTGCGATACGGGTCGCCCGCGGGGGGTTCGACCTTGATGACCTCGGCGCCCAGATCGGCCAGCATCTGCGCGCAGAACGGACCCGAAATGTAGCTGCACGCCTCGACGACCTTGCAGCCTTCGAGCGGCCGCGCCTGGGCGGATGAACTCATAGTACGGACTCCTCTTTACGATGGGGAAGACGGGCTTGTGCCCGCAGCGAGGCGAGTGCGAGCACCGTGTCGAGCGTGGGTGCATCGGCGCCGGCGAGCCGCGCCACGGCGCGCAAAGAGCGCACGAGCGGCTCAAGCTCGAGTGGGCGCCCGGCTTCGAGGTCCTGCAGCATCGACATTTTGTGATTCGGCGCGCTCAGCGTCGTGGCGATGCGCCGGTCCGGCTCGGGACCCGGCTTCACGCCAAGCCGCACGGCAAGCGCATCGGCTTCGTGCATCAAGGTTCGCACGAGCGGCACGACGCCCGGTGCGTCGCGCATCTCGCCGAGTGTCGCCTGCGTCAGGACGGCGACCGGATTCCAGCACAGGCTGTTGACGAACTTGGTCCAGATCGCCGAACGAATGTCGCCGCTGACCTTCGAGGCGATGCCGCTTTCGTTGAGCAAGGCCGCCAGGCGCGTAACGCGCCCGGACGCGCTGCCGTCCAGTTCGCCCACCGGGCATCCGGCCTTGTCGCCGTCCTGCGCAATCACGCCCGGCTCGATCGTGTGTGCGCCGATCCAGTGCACACAGCCGAGCACCTGGCTGGGCGGCAGCGCGCGCCCTTGCCGGCCGCCCGGGTCGAGTTCAGGCAACTGCGCGGCGCCAGGCGCACGCCCTTCGAATGGCAGACCGTGAAAAAAATAATAAGGAATCCCTGTGGTGGGCGGCAGCACGGTGGTGCGCTCGTCCATCAGCGCGGCGATATCCTCGAGCGCCGCATCGAGTTGATGCGCCTTCAGCGTGATGAACACATAGTCCTGCACACCAAGCTCGCGTGCATCGGCCACCGCCTTCACGCGCGCGGCGATGGTTCCGCCTGGCGTCGCGACGCGCAAGCCTTGCGCCCGTATCGCTTCGAGCGTCGCACCCCGTGCGACCACACTCACTTCGCACTGCTGCGCCCGCGCGAGATGAGCGGCAATGTAGCCTCCAATCGCGCCGCCTCCAAAAATGCACACCTTCAGCATGTCGACTCCGCCCGCTTTGCTCTCTGGTTCGTTCAACCAGGTGATATGGAGCAAACGATAAGGGGCGGCAGCGGCGCGTGACAAATACTAAAAAACGATGATTCGAGCGGATCGCCCGATAGTTCAGCGCGCGGGCGCGTGCCGCTGCTGACGACACGCCTTGCGGTACGAGGCCGGGGGGTTGCCGGTGATGCGCGCGAACGCGGTGCAGAACGCGCTATCCGAGAGATAGCCGATCGAAAGCGCGATCTCTCCGATCGAGCGGTCGCTGTGAATGAGCGCATCCTTCGCGAGCGCGATGCGCCAGTTCGAAAGATAGGTCGCGGGCGCCACGCCGACGCGTTCATGGAAGCGCCGCGCGAACACGGCGCGGGACATGCCCACGTGTTTCGCCAGCGCGTCGACCGTCCACGGACGCGCGACCTCGGCATGCATGCGCTGAAGCGCCTGCGCGATCTGCGGATCGGCCATGCCGCTCAGCCAGCCGGTACGCTGCCCCTCGATCTGCAACATCGGGCGGCGCAGCACTTCCACCAGCATGATCTCGACGAGCCGGCTCATCACGAGATTGCTGCCCGGCATATCGCAGACCGCTTCCTCGCCGATCAATTCGAGCACGCGCGCGAGGCGTCCCGCTTCCTCATCGGACGAGCGCAAGCTGATCATTTGCGGCAGCAGCGCGGCGATTAGCGCGGCATGCTCCGGGCCAGTCTGGAAGTGGCCGCCCACGAGGCGCGTATAGTCGCCCGGCGCGGGGTCGTCCCAGCGCACGTAGTCTTCCTTGTGAGCCTTGCGCTGCGCGTCGAGCGTCGGCGTCACCTCGAGGTCGCTCACGAGGCAGTAGCAGGTTCTGCCGCCGAGCAGAAAATAGTCGCCCTTGCGCATGTGCAAGGGCCGCCCTTCGTCGGGTACGTACCAGCAATGCCCCTCGACCACGAGGCAAAAGCGTGGCGTTTCCCGTGACGGCACGCCAAGGCCCCAGCGCCCGGCCGCCTCGACGGCGCGCCATAGCACGCTCTGTGGCTGCATGAGACGTACGATGTCGGTCAGCAGGTCCATCGAGACGATCGGTAAAGAATTCGAGATAGTTCATTATGGATCATCTTTTGGTGTTTCGATAAGGTAGCTCCACAAACAGGCCTGCCGCCAACACGGTGAGCGGGCGCCGCCTGGCCCCGCGGGACACCCCCCGCACAGCGAGGGACGGCGGACACGGTGGAGACAGACATGAACAAGCTGAAAGACCGCGTCGTGATCGTCACGGGCGCGGCGCAGGGCATGGGTCGCGCAATCGCCGTCGAGGCCGCGCGCGAGGGCGCCGCGTGGATCACCGTCGCCGACCTCCAGGGCGAGAAAGGCGAAGCGGCCGCCCAGGCCGTGCGGGACGCCGGCGCACAGGCCTGCTTCATTCAAACCAATCTTGCGCAGACCGAATCGATTCGTCGGATGATTGACGAAACCGCGGAGCGCGCCGGGGGCATCGACGTTCTCGTGAACAACGCCGGCGTCACCGACGACAGTCTCACGCGCCGCGCGCCCACCATCGAGGATCTCCCCGAGGCAGTCTGGGACACGGTGATGAACGTGAACCTCAAGGCCATGTGGCTCGCCACGCGCTTCGCGGCGCCCTGGCTGCGCCGCTCCACGCGCAGCCCCGCCATCGTCAATGCCGCTTCGGTGGCGAGCATGGTCGCCTATCCGGGCCTGCCCGCCTATGCCGCGAGCAAGGGCGGCGTCGTGATGCTGACCAGAGCGACGGCCCTCGATCTCGCCCCGGCCGGCATCCGCTGCAATGCGTATGTCCCCGGCGCGATCGACACGCCCATGCTGAGCCACAGTCTCGACCACGCCGCCGACCGCGCGGCCGCCGAGCAGCGCCTTTACGGCACGCACCTGATCCAGCGTCTCGGCCGTCCCGAAGAAGTGGCGCGGCTCGTGTGCTTTCTCGCCTCGGACGAGGCCTCGTTCTCGACCGGCAGCACCTTCAATGTCGACGCCGGCACACTCGCCTGGCGCGGTGTGCACTGACACAGGAGCCTCGCGATGAACATGCGCCAGTTGCAATACTTTCTTGCGGTCGCCAGCGAGCTCAACTTCACGCGCGCCTCGGAACGCGTGAACATCGCACAGCCCGCGCTTTCCGCGCAGATCATCGCGCTCGAGGAGGAGCTGGGCACGCCGCTCTTCACGCGCGAGAAGCGCAAGGTGATGCTCACGCCGGCTGGCGACATTCTCGTCGAGCACGCGCAGCGCGTGCTCAACAGCGCCTCGGCGGCGATCGCCGCCGTTCGTGCTTCGGGACGCGGCGCGCAGGCGCATCTGATGGTCGGTGCGATCTACACGGCCATCTACTGCTTCCTGCCGACCACGCTGCGTCTGTTCAAGGTGCTCGCGCCGAACTCCGACGTAAGCCTGCAGGAAATGACGATCGCGCAGCAAATCGCGGCGCTCAAGGAAGGAGCGATCGAAGTGGGGCTGGTGCGCGGACACATCTACGACCCGAGCATCGTGACCGAGCTGCTCTATCGCGAGCTGCTCGTCGTTGCCGTTCCGGCCGGCAGCGAGTACGACCGGCCCGGCCCCGTCGAGCTGAAAGAGCTCGCGAGCTGGCCGCTGATCGCCGTCGCGCGCGGCAGCGCGAGCGGACGCGGCTACGCCGACCGCATCCTCGACATCTTCGAGGAAGAAGACCACAAGCCGGCCATCGCGCGCGAAGCTTATGACATGCATACGTCCGCATGCCTCGTGGCGGCGGGCATGGGCGTGGCCGTGGTGCCCGCCATCATGCAGCTGATGAAGCCGCTTGGCATCGCATGGCGACCGCTCGTGGCGCAGACGCCGGCCGTCTCGCTCTCGCTCGCGTGGCACAAGGACCGCGTGCCGCCGCTGCTCGAAAAGTGGCGCGAGGCCGCGCGTGAAAGCGCGAGCATGCTGATGGACGAGCACCCCGGGCTGTTCCTCGACGCTTCGCGAGGCAAGGCCGCCCTCTCCGCGCCCCTGGACGTGGAAGCCTGAGCCGTGAAGGCGGCGCACGCCGCCTCCGTGCTCGCTGGCCCCGGGATTTACCACGTGACGGGCAAGGTCTGCAGTCCCTGCACGAAGTGGTCTCCCTTGCTGCAAACCTCATCCACCGGCACCGCAAACCGCAGTTGCGGCAGGCGCTCGAACAGCGCGCCGAACACGACCTGCAGCTCCGTTCGCGCGAGCGGCTGCCCCAGACACTGGTGCACGCCGTAGCTGAACGCCACGTGATGGCCGGCCTTGCGCGTGATATCGAACCTGTCCGGTTCGGCAAACGCCTGCGGGTCGTGGTTCGCGGCGGAGATCAGCGCGATCACGCCCTCGCCCGCGCGAATCAGTTGGCCCGCTACTTCCACGTCCTCACGCGCCACGCGAAACGCGTTGTAGTGCACGATCGTATGAAAGCGCAGCATCTCCTCCACCGCGTTGCGCAGTAGCGCGGGCTCGGCACGCAGGCGCGCGAGCTGGTCCGGGTTCGTGAGGAAGCTATAGACGCCCAGCGCCATCTGGTTGGCCGTCGTTTCATGGCCCGCCATCAGCAGCAGCTCCGCCATGATGACGAGCTCGCGGTGCGACAGGTGCCCCGGCCGCACCTGCTCCACGATCAGACGGCTCAGCAGATCGTCACGTTTTTCGGCGTCCTGCTCGCGCGCGGTGATGAGCGTGTCCAGATAGCCGAGAATGCGCTCAGAAGCCTCGCGCGGCACCTCGGGGCCGACATCGAGCAGCACCTTCAGGCGGCTTTGCTCCTGAAAGAACGCGTGGTCCTCGCGCGGCACGTCGAGCAGCCACGCAATCACCTCCGAAGTCAGCGGCAGGAACAGGTCTTCCACCAGATTCGCGGGCGGCCCCTTGGCGAGCAGTTCGTCCACGAGACGGTTGAAGATCGACTCGATCATCGGCCGCATGGCGGAGACCTTCTTCACCATGAACTCCTTCGTCAGCATGCGGCGGAAGTGACCATGCTGCGGCGGGTCCATGCGGATGAATGCGGGCTCGAGCTCGAGCACCGCGTTGCGCGCGGCCGAGAGGCTCGGAAAGCCGGGCGTGGACGGATCGCCGCTGAAGCGGTTGTCGGCAAGCACGGCGCGCACGTCGTCGTAGCGCGTGAAGAGCCAGGCCTCCTTGCCATCCCACATATGGACCTTCGACGGCCCATCGTGCTGCTGGAACGCGCGATATTCGCGCGGCGGCAGGAACGGGCACTGCCGCGCGATGGGAAACGCGGCCTGGGGCTCCGCCTCCTGGTGAACCGGACATTGAGACATGCTTTCTCCCCTTGTTGCTCCTTTTACCGTCTTGCTCAGGTCACAGGCCGCCATTCACGTCGAGCGTCGCGCCCGTCACGTAGCGCGCGTCGTCGCTGACGAGAAAGCCGACTGCCGCCGCGATCTCCTCGGGTTCCGCCGCGCGCCGCAGGCCCGAGCTCGCGATCAGCTTGTCGCGGATCTCCTTGGGCACTTTCTCGCCCATCGCCGTATTGATGGTCCCCGGCGAGACGGCCGCCACGCGGATGCCATGCGGCCCGAGCGGCTTGGCCAGGCTTTTGGTGAGGTTGACGATCGCGGCCTTGGAGCCGCCATAGTCGGGCACGCCGCTGCCCGTGGTCGCCACGATCGAAGCGAGATTGACGATCACGCCGCCACCGCCGGCCGCGATGATGCGCTTCGCGACTTCCTGTGCAAGGAAGAACGGCGCACGCGTGTTCACGCCGTAGGTGAGGTCGTAGTCGGACGGCGTGATATCGAAAAAGGTCTTGCCGTGCCAGACGCCCGCGTTGTTGACGAGCACGCGGATCGTGCCGTATTGCGCGTCGATGGCTTCGACGGCGGCCTTGAGCTGCGTGTAGTCGGTGATATCGCACCGCTGCCAGGCGAAATCGCCCTTGGCGGATTCGCCGATGTCCAGGCCGACGACAAGATAGCCACGCGCGCTCAGGTTCTTCGCGATGGCCTGGCCCGTCAGGCCGTTGCACCCAGTGACGACTGCTACGGGTTTGCTCATGAATAGGGACTCCTGAATGAAATGAGGTTCGGCGTCGCGCATGGCGCGACGCAAGTATCGTTTACGGCGCCGCAAACGCGGGCCACGCCGCGCCGCCGGCACTGGCCAACGCGGCCAGCGCGTCGTCGTGCTCGCCGAGCATCGGCGGCGCAAGGCGGATCTGCGTCGGCGTATCGGAGAACTGCAGCGGGTTGTTGATGACCTTGAAGGCGCCGCCCTTCGGGTGATGCAGCGTGCGCAGCAGGTTCTGCACCACATGGGGGTCGCTGAATACCTCGGGCCACGTGCGCACCGCGCCATAGATCGCGCCCGCCGACGAAAGCGCCGCCTCCCAGTGCGCGAGATCGCGGCTCGCGAACACGGCGGCAAGACTTTCGTCCACGAGCGCGCGATTCGAGAGCCGCGCGGCCTTGGTCGCGAAGCGCGGGTCCGTCTTCCACTCGCTCTTGCCCGTTGCATCGCAGAGGATCTGCCAGAACTTGTCGTTGATCGTGATGATCATGATCTGGCGCCCGTCCGCGCTCGCGTATGTGTTGTTCGGCACGATGTCCCAGTGCTGGTTGCCCATGCGCGTCGGCGTGATGCCCGTGAGATCGAAATACACGTCGCGCGGCACCTGGCTGAATATGCTCGCATCGAGCATCGACAGATCGACCCGCTGGCCCTTGCCCGTGCGCTCGCGGGCCTGCAGCGCCGTGAGAATGCCGATTGTCGCGATCAGGGCGGTCACGAGGTCCGAGAACGGAAAGCCGGTCTTGAGCGGCCCCGACTCCTCGGTGCCCGTCACCTGCATCACGCCCGATACCGCCTGGATCACCATGTCGAGCGCGGGACGGTTCTGATCTGGACCGTCGCGGCCGAAGCCGGAAATCGAGCAATAGACGAGCCGCGGATTGATCTCTTGCAGCGCTTCGTAACCGAGGCCCGACCGCTCGATCAGTCCCGGCCGGAAGTTCTCGACGAGCACGTCGGCCTCGGCCGCCAACGCGCGCGCGGCCGCGCGCCCTGCCTCGCTCTTCAGGTCGAGCACGATACTGCGCTTGTTGCGGTTCACGCCGAGAAAGAATGCGCCGTCGCCGCCGAGCGCGGTCTCGCCCGAGCGCCGGAACGGGTCGCCGTCGGGCTGCTCGACTTTGAGGACATCGGCGCCGGAGTCGCCGAGCATCATCGTGGCGAACGGCCCCGTCATCATCTGCGTGAAGTCGAGCACCTTCAGGCCGCCAAGCGCCGCTGTCCCGCCGTGGCTCATGCGTCCTCCTTCTTCACATAGAATGCCTCGCGCTCGTGATTCGACGCCCGCACGCCCTTGTCGCGCCGCTGCTTCATGAAGTTGAACTCGTCGGCCTCGTAGCGCACGTTGGTCGCGAGCGAGTGCAGCACGTGGCCGTACGAGAATTGACTCGTGATGCCCAGGGAATCCATGGCGAGGCTCGTGGCGGCCTTGCCCATGACGATGCCGTCGCGCGGCAGGCGCACGATGCGCTCGGCCCAGGCTTCGCCCGCTTCCACGAGCTCCGCGAGCGGCACGACCTTGTTGACGAGCCCGTTGGCGAGACACGTTTGCGCGTCCCAGACGTCGGCCATGAGCAGCAGCTCGCGCGCCTTGCGCGGGCCCATCGTCATCATTTCCCAGGCTGCGAAATAGGCCGCGCCGGACAGCCCGAGCTTCTGCTCGGGGTGCCCCATCCTGGCGGTGTCGGCGGCGATCACGAGATCCGATCCCTCGGCCAGATAGAGCCCTCCGCCGAGGCAATAGCCCTTCACCAGCGACAGCGTCGGCTTCAGAAATTTGAAAACGCGCTCGAAGCGCTCGAGATAGCGCTTGTCGTGCAGCAACCGCGCGCGCTGGCTCGGCTTGCGCGGCCGCCCCTTGTCGTCATAGGTGGTTTCACCGTACTCGTTGCCGACCTCGGCAAGATCGTGGCCGGTGCAAAAATCGTCGCCCGCGCCTTGCAGCACGACCACACGCACGTCGTCGTCGTACTCTGCCCAGTGGTAGCACTGCATGAGCTGATCGAACATGGCGTCGGTCATCGCGTTCTTTTTCTCGGGACGATTCAACGTAATGTAAGCGCGGCCGTCGCGGGCCAGATAATCGACGCTGCCTGTCATGTGCCTGTCTCCTTGACTGTGGCTGAACCGGCGAGGCACGAGCGCGAACTCGCGCGCCTCGCACCGGAACGTTGCGTTGCGCGTCCAGCAATGCGACGCGATACAGGTCCACTCTAGCGACCGACCGCATGGCCTGGCCAATACTGTTTGCAGAGGTTTCCAGAAGATATTCCTCTGGCTCGCGCCGCAACTTCTTCCTCTTACACGATCGGAAAATCGTATTGGAGCGAAGCGGCACGTCGTGCCTATCCTGCGATCGGACGTCGCTCACGACGCCGCCCATAGAAAAACACACACCGGAGACAGATCCCATGCAGTCCTCAACGACGTGCGCGACGGCCGGCGGCCGCCAGGCGCGCCCCTCCTCTTCCCGACGCCAGGCAGACCCAAGATGATCCGTGAACCCCGCTGGTACCGCTGGTACGTCCTGCTCGTTTTGACGGCGATCTATGCATTCGGCTACGTCGACCGGCAGATCGTCACCATCCTCGGGCCCTGGCTGAAGAAGGACATGGGCATTTCGGACGCGCAACTGGGCCTGCTCTACGGCACGTCGTTCGCGCTGTTCTATTGCGTATTCGGCATTCCGCTCGCGCGGCTGGCCGATGGCTGGAGCCGCGTGCGCACGCTCGCGCTCGGTCTGTCGTTCTGGTCGTTGATGACCGCGCTCTCGGGCCTCTCGCGCAACTTCGTCCAGCTCGGCACGGCGCGCATCGGAGTGGGCGTCGGAGAAGCGAGTGCGACGCCCGCGGCGGTCTCGCTGCTCGGCGACTACTTCGAGCGTTCCCGACGAGGCACGGTGCTCGCACTTTACTCAGTGGGTGTGTATGTGGGCGCGGGCGCGTCGCTCGCGATCGGCGGCTCGATCATCGCCTTCTGGCAACGCACCTATGGCACGAGCGGGCTTGCTCCGCTGGGGCTCAGCGGTTGGCAGGCATCGTTCATGGGCGTGGGCCTGCCGGGCATCCTCCTCGCGATCGTGGTGCTCTTGACCGTGCGCGAACCGCAGCGCGGCCGGCTCGATACGGTGCCGGCGAGGCCCGACCCGCATCCGTTCGCCAACGCGATGCGCGATCTCGGCGCGATGGTGCCGCCGTGGAGCTGGATACACCTCGCCGCACGCCGGGCGCCGCCGCGCGAATTCGCGCGCAACGCGGCTTATCTGCTCATGGCTGCGGCCGTGGCCGTCTTCGCGACGCGGGCGACGAACGGCATGCTATCGGCGAACCGCAATGCGCAGATCGGCACCGTCTTCGGTATGCCGGTCACGACCAATCTGGTTCAATGGCTGGCCATCGCCATCGCCGTCTACGTCTGCTCGAACTGGTACCAGGCCACGCGTCTCGGCGACCCCGCCGCCCACCGGCTGATTACGGGCTCGAGAGCCTTTACGGCCGTCACGGTGGCGGGCGCGTTCCTCGCCTTCGCCATGAATGCCGTCAACGGCTTCGTGTTCGTCTACGCGAGCCGCACGCTCGGCCTCACGGCCGAGGCAGGTCTGCATCTGGGGATTATCGCGATCTTCGCGGGGGGCATCGGCATCACCATAAGCGGCTATCTGTGCGATTTCGCCAAACGCAGGCATCCGCTGGGCCGCCTCTACTTCGTCTGCTGCACGGCCACGTTGTTTACGGCCGCAAGCGTCGTCCAGTACATCACGCCGAACGTGAGCGTGTTCTATGGTGCCTACGCGCTCGCCACGTTCTTCGTGCCGATGTGGTTCGGCCCGCTGCAGGCCACCACCCAGGATCTCGTGATTCCGCGTCTGCGCGGCACCGCATTCGCGGCGTTCTCGCTCGGACCCAACATATTCGGGCTCGGCCTCGGCCCCTATTGCGTCGGTCTCCTTAGCGATGCGACACATGACCTGCGCCTTGCCATTCTGTGCGCATTGGGTGTTCTGCCGGTGTCGATCGGCTCGCTGATCGTCGCGGGAAGGTCGCTCGCGGACGGCGAGGAGGCCGCTCGCGCCGAGCTTGCGGCTTACGACGCGACCAGCGCGCCGGTCCAGGATGGCGTGGTCGCCGAGCATCAACCCTCCCACTAGATACCTCATTGCAAAAGGAGTCCGAATGACTGGGCTGACTCAACGACTCGCCACGTTCGTCGCCGAAACCCGCTTCGATCATCTGCCCGAAGCCGTGGTCACCGAGAGCAAGCGTCTGCTGCTCGATACGATCGGCTGTGCGCTCGGCGCCGTGCGCACCGAAAGCGGGCGAATCGCGCTCGAGTACGTGGGCATGCTTGGCGGCCACGCGGGCGCAACCGTGATCGGCGCTGCTGCGCGCAGCAGCGCCACGAACGCGGCCTACGCCAATGCGCGTCTCGCCAACGTGCTCGACGCCGACGACACGTTCCCGACCTCGACGCACTTCGGCAACGCCACGGTCTTTTCCGCGCTTGCGCTCGCCGAAATGCAGGCCAGCAGCGGGCGTGAACTGATCACGGCGATCGCCGTGGGCTTCGATCTTGGTGCGCGCATCGGCAGCTGGATGGGTGCGCCGATGCAGATCGAGAACGGCCGTGTCATCGGCTGGAACGAGCTGGGCGGCCCCGCCGCGACCATCGCCTGGGCGGCGATCGGCGCGGCGTCGAATATGGCCGGGCTCGACGCGCAACAGGCCAACCACGCGTTCGGCATCGGCGGCGCCAACTCACCCCAGCCGACGCTGCGCAAATGGGCCGAATCCGTCGAGCAGCCAATGTACAAGTACGCCGATGCAGGCTGGTGCGCCGAGGTCGGCGTGTCGGCAGCGCTGCTCGCGAAGCTGGGCAGCACGGGCTTCAAGGACTTTCTCGACGGCGAAAATGCGTTCTGGAAAACCTATGGGTCGCCCACACACGACGACGCCGCGCTCCTCTGCGGCCTCGGCTCGCACTGGCAGATCCTCAACACGACCTACAAGCCCTGGCCGTGCTGCCGGTGGATCCACCATCCGCTTACGGCATTCACGCGCCTGATGGCCGGGCACGAGCTGAGGGCCGACGAGATCGAGCATGTCACGGTGCGCGCGAACCCGTTCGCGCTTACCCGTATCTTCCGCGAGCAACAGCCGGCCGACATGCTGAGCGCCGAATTCAGCCATGCTCACGCGCTCGCCGCTGCGGCGCACGGCGTGCCGCCGGGACCGCTCTGGTACGCGCCGGAAACGATGAACGACGGCTCGATCGCGGCGTTCCGCTCGCGAGTGAGCGTCGTCGCGGAGCCGAGCTCGGCGAACATCGCTGAATGGATGACGGGTGGCCAATGGCGCGGCGTGCCGGGCGGCGTCGACGTTCACGCGCGCGGACGCGTCTTCAGCGCGACCGCCGATCATGCGCTCGGCGATCCATGGGATCCGCGAACGCGCTTCACGGATCAGGCCTTGCGAGCCAAGTTCAATGTGATGGTGGGCCTCGCCCCCAATGGCGAAGGCGCCCCGGCCCTCGTGCAAGCGGCGAACGCACTGGCCGACGCCGTCATGAATATCGAGGCCGTGCCCGTCTCGTGCATCGCGGCCCCCCTGCAGGCCTTGTTCGAAGCGGGCGCGCGAAGCTAGAGGAGCGTTGCGGATGCCGGCCGGCGTTGCTTGCCGGCCGCGCCGTGCAGATCGGCGGTTCTCACTCCCAGCAGCAACAGGGCGGCGATAGCTGCCAGGCCGGCTGCCAGCTCGAAGGCAACGTGATAGCTACCCGAGCGCGCGTACAGTTTCCCCAAGAGTGCGGGCCCGCATCCGAGGCCAAGGCTAAAGCAGAACATCAACGCTCCATACACGGCGCCCAGGTGCCGGCGGCCAAATAGCTGCGATGCGAGGTAGGCAAGCGCATCGACCTCCGCGCCTAATGCAATGCCGATCAGCACCGCGGCCGCTGGCACGGTCGTCGCGGATATGCCGGCCGCAAGACACAGGAAACCGACGGCGGCCCCGAAGCACACCAGCGCGGTGAGACGGGGTGCGCTGAAGCGGTCGAGCAAAACGCCGAACGCGAACCGCGCAATCATCATCGCCGCGCCAACAATCGTCATGACGAACGAACTCGATTGCGATTTCAGGCCATAGTCGGAGAGCACGATCGGAAGTACGTGGGTACCGGCGCCCACCACGACGGAAAGCAGGAAAAAGCTGATGGCAACGAGCCAGAACGGCCGGGTACGGACTGCACAGTCCAGCGTCATCCCCCGCTGCGCGCCGCGGTCATCGCCCGGTTGTCCGCGCACCGATCCCACAGGCGGCTCATGGAGTAGAAATGCGACCGACGGGATGCTCACCGCCCAGACAATGATGGCGAGCGCGACGTAGGCATTGCGCCATCCGAAGGCATTGATGAGCGCTGCCGACAGTGGCGGAAACACCGCGACACCGGCCCCGCTCAGTATCATGGCCGATCCCAGCGCCAGCCCGAGACGCTTTTCGTGCCAGTCCGCGACCGCCTTCACATAGGGCACCGGCACCTGTGCCGCGCCGAACAGGAAGCTCAAGGCGAAGCAGAACACGAAGCTTTGCGGGCTGCGGGATAACAAGCCGACGAGCATGATGCCCGCGCCCAGCGAAGGGCCGGCAAAGCGCGCGACGCGCCTCGCGCCGAACCGGTCCACAGCAAGCCCCGTCAACGGCGAGGCAAGCGCAACGAGCAATTGCCCCCACAAGGCCGCGGAGCTGACGTCGGCACGGGACCAGCCCGTGCTCTCGACGATCGGTTTCACAAACACCCCGAAACTGAACAAGAGCACCTGCCCGGTGCCAAGAAAAAGATTCAATCCCGCGCCGATCACGACGCACCTCGCCTGCAGCCTCAGCGAGTGCCCGGACGAGGCGCCGACGGCGGTCGCTTCTTTCATCAATTCTCGTTGCATGCCTGACTGCTCGCGATCATGTTCCGATTCATTGGCCGATTCATTGCGCTATCTCGCCGGACGCAATACAGGCCCACTCTACCGCGTGTGAGCCGGCGTCAGCCAATACGATTTGCAGAGCTTCCTAGAGGATATTCCTCTGGTTCGTGCCTCCGCTTCATCCATCCAGTCATCCTTCAATTGGATCGGAAAATAGTATTGGTGCCCGGCGGGGCATCGCGCCTATTCTTTGCTGGCGCGCCGGCAGGTCTCGAACAAGTCACGTTGACGGCTCATGATACCTCTGTATATATTAATGGTTCATCCAATGACTATTAAATGAAATGAGCGATTCCGCCAGACACGCGCTTGTCCGCCCTCCGTCCCTCTTCATTCTCGTTTGCATCACGCTGTCGGGCACTTTCCCGCTGCATGTATTCGTGCCCGCATTGCCGCTCGCGGCCAACGAACTGCATACGTCGTCGGCTGGTATCGGGCTCACTATCACGCTTTATGTGATCGGTCTGTCGATCGGGCAGTTGATCTACGGCCCCTTGTCGGATCGCTACGGTCGCCGTCCCGTGCTGCTCGCGGGCCTCGCACTATTCGTCGTGGCGAGCTTTGCGGCCGCGTTTGCGCCGTCGCTCAGAAGCCTGGAGTTCGCGCGCATTGTGCAAGCGCTCGGCGGTTGTTCCGGCCTCGTGCTTGGCCGTGCAATTGCGCGCGATAGCTCCGGATCGACCACGCTCATCCGGCGCCTCGCCACACTCAGCATTGCGATGGCGGTGGCCACGGCGGTTGCGCCGGTCATCGGCGCCCAGTTCGTCGAGCACCTTGGCTGGCGCGCGATCTTTCTCGCGCTATCGACCGTCAATGTGCTGATCCTGAGCGCCGTGTGGCTACGCGTGCCGGAAACCCATACCGCCTCGCGCGAAGTGAAAGTGGGACTCTACGCACGCAGCTATCTGCAACTGCTGCGCTCGCCCACCTTCATCGCGCACAGCCTTGGCGGCGCCAGCGCCACCACCGGCATCTACGCGTTTCTCTCCGCCTCGCCATTCATCCTCGAAGCCAGGTTCGGGCTATCCGCGCAGGCGTTCGGCTTTGCATACTTCTCGCTGGTAGTCGGGCTCGCGAGCGGGCAAACCACGGCAAAACGTCTTGCCGGCAAGGTTTTCCCGCGCACGGCGCTCATTGCGGCGAGCCTCATCATGGGCGCGGCGTCGGCGAGCCTGCTGGTGTCGTGGTATTTCGACACCCTTACCGTGGCGGGCGTGATGGCGCCGATGATCGTGATGTTCTTCGCGACCGGGCTGTCCAGTCCTTTCGCGATCAGCAGTGCGCTCGACGTGGAGCCCACCGTGGTGGGCGCCGCGGCCGGCCTGTATGGCTGTCTGCAAATGGGCTACGGCGCGCTCTGCACCGCTGCCGTGGGGCTCGTGCCGGCCAATCCCATGCTCTCGATGATCGTGGCTTTGATCGTCTCGAGCGCTATTGCGTGGGCGTCGTTCAAGGCCGTGCCACGAGCGGTTCAGGCAGCCGATCAGGGCTCCGTGGCATAGCCGCGAACGCGCACCTGGCTGGAAAGAAAAAACGGAGAAGGTCGAACGCAGCGCAGCCGATTGTGCGGACAAACATTGCAACCGCCATTGCAACAACCGTCACAACAACCGTTGCACCTGGGGTTTGTTCTCGTTTGACAGCGAAAAACGTCTCCTCGATAGTTTAATTAATGGTTCATCCAATGATTTATTGGACCAAGTGTTGGGCGAAATAGAAGCAGTGAAAATTTATCGGGTTTGGTGATCAATTCCCTACGAGGAGACGAAATTGAGGCTTGGAAAACCCCTGTTGGGCATGCTTGCGCTGGGTATGGCAGGCAGCGCTTGCGCGCAAAGCAATGTGACGCTCTATGGTTTGCTCGATGAGGGCATCAACTATGTGAACAATGTGCAAACGAGTGCAGCGGGCGCGGCCAACGGCCGCTCGGGCGGCTCGTTGTGGTCGATGTCGACAGGCCTGCTCCAGGCGTCGCGCTGGGGCCTGCGCGGCAACGAGGACCTCGGCGGCGGCTATGGGGCGGTATTCGTGCTCGAGAGCGGCTTCGACGTCGGCACGGGGCGTTTTCAGCAAGGCAACACCTTCTTCGGGCGGCAGGCCTTTGTCGGGCTCACCTCGCAGCGCTGGGGCAAAATCACGCTCGGACGCCAATACGATTCGATCGTCGACGTAATCGGTCCCATGCAGGCTGGCAGCTACGCGGGCGGCGCATTTGCCGACCACCCGGGCGATATCGACAATGTGGCGGACTCCCAGCGCATCAACAATTCGATCAAGTACACGAGCCCCGTTTTCGCCGGCGTCACGCTCACGGGTCTTTACAGCTTCGGCGGCGCTGCGGGGGCGTTTGGCCGCAACAGCATCTGGTCGGTCGGCGCGCACTTCGAATCCGGCCCGGTCGCGCTCGCGGCAGGCTACATGCACATCAACAACCCCAACCAGTCGTTCTACGGCAATAACACAACCGGCTCGACGACGGCCAACAATCTCGGCCCCACAAGCGGTGTGCAGGTGAATCCGATCTATGGCGGGTTCGCCTCGGCCGGCACGATGCAGATCGCGGCAGCGGCCGCACAGTACGCGTTGGGATCGCTGACGGTGGGGCTCGGCTACTCGAACATTCGCTTCCAGAACCTCAACGACCCGGCCTCCGGCACGCTCTCGCTCACCAACCCGTTCGGCTATACCGGCAACGCGGCATTCAATAACTACAACATCTATGCGGGCTACTACATCACGCCGTTTCTGCTCGCCGGCGCGTCCTATAACTATCTGCGCGGAGGCGCGATAGACGGCAAGGAAAGCGCCAGCTATCAGACCGTCAACGCCGCGCTCGACTACTTCCTCTCGAAGCGCACCGACGTCTATATCACCGCCGCATGGATGAAGGCCGCCGGCGAGGACTCCACCGGCCAGGCAGCCGTGCCCTACCTCGTCACGCTAACGCCCGCGAACAGGCAGAGCCAGTTCGTTGCACGGGTCGGCATCCGGCACAAGTTCTAGATTGAACGTGACGTGAAGTGCCCCGGGCCGGCTATCCATGCCGGCCTTTTTCCTTCAGATGCCGGCTTGACATCGTGCGGGGCTCCGCTCAACATGCTATAAATATCAAAGGTTGATCCAATGAATTTTGGTTCAATGAACTTTAAGGGCACTACACCGCCCGTCTTCTCCGGAGTCATCAGATGCCAGAAACCAACCACCCCGCCGCGGGCGCGGGCAAGCGTCCGCTCGAGGGCGTGACCGTCATCGAAACCTCGAGCTTCCTGACCGGCCCGTTCGCCTCAATGATGCTGTCGGACCTGGGCGCCGACGTGATCAAGGTCGAGCCGCCGGGCGGCGACGGCTTTCGCAAGTTCGGCCATAACCGCGACGGATTCGGCGCGTCATGGACCAACGCAAACCGTGGCAAGCGCAGCGTCGTCATCGACCTGAAAACCGAAGCCGGGGTCGCGCGGCTGAAGGCGCTGATCGAGCATGCGGACGTGCTGGTGGAGAACTGGCGCCCGCGCGTCGCCGTTTCGCTCGGCCTCGGCCAGGACGTGCTGGCTGCGCTCAACCCGCGCCTCGTGCGCCTGTCGATCAATGGATTCGGCGACACCGGCGCGCTTGCCAACGCTCCGGCATTCGATTCGCTCATTCAGGGCCGCACCGGCATCGTTGCCGCCGAGGGGCGCAACGGCAAGCCCTCCGTCACGCCGTTCAACATGGTCGACAAGATCACCGGAACGTTCGGTGCCCAAGCCATTCTTGCCGCGCTCTACGAGCGCGAGAAGACCGGCAAGGGCACGCACGTGAAGCTGCCGATGCTCGACGTCATGGGCTATTTCAACTTCCCGGACATGTACCAGCATCGCACGTTCGAGGGCGACACTTCCGCGTGGAAGCCGCCGGCCTCACAGGTGCTGGAGACATCGGACGGACACGTGGTGATCTCGCCGGCGAACGGCGCGCAGATGTCGAAGACCCTCAACGCGATCGATCGTCCCGAATGGAAGGCCGACTTCAAGCAGATGACCGACCCGGTCGCCATGGCCGAGGAGTTCTTCCGGCGCGTGGGCGAAGTCGTCAAGCTGCGTGACACGGCCTACTGGCTCGAGCGCTTCGAGTCGCTCGACGTCCCCGCCGCGCCCGTCTTTTCGCTCGACGATTATCTCAACGACGCCCAGGTGAACCATAACCGCGTATTCGAGTTCGTGCCTTCGCCGGTCGGCCCGATCCGCACCGCGCGTTATCCGGCGACGTTCGACGAACGACGCCTGCCCGCGCGATTCGGTCCGCCGTCGATCGGCGAGCACGACGCCGAAATCCGGGGCGCTTGATCCACTCGATCCGCTCGATCCGCTTGATCTCTTTTACCACCCACAGGAATTCAACATGAAACTCGCAAGCTTCGATGGCGGCCGCATCGGCCTCGTGGAAGGCGACGACATCATCGATATCACGGGCGAAGTGAACGTCACGCCCGGCGCATGGCCGCCCGTCGGCATGCTCCATGTGATCGAGCGCTTCCCTTCGCTCAAGGCGCGCCTCGCCGCGCTTGCCGCCACCGCGCCGCGCAAGCCGCTTGCGCAGGTGCGGCTCGAAACGCCCATCGCGTGGCCGAACAAGGTGATCGCGTTCCCGGCCAACTATCACGCCCACGTCGAGGAAATGAAGCGCGGCACCGGCCTCATTTCACCGTTCAAGGCGGACGGCCAGGGCTTCTTTCTCAAGGCCAATTCGAGTCTTTCCGGCCCTGCCGAACCGATCGTACTGCCAAGTATTCCCGGGCGGCAAATCCATCACGAGTGCGAGCTTGCCGTCATCATCGGCAAGGGCGGCCGGCAAATCAGCCGCGAGCAGGCGCTCGATCATGTGTTCGGCTACGCCTGCCTCATCGACGTGGTGGTGCGCGGCAAGGAAGAGCGCGTGATGCGCAAGTCCTACGACACGTTCTGCCCGGTCGGCCCGTGGATCGTCACGGCAGACGAGGTGCCCGATCACACGGCGATCGACCTCCAGCTCACGGTGAATGGCGAGCTGCGCCAGCGCGCCAGCACACGGGACCTCATCGTCGACATTCCCGAGATGATCCGCATGGCCTCGGCCGTGATGACGCTCTACCCCGGCGACATCATCGCGTCGGGCACGCCTGCCGGCGTGGGCCCGATCGTGGCCGGCGACAAGGTCGTCATCAAGATCGCGCGCGTCGGCTCCATGACGCTCGACGTCGTGCAGGGCGAAAACGGCGACCATCCGGTCTGGGACAAGTCGCGCACCCAGCCCGACCCGGCCTCCGTCTCGACGCCATGACCGGAGCGGCGCAGATGCACGAAAATCGCCTCGATTCCTCAGCTGCGCCGCTGCGCGACGAGCCGATCGCCGCTGGCGACGGGCTCACGCTCGCCGCCAGCGTTGCCGGCGAACGCGGCCAGCCCGGCGTGGTCCTGTTGCATGGCGCGGGTCAGACGCGCCACTCGTGGCGCGGCACCGTTGCCACGCTTGGCGCGCTCGGCTACCACGCACTGGCCTACGATGCGCGCGGCCACGGCGAGAGCGGCTGGTCGCCGCAGTCCGACTATTCGTACGAGCGGCTGGCCGACGATCTCGATGCGGTCGTGCGCCATCTGGGAGGCGCTCCGGCGATTGTGGGCGCATCGATGGGCGGCATGACCGCACTGCACTCGATCGGCCGCGCGCACGCCGGGTACGCCCGCTCGATCGTCCTCGTCGACATTGCGCCACGCGTCGAACCGCAGGGCTTGAAGCGCGTCCATGACTTCCTGAACGGACATCGAAACGGCTTTGCCAGCATCGAGGAAGCTTCCGATGCCGTCGCCGCCTATAACCCGCACCGTCCACGCCCGAGCAATCCGCAAGGGCTGATGAAAAACCTGCGCCGCCGGGACGATGGACGCCTTTACTGGCACTGGGACCCGGGATTCTTCGCACGACGCGACAAGCCCATGCGGGAAAGTCACGCGGCGAAAGTGCTCCAGATGTGCCGCAGCGTGACGATCCCCGCGATGCTCGTGCTGGCCGCGCAAAGCGATGTCGTGGGGCGCGAGGGGATCGAGGAGTTGCGCGAAGCATTGCCGCAACTGGAGATCGGCCTTGTGCGCGGCGCCGGACACATGATCGCCGGCGATCGCAACGAAGCGTTCAACGAAGCGATTCTGCCGTTCATCGAACGTCATTCGGCGCGCTGATCGCCCGCATTGATCGCTTGTCGCGCCTCGAAGAATACGCGCAGACAGGAAGCAAAAGAAAGGGCCGCTCCGGCGTTTGTTTAAGCCGGAGCGGCCCTTTTTGCGCGGCTAACTAACTAGCCGGATCTTGCCGCGCGCGTCGCTACGCACCTACACCGGCCTCGACGGCGCCCCGCACCGTGTCGATCAGCGAAATCGCATCTTGCGGCAAGGCGTCCCCGCGCCATGCGACCTGACCGTCGGGACGCACGAGCACAAAGTTACGTTCATAGAGCGTGCGTGCATCCGCATTGTCGATGGACACCGCCTCGAACGGAACGCCACGCAGGCGCGCTGCCTCCGCGAACGCATCGACGCCGCCGCGCTCCGTACCAAAGCAGAGGAGCACGAATGATTTACCGAACAGATCGAGCGTGGAATGCCCCTCCGCCAGCCAGACGTGCGGTGCACGCGAACCCGGGCGCGCCGTCTGAACATAGGTGGAGACTTCGTCCGGCGGCTGCGGCGTGCCATCCGGCACGACGATCGGCGAGCCCTCGTACATGTAGCCGAGGTGAATGCCGATCGAGAACCACTCGCGCTTCATCAGTTCCGTATAGGCGTTGCCGAACTCGATACGCGCCGCCTCCGACTCCGGCCCGTCCTCGAAGATCGCGGGCGAAGGCGCCAGTACGCGCGGCGACAGCATGCGCTTGAGATTGCCGGTCGCCTCGGCGACGTTGCGGATCGCCACGGGACGCTGCTCGGTCTCGTAGGTCGCGAGCAGATGCTCGCCGCCCCAGCCTTGCAGCACACCAGCCAGCTTCCACGACAGATTCACCGCATCCTGAATACCGGTGTTCATGCCGAACCCGCCCGTGGGCGAAGTCAGATGCGCGGCGTCGCCGGCAATAAACACGCGCTTGGTGCCGTAGTGATCGGCCACGAGCTGCCGGCGGACCCACGGCAGCAGCGAGAGAATTTCGAAGTCGAATTCCCGCCCGACCGCGCGCACGATCGCCTCGCGCATATAGGCTTCGTCATGCGTATGGCGCGTGTCGTCGCCGACCAGCGAAAAACGCCACTGATCGCGCCCGTTGATCGCCACGAGCGTCGCCCAGGTCCCCTCGGGGCCGATGAAGATATAGCGGTAAGCCCGCTCTTTGTCGTGCAGCGCTTCGAGATCCTTGCAGCGGAACACGACGTTGGTCGTATACGTGAGCGTCGGCTCCCCCGTCATGCCGATGCCGAGCGCCTGGCGCACCGTGCTCGCGCCGCCGTCCGTCCCGACCAGGTACTGTGCCTCGACCGTTCGTTCTTCCCCGCTCAGCGTATCGCGCAAACGCGCGGTCACGCCGCTTTCGGTTTCGGTGAAGCTCACGAGCTCCGTGTTAACCGAGATCGTGGCAAGCTGCGAGCGCTCCGCAAAGCGGCGCAGCACGGGATCGAAAAAGTTCTGCGGGCAGCGCTCGCGCTTTTGCGGACTCTGCGGCGGGCACTTTTCTTCATTTGGGCTCGGAAAGACTTCGCGGCCGAACTCATAGCCGCTCAGGCCGGTCACCCACGCGCAATCCTGCGGATAGTCGCGGTTGTAGCCCGCATCATGCACCCAGGGCACGATGCCCCAGCGGCGGCAATACTCCATCGTGCGCACGCCGACCATGTCCATTTTCGGCTGCACGACCTGGCCGTCGCTGCGTTCGATCAGCAGGGTTGATACGCCGCGAAAGCCGAGGTCTCCTGCAAGCGCAAGGCCGATGGGCCCCGCCCCTACGATCAAAACCGGTGTTTGCATCTCCATTCTCCATTTGTTGGGTCGGCGCATCGAGGCGCCGCCTGGTTCGATCAAGTTTGCGCGTCCGACGGTTCTTCGCGATACAGCCCGAGCTTGCGCAGCGCGGGAATGTCGTTGACCTGAAAGAGCATCGCGGATGTGTCCGGGGATCGGTTGATATGCTCGTGAACGGCCCACGGCGGAAGCGCCAGAAAATCACCGGCGCCCCATTCAAACGGTGTTCCGTCGACGATGGTCGTGCCCTGGCCGCGCATCACGTAATACACGACGCTGCCCGTATGCCGATGCGCCTTCGTGCGGAAGCCGGGGCGCAAGCTCTGCAGCACGGTGCCGATGGTCGGCAGCGCCGGGCCGCCCGTGAGCGGATTCAGGTATTCGAGCGCGGTATCGTCCCAGGGGTCGGGCGGCAGTTCGCCCGCGAGGCGCAGCGCATCTTGCGCGCGCCCCGCCGAATAGACGAGCAGCGGGTTCAGTTCGGGCACCTCGTGCGTGGACAGCGGCTTCATGATGCCGCTGCCATACGCGCGATACGAGCCATCCACGATGGGCGCGAGCGGCTGTCGCGGCGCCTCGCTGCCTTCGAAGAAGGTTGCATGCATCGAGCGCACGAGCGAAATGTCGAGTACGTCTAACCAGATCATGGGCTCGTCGCCCTTGTGCTCGTGATCGTGCCAGGTCCAGGCCGGCGTGAGCACGAGATCGCCTTCGTTCATCTCATAGCGCTCGCCGTTCACGATCGTGTCCGCGCCCCGCCCCTTCATGATGAAGCGCAGTGCACTGGCGGTATGGCGATGCGCCGTCGCGATCTCCCCCGGCAGAATGACCTGGATCGAAGCCCAGAACGTGGGCGTCGTGCCGAACGGCAAACCGCGATTGGCAAGACGCAACGTGCGCCGCTGGCCGCCCGCTTCGAGTTTCAGGTTCGCGCCGATCTTGTCGAGCAGGCGCTCGAGGTCGGCGGCCTTCCAGTGGGCGACCTGCATCGACGATTGAGGCGTGCGCGTGAAGAGCGGCCCGTCGGTGGGTTGCGCGACCCGGCAGTTGTACTGATCGAGCTCCGCGGCCAACGCCTGGCGTTGTGCCGTGTCGCTCATGGCAGCTTCGCTCATGAGGGGACTCCCGTTCTGGTTTCGAGACTGCTGACGAATTCCGGCACGAGCTCGAAGAGGTCGCCCACGAGACCGTAGTCGGCCACGCTGAAGATCGGCGCTTCGGCATCCTTATTGATTGCGACAATGACCTTCGAATCCTTCATTCCGGCCAGATGCTGGATCGCGCCCGAAATGCCGACCGCGACGTACAGCTTCGGCGCAACGATCTTGCCGGTCTGGCCGACCTGGTAGTCGTTCGGCGCGAAGCCCGCGTCGACCGCCGCACGCGAGGCGCCCAGTGCTGCCTGCAGTTTGTCGGCCAGCGGCTCCAGCACCTTGGTGTAGTTTTCCCCGCTGCCGAGCCCCCGGCCGCCCGAGACGACAATGTCCGCGCTCGTCAGTTCGGGGCGGTCCAGCTTCGTCACTTCGCGGCTCACGAACTGCGAGACGCCGGCGTGCGCTGCCGCCTCGATCCGCTCGATCGGCGCGCAGCCGCCATTGGCCCCGGCCGGGTCGAAACCGGTCGTGCGCACCGAGATCACCTTGACCGGATCGCAAGACTGCACCGTCGCGATCGCATTGCCCGCATAGATCGGACGATCGAACGTATCGGCGGCGTGGATGGCCGTCACGTCGCTGATCTGCGCGACGTCGAGTTTCGCCGCGATACGCGGGGCAATATTTTTTCCGTATGCCGTCGCCGGCACGAAAATGTGAGAGTAGCCCTGCGCGATGCCCAGAATCGTCGCCTCGACATTTTCAGCGAGGCCATTCGCCAGTTGCGGCGCGTCGGCCAACAGCACCTTCGACACGCCGGCAATCTTCGCCGCGGCGTCGGCGGCCGGTTGCGCCTGAAAGCCGGCAATCGCGACGTGAATCTCCTCGTCGAGCAACGTCGCGACAATCGCCGCCGCCGACACCGCATTCAACGTCGCGGCCTTGATCGACGTATTGTCGTGTTCCGCAATAACCAGAATCGTCATTTCCATGCACTCCCTTACAGCACCTTGGCCTGGGTCTTCAGTCCTTCGAGCAGCGCTTTCACGTCCGGTACGGTGACACCCGCCGTGCGCTTCGTCGGCTCGACGATCTTCAGCGTCTTCAGGCGCGGCGACACGTCGACGCCCAGATGCTCCGGATCGACCGTCTCGAGCGGCTTCTTCTTCGCTTTCATGATGTTCGGCAATGTCACGTAGCGCGGCTCGTTCAGACGCAGATCCGTCGTCACCACCGCCGGCAGCGTCAGCGACAGCGTTTGCGCGCCACCGTCGACTTCGCGCGCGACCGTGGCCTTGCCGTCGGCAATCGTCACCCTGGACGCGAACGTCGCTTGCGGCAGACCGCCCAGCGCCGCGAGCATCTGGCCGGTCTGGTTCGAATCGTCGTCGATCGCCTGCTTGCCAAGCAGCACGAGCGAGGGCTGCTCCTTGTCGACCAGCGCCTTGAGCAGCTTCGCCACGGCAAGCGGTTGCAACTCCGCCGTGGTTTCGACCAGCAGCGCGCGATCGGCGCCCATCGCAAGCGCGTTGCGCAGCGTTTCCTGCGCCTGTGCCACGCCGCATGACACGACCACCACTTCGGTCGCCACGCCCGCTTCCTTCAACCGCACCGCCTCTTCCACCGCGATTTCGTCGAACGGGTTCATCGACATCTTTGCGTTCGAGATATCGACGCTGCTCCCGTCACGCGCAATGCGCGGCGCCACGTTGTAGTCAAGCACGCGCTTGACCGCCACCATGACCTTCATGTTTGCTTCCCTCCGTATTTCTCGCTTCTCGCTGTGCGTATCAGCCCGCGAGCAAGCGTCGCGCGACGATCAGCCGGTGGATCTCGTTCGTGCCTTCGATGATCTGGTTGAGCTTCGCGTCGCGCATCATGCGCTCGACGGGAAACTCCTTCGAATAGCCGTAGCTGCCCAGCACCTGGACCGCTTCGATCGTGACCTCCATCGCCACGTCGGTGACGAAGCACTTGGTCATCGAAGAGAGCATGTTCAGGCGCGAGTGATCGCCCGAATCGATCTCGTCGGCGCAGTTGTAGAGCAGGTTGCGTGCGGCTTCCACCTTGATCGCCATGTCCGCCAGCTTGAACTGCATGCCCTGAAATTCCGCGATCGGCCGGCCGAATTGACGGCGCTCCTTCGCGTACGCCACGGCCACGTCGAGCGCCCCCTGCGCGAGCCCGAGCGAAGTGGCCGCGATGGTCGGCCGGTTCAGGTCGAGCACCTTCATGCAGGCTTTGAAACCATCGCCTTCGGCCCCGATGCGGCAATCCGCGGGAATGCGCATGTCGTCGAAGAACAGCTCGTGATTGGGCGCGCCGTGGCGGCCCATCTTGTGCTCCTGACGCCCGAGGCGAAAACCCGGCGTGCTCGTGTCGACCATGAAAGCGCTAATCCCCTCCGAGCCCGGCGCGTCCGACGTGCGTGCGAAGAGCAGCACATACTGCGCGTGGCCGCCCCAGGTGATCCAGTTCTTCTGTCCGTTGACAACGTAGCTATCGCCGTCGCGCACCGCCCGCGTTCTGATCGATGAAACGTCCGAGCCCGCCTGCGGCTCGGTCACCGCAATCGCGCTCACGAGCCGGCCTTGCGCGGCGAGCGGCAGCCAGCGCGCCTTCTGTTCTTCGGTGCCGTAATGCAGGATGGGCAGCACGAAGGAAATGGAGTTGTTGCCGCAGAGCGTGGCGGCCGCAAGCGAGACCTTCGCGATCTCCTCCTTCACGATGCACACCATTTTCAGGTTGCCGCCGGGCCCGCCGTACTCCTCGGGGAGCCACAACTGGAGCAGGCCCATGTCGCCGAAAATCGGCACGAGTTCCGCAGGGAAACGATCGTCCTGCTCCATGCCCGGCACGAGCGGCAAGACATCCTTCTGGACCATGCGGCGAACGGATTCGCGGATGGCGACGAGATCTTCGTTAAGACGCATATGCTTTCCTTCTTCCTGGATCGTGGCGCGCTCAGTAGCTCGGGAAAGACAGGCCGCCATTGATGCTCAACGTCGACCCGGAAACCTGGTCCGACTCCCGGCTCGATAGATAGAGGATGTACTCGGCGAGATCCTCGGCGCTGTTGAGCTTGAACTTCACGCGTTGCTCCGCCTTCGTGAAGGCCTTCACGATGACCTCCTGCGAACCGGCTTCCTTCGCGGCGAGAAAACGATCGTGCGCCGGCGTTCCGGTGGTCAGCGTGGTGGCCACCGAGTTGATGCGGATGCCCAGATGCGCGAGCTCGGCGCCGAGCGCGCGCGTGAGGAACATGATCGAAGCGCCCGCTGCGCCGATCATCGATTCGCTCGGCGTGGGAATGCGCGCGGCGTCAGTGGTGATGAGCACAATCTTGCCGTACTGCTGCGCTCGCATGAACTTCACGGCTGCATGAACAGCATTGAGGCGCGGCATCAAGCGGCTCGTCAGGCAAGCGATCCCTTCGTCGGCGGTCATGTCGACGAAGAGCTTCGGCTTCGGTTCGCGCGGGCCGCCGCTCGCCACCACGATGTCGACCTTGCCGTAGCGCGTGGCCGCATGCTCGACGGCCGCCTCGACCCCGCCATACGAAAGCAGGTCGCTGGCGACGAACACCCGCTCGCCAGGCCAGCCGCGGCATGCGTCGATGAGTTCGCGCGCCGCCGTTTCGTCGCGCCCCTGGATCACGACGTTCGCGCCGCTTTGCGCGAGCTTCATGACTGACGCGCGCCCGATGCCCTTCGTTCCTCCGAGCACGACCGCCGAAGCGCCGGTTAGATCAGTTTGCATATTCCGCCTTTATTTCAGCTTGCCCGTGCCCCACGGGCAAATAGTGTGTCAGTGCCTGGCGCCTCGGCATCAGTCGCCCGATTTCGCGTCGTTTTCGTAGCGGTTCTCGCGCGAGTGCGCCGCGCCCGTCACGCCCTTGGCGCGGCGCTCCTTCATGAAGTTGTTTTCGTCGGCTTCGTAGCGGATGTTGGTCCCCAGCGCATGCATCACGTAGCCCTGCACGAATTGCGAAGTCATGCCAAGCGAATCGAGCGACAGATGCGTCGCGGCTTTGCCGATCGCAATCGCATCGCGCGGCAGGCGCACGATGCGCTCCGCCCAGTCCTCGCCCGCCGCTTCGAGCTCGGCGGCAGGCACCGCCTTGTTGACGAGGCCGATGCGCGCCGCCTCGTTCCCGCTCATCACCTCGCCGAGCAGCAGAATTTCGCGCGCCTTCTTCGGCCCGAGCGCGAGGATGTTGATGCTGGTCATGTACGACGCCCCCGCAAGGCCCATCTTCTGCTCGGGGTGGCCGATCTTTGCGTCTTCGGCCGCGATCGCCAGATCGCTCGCCTCGACGATGTAGAGTCCCGCGCCCACGCAGTAACCCTGGACGAGCGAAAGCGTCGGCTTGGTGCAATAGAGCAACTGACGAAATTGCTCGACGTGACGCTTGTCGAACGAAAGACGAATCCGCTGGCTCGGCCGGCGCGCGCCGGGATCCTTCGAAAAGCCGTATTCCTTTGCGCCCACCTGCGCCAGGTCGTGACCGGTGGAGAAGTCGCGGCCTTCGCTGCGGAAAATGATCACGCGCACATCGTCGTCGGCTTCGGCGCGCTCGATGTGCTCCATCATGCGGTCGAACATTTCATACGTCAGCGCATTGCGCTTGTCGTCGCGGCAAAACGTGATGTATGCCCTGCCGTCCCTTGCCTCGTACGTCACGAGGTCCCTCAGGTCTTCGCTCATCGTGCCTCCTTGCTGGATGGGTCGGCCCCCGCTGTGCAGGCAGGTGTCCGCCGACTGAAAGTTATCGAGTTATTGGTTCAACCTTTGACTAATATTGGAGTTATAGTTGCGCAGAAGAAGCCGCATGTCAAGTGCGTTAAACGCCAGGCACGGCATCGCGGGTTCGTCTGGTTTTGCCTGGGTGTGCGTGGCCATTCGGCACCTTGTCGATTGCCCCCCGAGCGGTTAGCATCCGTTTATCCTTCGAATGGATTAATCATTGAAAGCCTCCACCATGACCCGCACTTCCCGGCGCGCCACCCCGAACACCGATGCCCCCGCTTCCGCCACACCCGCGTCGGGGTCCGCGCGGCCAACGCCCGCCTATTCGCCGGTGCAGACGCGCCGGGCATTCGAATTCGTGGCCGACCAGATCCGCAGCCAGCTCGCCACTGGCGCGCTGCAGCCAGGCGACCGGCTCCCCTCGGAACGGGAACTCGCAGAATCGTTCGGCCTGTCGCGCAATACCGTGCGTGAGGCATTGCGCTCGCTGGAGATCGGCGGAGTGCTCGAGTTCCGCAAGGGCGCAACCGGTGGCGCGTTCGTGCGCGAAGGCCAGGGCGACGCGGTGATCGCGGGTTTCGCCGACCTGTTCCGGCTCGGTGCGATCAAGCCCGCCGATCTCACCGAAGCGCGGCTTATCGTCAGCGTGGCCGCCGCTCGTTTCGCGTGCACACGGGGCAGCGAGGAAGACTTCGAGGCGCTACGCGAAAACGTGAAGGAAAGCGAGGCTGCGGTCGCAAAGGGGGATTTGCGCGAGCGGGTGCGCATCAATCTGGAATTTCACAAGCTGCTCGCGCGTGCCGCCCGCAATCCGGTGCTCGTGATCCTGACCGACGCACTCGTGGAGATTCATGAACAGCTGCTCGAAGTGATCTCACCGCTGCCCGATAGCGCGGTGATGCCCTCGCGCAAGCGTCTGCTCAAGCACCTGATCGCGCGCGACGAAGACAAGGCCGCCGCAGAGATGGAAACGCATCTGAAGGCGTTGCAGAAGCACTATCTCGCGCAAACGTCCGAAGGCGCGCGCGCCGGGTAAGGCGCGCCCGCGCTCACTGCGGCCTCATTGAGTTCGCAAGCCGCCCAGCTCGCGCGTGGCCGCTTCGGCCGCGCGCAGCCCGAAGACCGCGGCTTTAATGAGCCCGCCCACGTAGCCGGAATTGGCTCCGCCTTCTATGCCCCCCGTCGTCGCCCCTGCCGCGTAGAGGCCTGGCACGGGGCAGCCTGCTTCGTCGAGCGCGCGCGCATCGGCGTCGATCACGATGCCGCCCATCGTGTAGGTCAGGCCCGCGCATAGCGGAATCGCCATATAGCGCGGCCCGCGCACCGGGGCTGCGCCGCCCGCCAGCATCGCCGGCTTCACGGTGCGTGGCGGCTCCAGCGAGGAGAGCGCCGCTTGCTCCAGCGCGCCGTTATAGGTGTCGATGCTTGCGGCAAGCACCTGCGCATCCATGCCGAGTCGATTCGCGAGCGCTGCGACGCTGTCCGCGCGATACACCACCGCGCCGAGTTCCTCGAGCGCCGGATTCGGCGGCAGCAAGAACGCGCGACCGGCCGTCTCCCAGATCGTCTCGTCGAGTATCACAAACGACGAAAGCGGCTCGTCGAGTGACGCAATCGCGTTGGCAAGCGCCACGCCGCCCAGGCCTTCGTCGGTGAAGCGCCGCCCGCTCGCATCGACGACGATCGCGCAGGACGCCACGATATCGAGCACCGGGTACGGCCAAAGCGCTTCGTCGTGCAGTGCCGCCTTGTGCTGCACATGCCCGTAGAAGCGGTTCATTCCGGTCAGCGCCGCGCCCGCCGCGTGCGCCATGCGGATGCCGTCGCCCATGCCGGTGCCGGCGCCGCGCTTGCACAGATGCTCCGGACGAGGTGAGATGGACTCGCGCACCATCTCCGCGTTGCCCTGGAATCCGCCATCGGCGAGCAGAACGGCATTGGCCCGGACCTCCAGGCGCCCGCCCTCTCTCGTCGTCGCCCGCAGTCCGGCACAGCGCCCGCCCGTCATTGTCAGCGCCTGGGCCCGCGTGCCGCGCACGAAGCGCCCGCCCTTCGCGACGAACGCCTGCTCCAGCGCCTGCAACAGGCGATCGCCCCCCTTTCCTCGCCAGTGATGCTTGAAGCCCGTCTCGCGCAGACTGAATGGCATGAGCATGTTGCCCATGAACGGATAATCGCCGCCGCGGCCGAATTGCGCGCCACGCAAGGCGAGCCAACGCACCACGCGGGCGCCGTCGCGGGCGAGCGCATCGGCGAGCGAAGCGTCGCGCAGCCCCGCGCTCGTCTGCGCAATGGCCTGCGCGAGCACGTCCGGTGCCTCGTCGAGATCGTGAAAAGCGATATGAAACACGCCACCGGCATATCGCGAGTTGGCCGGATACTGCGCTTCGCCACCTGCCTCCAGCACGACGGCGCTCACGCCGAGCTCCGTGAAGCGATTGGCCGCCACGAGCCCTGCCAGACCGCCGCCGACAATCGCCACGTCGGCGCTGAGGGTGCTTTCAATTGTCATCGTGTCTCCGCTGTCGAATCCTGCCATCACCCGAAATACGCTTGCTGGATCGCTTCCTGATGCCGCAACGACTCGCCCGCGCCCTGTGCGGCGACGCGGCCGACCGACAGCACGTAGCCATAGTCCGAGAGGGTGAGCGCTTCGTCGGCGTGCTGCTCGACGAGCAGCATCGTGAGGCCCGCGTCGCGCAATACGCGCAGCACATCGAACATGTGCTCGACCACGAGCGGCGCGAGCCCGAGCGAGGGCTCGTCGAGCAGCAGCAGCCTGGGGTCGGCCATGAGTGCGCGGCCGATGGCGACCATGGACTGCTCGCCGCCGCTCAGGGTGATGGCGCGCTGGCTCGCGCGCTCCGCAAGCTTCGGAAAAAGGTCGTATACGTAATCGAGCCGCTTGCGGAACAGCGCCGGGTCGCGGCGGCGTCTCAGACGGTGAAAGCCGAGTTCGAGGTTCTCGCTCACCGTGAGCGCCGCGAAAACCTGGCGGCCCTCGGGCACCTGCACGATGCCGAGCTCGACGACGTCCGGCGCCGAAAGCCGCGTGATGTCCTCGCCGTCGAACACGATGCGGCCTTGCGTGACGTCCACGAGACGCGAAATGGCGTTGATGAGCGTCGATTTGCCCGCGCCGTTCGCGCCGACCGCCGAGACGATCGTGCCGCCCGGGATGTCGAGCGAGACACCGTGAAGTGCCTCGGTGCCTTTATATCCCGCGCAGAGTCCCTCAATTTTGAGCATGTGCCCCCCTGACCCCCAGATACGCCTCGATCACCTTCGGGTTGGACTGCACCTCGGCCGCATTGCCCTCGGCAATCTTTGCGCCGTGATCGAGCACGACGATGCGGTGGCACAGATTCATGATGAAGCCGATGTCGTGCTCGACGATCAGAATCGTGAGCCCGTCCTCGTTCAACTCGCGCAACATGCGCCCGAGCGCAGCGGTCTCGTCGTCGTTCAGGCCCGCCGCCGGCTCGTCGAGCAGCAGCATGGCCGGATCGCTCGCGAGCGCACGCGCGATTTCGATCAGGCGCTGCTGACCGTGCGGCAGATGCACGATGAGATCGTTTGCGCGCGACTCGAGTCCCACGAACCGCAGCAGTTCGAGCGCGCGTTGCTCATAGCGCCTCTCGTCCCCGGCCACGCGCCGCCTGCGCAGCAGTGACGGAAGAAAACCATCGACCAGCTTCGGATGAAAGCCGAGCATCACGTTTTCGAGCACGGTGAGCCCGCTGAACAGACGCACGATCTGGAACGTGCGCGCCATGCCCATTGCGCTTCGCCGATGCAGCGGCGCGCCCGTAATGCGCGCGCCCTGGTAGAACACCTCGCCCGCACTCAGGGCGTCCACGCCCGTGATGAGATTGAAGGTGGTGGACTTGCCCGCTCCATTCGGTCCGATGAGCCCGACCGCCTCCCCCTCGTGGACATCGAACGATACGTTGTCCACCGCGCACAGCCCACCGAAGCGCTTGACGCCCTCCTGAATCGACAGCAACACAGGTCCGTTGACAGGCGTACGCGCCTTTTGAACAGTTTTCATCGTCCGGCTCCGTTCTCTTTCGTCACGCCGTCGCTCAATCCCTGCACGTTGCGGACCGCCCGATTCCGGCCGCGCAACCATGCCGCCAGCGAGACCACGAGGCCGGACAAGCCGTTGGGGATGAAGATCAAAAACAGCAGCAGGCATACGCCATAGGCGAGCGTTTGCAAATCGCCGAAGTCTGCGAGCAACTGCGGCGCGACCACCACTACGAGCGCGCCGAGAATCGGGCCGTACCGCGTGGCAAGGCCGCCCACCACCGCGATCGTGAGCATCGAAACCAGCGTCGGGAACTCGGCCATGCTCGGGCTCACCTGCTGGTTGACCATGGCGAAGCCAATGCCCGCAATGCCGGCGAGCACCGCGCTGAAGACGAACGTGCGCAGCTTCTGGACCGGGACGTTCACGCCCAGCGCCGCCGCCGCGCGCTCGTCGTCGCGAATCGCTTGCAGCGAACGGCCCAAATGCCCCGATACGATGGCGTTCTGCAAAATCAGCACGATGGTCACGGCAACGACGATCAGATAGTAGAGCTGAAGACGGCTCAGCGGCTCGTCACCCATCGCGAGCGGCGGAATCAGGATGCCGGCGGAGCCGCCCGTCACGTCGATCCAACGGTCGGCGACGCCCGAGATCACGAGGCCGAAGCACAGGGACGCCATGGCCAGATAGTGGCTACGCAGCCGCAGCAACGGAATGCCGATCAGCAACGCGACCAGCGCGCAGATGACGAGGCTCGCGGGAACGGCGGCAAGCACGGAAAAGCCGGCCCTCGACTGCAGCAGCGCATACGCGTATGCGGCGATGCCGAAGAAACCTTGATGCCCCATCGACACTTGACCGCAATAGCCGTACAGCACGTTAAAGCCCATGCCGAGGATCGCGTAGATGCCGATGAGCGAGACGAGGCGCATCTGGAAGCCGGTGGTCATGACAAGCGGTGCGCACAGCGCG
The DNA here is from genome assembly GCF_905220245.1 of Paraburkholderia sp. J63. NCBI lineage: Bacteria > Pseudomonadati > Pseudomonadota > Betaproteobacteria > Burkholderiales > Burkholderiaceae > Paraburkholderia > Paraburkholderia sp. J63. The sequence continues at coordinate 167,811 of NZ_CAJMZF010000003.1, read as the reverse complement.
GCGACCAGAAACACCACGAAGGCAGGCGAAATCAGCGGCAGACGAAGTCCCCGCTCTGCAGCGGGAGAGATAGACGTAGGTTTCATCGGCGAGCGGCCTCGAAGTCGCCCAGCAACCCGAACGGGCGCACGAGCAGCACAATCAGGATGAGCAGGAAAATGATGGGCTCGGCGTAGAGGCTGCTGCCATAGCCGGCTACAAACGCTTCGAGCACGCCAATGGCAAGACCGCCGGCCGCGGACGCGAACGGGCTGCCGAGGCCGCCGAGAATCGCCGCCATGAAGCCCTTCACGGTCAGCCCGACGCCCATCGACACCTGACCGCCAAGCAGCGGCCCGACGAGCACACCGGCGAGCGCGCTGACGAGTGCGCTGAACATGAACCCGAAGCGCACCACCCGCTCCGGGCGAATGCCCATCAGTTGCGCGATGCGCGGCTGCGCGCCCGTTGCGCGAATGCTGAGCCCGAAGCTCGTGCGGTACAACAGGAACCACGTGACGCCGAGCAGCACGACGAAGGCCACGACAATGGCGATCTGCTGCATGGTGGTGGTGATCGAACCGACCGCGATCGGATCGAGAGAAAAGACGTTGGGCACGTAGAGCTGGTTAGCACCCCAAATCAGCAACGCGCCGCCGCTCGCGATGGTCGCGGCGGCCAGCGTGCCGATCATCACCGTCAAAGGCGGCGCACCGCGCCGCACGAGCGGACGATAAACGCCGAACTCGAGCGCGAGCGCCGCAACCATCGCCACGACCATCACTGCGGCAATGGCGAGCGGCGTGGGCAAGCTGCACGTGAGCATGAAGAAGATTGCCGACATGGCGCCCAGCATCACGAACTCGCCCTGCGCGAAATTGATGACGCGATTGGTGCCGTAGATGAGCGAAAGCGACAAGCCGAGTAGCCCGTACACGCTGCCATTCGTCAAACCGGCGCAGAGAAATACCGCCATCCTGTCCATGAGATGGACCCTCGTACATGGGGCGCAGGCGCATTCGCGCGGCACTGCGCCGGGTGGGTTGGGCGCGTCAGCGCGGCTTGAACGTCTGGAGATCAGGCTTCACGAGACGCGCGCCGCCATCGGTCACCTGGACGAATACGTACCAGTTCTGGTCGGGCGAACCATGATGCTGCTGGGGGCTGAAGTGGTAGGCCGCGCCCGCCTCACCTTGCAGGCCCTTGAACTGGCCCAGTTGATCCATGGCGTTGCGAAATGCAAGGCGCGCGCCGGCAACATCGCCCGCGTCGAGCGCCTTTTGCACCGCCGGCGTCGCGATGACCTGGAGCGCCGCTTTGGCCGCGTCGTAGCCAATCACGGGATAGAGCGTCGGCTGATGCGGACCGTAGCGTCCGTTGAAGTCCGCGAAGAACTTCTTTACGTCGGGGCGATCGGGGTCCACCGTGTCCGGAACCAGAACGCCATCGCTCGCCGGTCCGGCAAGGCGGCGCAGCGTGTCGAGCAGCGCGCTGCGCGAGACGACGATCGGCATGTTGATACTCAGTTGACGTGCGGTGCGCAGCACACGCGCGCCATCCGCTGCGTAGGGGAACACCAGCAGAACATCGGGCTTCGCCTCGCGCAGGTTGATCAATTGCGGCGAAAGATCGGTCGCGTTCACGTCATAGGTCTGCTGCGCGACCACGGTGATGTGTTTCGCCTCGAGTGCCGCGCGGGTCGCACGCGCGCCGTCGGTACCGAACGGCAGCGAGTTGTTGATGATGGCCGGGCGCCTGAAACCTTGCTTCGCAAGCAAGTCCGCGATCGCCGCGGCGTCCTGACGGTTGGCCGGGCCAAAGCGGTAGTGCCAGGGCGCGGGCGGATTGGTCAGCGAATCCGTGCCGGCGGACAGCATGAAGTACGGGATCTTGTCGTCGGTCGCGACGGGAATCATGGCGGCGGCCGGTGCCGACGGATTACCGCCGATGATAACGAGCGCCTTGTCGTCTTCGGCACAGCGCGACGCGAAGGTGGCGGTGAGTTGCGGATCGGTCTTGCCGTCGTAGGAGATCAGCGAAATCTTGTGGCCCGCCACGCCGCCCGCTGCGTTGGCTTCGTCGACCGCGAGCTGCACGGCCTGAAAGCCCTGCGTGCCCGTATCGGCCGCCGCGCCACTGCGATCGTCCACCGAGCAGATCACGGCCGGCGCAGCGGCGTGGGCCGATACCGAGCACGCGAACGCAACAGCGGCGAAGGTCTGCCACAGCGCTTGCGTCCAACGGGACTGGGGCCGCGCTGTCGCGGTCGGGTTTGCAACGTTCATGACTGTCTCCTCAACCGGAAAATAAGCATCGAATGGATTCGATCTCGTGTTTTTCATTGGATGAACCTTTGGCATAATCATAAAATCGTGCGTTTTCCGCTGTCAAGAATGACGCCCTAAGGGTTTAGCCTTGGGTTCGCTCCGGGTTAGCTCCGGGTTTAGCTTCGTTTAACACCGCCATCAATCAGGAATGCAAATGAATCAGCAGACTTGCTGCAACACCATGCACAGCGTAAAGCTGGCACGTCAGGGCGAAGTGGGACTTGCATCCGTGCCGCGCCCCGAGCCGGCCCCGGACGAGGTCCTGCTTCGCGTACTGGCCGCCGGCCTGTGCCAGACCGATCTGCATATTCGCAACGCCACCGATTCGCGCACCCCGGATGGCACGACGCTTGGCCACGAGATCGCAGGCGTGGTCGAGCAATGCGGCGAGGCAGTCACGCGATGGCAGCCGGGCGAGCGTGTCGTCGTGCATCCATGCTGGTCGTGCGGCGTTTGCACCGCATGCCTCGCAGGACGCCAGAACGCCTGCCGCAATACCGGTTCGCGCCTCGCGCCGCCTCCCACCCCGGGTGTCACGAAGGACGGCGGCATGGCTCACTACGTCCGCGTGCCGGCGCGTGCGCTCATGGCAATCGGCGACCTCGACCCGGCCATCGCCGCCACGCTGACCGACGCCGCGCTCACGCCATACCATGCGATCGCGACCTGCGCGGAGTTATTGCATCCCGGCTCGACCACCGTGGTGATCGGTCTCGGCGGGCTCGGCAATCTGGCCGTGCAGATCCTGCGCGCGACGAGCACCACGCGCATTGTCGCGGTCGACCGGAGCGACGAAGCCATCGAGGCCGCGCGCCCGTGGGCCGACATCACGCTGCGCGCCGACGCGCAAGACTTCGCCGCCACCATCCTCGCGATGACCGACGGCTTTGGCGCCGACGTCGTGCTCGATTTCGTCGGCACCGATGAGACGCTGCGCACGGCAGCGGCCATCGTCGGCCGCTACGGCGCGATCCGCGTGATCGGTCTGTCCGGCGGCACGTTGCCGTTTGTCGCCCGCTCCGCGCACAACGCGTTGCCGCGCGGTGTCACGGTCATGTGTCCCTACGGCGGCACCTATGCCGACCTCGCCGCCGTTATCGCGCTAGCCCAGCGTGGCGCGATCCGCCCGCTCGTCACGCGCTTCGCGCTCTCCGATGCGCTGCAAGCCTTCGACGCCCTGGAGGCCGGCCGCATTCGCGGCCGCGCCGTGCTCATCCCCGAAGCCGGCTAGCCCACACGCGGGCTCGCCGGGCTGGCCGGCGAGCCTCAACGGGTGTTACGCCGACCGCGCCGCTGCGAAACGCGGCTGCTCGATCATCATGTCGGCAACCTTCTCCGCAACCATCATGACCGGGAAGTTCAGATTGCCGCTCGGAATATGCGGAAAGATCGATGCATCCACGACGCGCAGGCCTTCCACGCCGCGCACGCGCGCGGCGTTGTCCGTGACCGCGAGCGGATCGCTTTGCGGCCCCATGCGGCAGCTGCTCGACGGATGCCAGACGCCCACACAGGCGTTGCGCACGAACGCGCGCAACGCGTCATCGTCCGCGAGCAACTCCGCGAGCGTCGCGCCGCCCGCGATGACCTTGCGCATCAACAGGCTGCGCAATGGTGCGGGACCATCCAGCAGCGCAGCCAGCAGGTCGGTGACGAGCTTGTTGCGCCGGCTCAGCATGGCCACCTGGCGCACCTTCTCGCTGTAGCTGGCCGGAAACGGATCGGCCGTCACCGCGCTCACGCTGGCCAGCGCCTGCACGGCGGCCATGCGCCGGAAGCCGTCCATCAGGCGTTGCAGATCTCGCTCGTCGGCGAGCATGTTGAAATCGATTTCCGGCGCCGTACGCCAGTCGGGCGAGGCGAGCCGCACTTCGCCGCCGTTCGAGAACGGCTTGTTCACGTACATGAGCATCGTGCCGATGCGCTCGCCGACGGCATGCCACGACGTCTTCGTCACGATCGACACGAACATGTCGCCGGCCGGCGCGCCGCCGATTTGCGACGAGTAGCGCCAGCCGGTCAGGATGTGCCGCCGCGTCGCCGCGTTGACGCGTGCGCCCTTGCGGATGAAGGAGGCTAGCGCGATCGAGGGATGCTCCATCAGATGCTGGCCGACGCCCTCCAGCGCCGCCACGACCTCGAGGCCGAGTTCGCGCAGATGCGCCGCCGGCCCGATACCCGAGCGCATCAGAATGGCCGGCGATTGCAGCGCGCCCGCCGAGAGCACGACCTCTTGCGCGCGCACCTCGGCGGGACGTCCGGGCATATCGAGCCGGATGCCGACGCAACGACGGCCCTCGAACAGGAGGCCGGCGACTTCCGTCCCGGTCCAGATCGTGAGATTCGGGCGTGCGCGGGTGGCGGTGTCGAGGTACGCCATCGAGGCAGATACGCGCTTTTCATCGGCGTTGGATATCGCGATCGGAAAGTAGCCGTCGCGGAAGTCCCCGTTCTGGTCCGGCAGATACTCGTAGCCCATCTGCCGGAGCCCGGCGGCCACCGCGCTCGCATGACCGGGCCAGACGTCGGGCATGATGCGGCGCACCGGAATGCGTCCCGATGCGCCATGCAGCGGACCGCTGAAGTCGAGATCGCGCTCGACTTTCCGGAAATACGGAAGAACGTCGTTCCAGCTCCAGCCTTGCACGCCGCGCGCCTGCCAGTCGTCGTAGTCGGACGGCGCCCCTCGATTGAAAAACTGCCCGTTGATGGACGAGCCCCCGCCGAGAATGCGCGCCTGCTCGTACTTGCGCAGCTTGCGCGCCGCGCCGGAGCCGGGTTCGGCGGCCACCGTCGTGACGCGCAACTCGGGCCACAGGTAGCCCGGATTCAGATACGCGGTGCCCGGGTAGCTGTCGAGGATGGCGGCGGGCAGCCTGTCGTTGGGCAGATCCGCACCCGCCTCGCAAAGCAGTACGCGCCGTGACGGGTCCGCCGAAAGGCGATGGGCGAGCACCGAGCCCGCCGAACCGCCGCCCACAATGATGGTGTCAAAGGTTGTCATCGTGTCTCCTGCTTTTATGGTCTTTTCGCGTGACTGCGCCTCAGGAGCCCGCATCAATCCAGGCTGACTGCCACGCTCTTGAGCGACGTGTACAGATCGAGCACCTCGCGGCCACGCTCGCGTCCCCAGCCCGACTGCTTGTAGCCACCGAACGGCAATGCCGGCTCGTTCACCATGTGTGCGTTGACCGACACCGAGCCCGCCTTGATACGGCGCGCCAGCTTGTGCGCGACGCTGAGATCGCGCGTCCAGATACCGGCGAACAGACCGAATTCGGTCTGGTTGGCTTCGGAGGCGATGTGCTCGAGATCCTCGTCGTCGAAAGGCATCGCGCAGACGATCGGCCCAAAGATTTCCTCGCGGCGGATCGCCATGCCCGGCGAGGTATCCACGAACACGGAAGGCGCAACGAAATAGCCGTCCGGATCGAATGCGCGCGGTGCACCGAGGCGGCGGGCGCCTTCCTGCTCCCCGAGTTCGGCATAACGTTCGACGCGCTCCTTCTGCGCGTGCGAAATGACCGGCCCCATCTGGCTCGACGGATCGAGGCCATGGCCCACGACCAGCTTGTCGCCGTGGGCGATCACGCCTTCGACCACGCGGTCGAAGACCTTCCGGTGGACATAGAGCCGCGAGCCGGCCGAGCACACCTGGCCGCTGTTGAAGAAGATGGCATTGGCGGCGGCCGGCGTCGCACGTTCGATATCCGCATCGGGAAAGATGAACACCGGCGACTTTCCGCCCAGTTCCAGCGAGACCTTCTTCAGGTTGCCGAGCGAGGCCTCGACAATGCGCTTGCCCGTGCCGGTCGAGCCGGTGAAGGCGACCTTGTCGACGCCCGCGTGCGCGGCGAGCGCCGCACCCGCCGTCGCGCCAAAGCCGGTGACGATATTCACCACGCCGGGCGGGAAACCCGCGGCCTCGAATAGCTGCCCGAGCCGCAGCGCGTTGAGCGGCGTCTGCTCGGCGGGCTTGAGCACGACCGTGCAGCCCGCGGTCAGCGCGGGGGCGAGCTTCCATATCGCCATCGACAGCGGGAAGTTCCACGGAATGATCTGCCCCACTACGCCCACGGCTTCGCGCAGCGTATAGGCGTGCCATTCCCCGGGCTGCGAGACACTGACCGTCTCGCCATTGAGCTTCGTGGCCCAGCCTGCCATGTAACGCACCATCTCTGCCGTGCCGGCGATACCGCGCCGCGCGATGGCGAGCGGCTTGCCGTTGTCCACGGTTTCGATCTCGGCGAATTCGTCCCCATGGGCTTCGATGAGGTCGGCGAGCCTGAGCAGCAGGCGCGTGCGCTCCGCGGGCTTCATGCCCGGCCAGGGACCGGTTTCGAACGCGCGGCGCGCCGCCTTGACGGCGAGGTCGATATCCTCTGCTGCGCCTTCAGGCACTCGCGCGACAACCTGCCCCGTGCCCGGATCGAAGACATCGAAGGTTTTGCCGGAGCATGCCTCGACCCAGCGCCCGTCGATCAGCATGCGATGCGCCGAAGCGATGAAGCCGGCGCTCTGCTCGCCGAGCGTGGCATACCGGGGCGATGACAATCCAGTCTGCATTTCAGGAATCCTTATGAAGAGAGGGAGGGCTCGAGCAGCGAGCGCAGATCGAAACGCTCATCGGCGACATGCGCGGGCAAGACAGCCGCGCCCGCCGCGATGAGACGCCGCGCAGCGATATGATCGCCAGGACGGTTCACGGACTCGACGGAGATCAGGCGACCTTGCGCGAAGCCATAGATGGAGAACTTCATGGCGCCGCGGTCGCCGCGCAGCACGATTTCCTCGGCGCGCCGCATGCCAAGGCCGGCGATCTGCAGCTTCGCCCCGCCTTGATCGCTCCAGAACCACGGCACCGCGTCGTACGCGCTCAAGGCAACCGGCTCCTGCTGCGCGAGGCGCGCGGCCAGATAGCGCGCCTGATCGACGGCGTTCTGCACCGATTCGATCCGGCAGCGCCCGTCGGCAAAGCGCGACGGAAACGAGGCGCAATCGCCGAGCGCATAGACGTTCGGATCGGCGGTCGCAAGCGAAGCATCGACGACAATGCCGTTGTCGGTCTCGAGCCCGGCCGCCTGCGCCAGCTCCGCGTTCGGCACGACGCCGATACTGAGCACGACGAGGTCCGCCGGGATAGTCGTGCCATCTGCCAGTTCGACGGCGCTCACGCGACCCGCTTGCGCGTGGATCGCATGCACGTTCGCATCGAATGTGAATGTCGTGCCAAGCGCCTCGTGATGCGCCCTGAACGCCTCGCCGACCGGCGCGCTCACAACCCGGCTCATCGGCGCGGGGCCGGCTTCGATCACGTGCGCGGGCACGCCCCGCGCGGCGGCGACCGCCGCGAACTCGAGGCCAAGAAAGCCCGCGCCGATCACCACCGGCTCGCGCGCCTCGGCGAGCGCCGCGCGCAACGCACCGGCATCGCGCAACGAGCGCAGATCGATCAAGCCGTTCGCACGCGGCGCCGCCGCAAAGTTGCGGTTGCGCGCGCCCGTGGCAAAGACCAGCTGTTCGTAGCCGATACGGCGTCCGTCGAACGTCCACACACACCGGGCGACGCGGTCAATGCGCGAAACGCGCTCGCCGAGCATCAGCTCGATGCCTGCCTTCGCATAGAAGGCCTGTTGCTGAAAAGTGAGATGCTCCGCTTCGCACGCGCCGCCCAGATACGCCTTCGAAAGCGGCGGACGCTGATAAGGAAGTTCCGACTCCTCGCCGACGAGCGCCACACGCTTCGTGTAGCCGGCTTCGCGCAGCGAGGCCGCGAGCTGATAGCCCGCCTGCCCCGCTCCAATGATCACGATACCTGCCTCTGCCATGACTAGACCCTCGCAAATGCTCAAGCGTCCTCGTACGTGATGACCAGCGCCGGACACAGCCGCGCCGCCTCACGCACCGATTCATGCAGTTCGGGCGGCGGATTCTCCTGCAACACAATGACGAGACCGTCGTCCTCGTTCTGGCTGAACACCTTGGGCGCGGCCACCACGCACAATCCCGCTCCGATGCACTTCGTTGCGTCGACCTTGATTTTCATCTCATTTCCTTGCTCAGTTATCCGCTCAAAAAGCGATTGGGAAGTGCGCGCCACCCGTCCCGTGCCGCGCACGCGGCGCGCATCACCATTCGACTGGCAGTGCGTCCACGCCATAAACAAAGGCGTCGTGCCGGAACTTGATGTCCTCGAGCGGCACCGCGAGCCGCAGTTTCGGCAGGCGCTGGAACAGCGACGTGAACACGATCTGCAATTCCGCACGCGCAAGCGGTTGACCCAGGCACTGATGCACGCCGTAGCTGAACGCGACGTGGTGCCGGGCTTCGCGACGAATGTCGAACGCGTCCGGTTCCGGGAAGTGCCTGGGGTCGCGATTGGCCGCGCTGATGAGCGCAAGCACACCCTCGCCCTTCTTGATGAGCGTGCCGGACACCGTCACGTCCTCGAGCGCGACGCGCGGCCCGTTGTAATGGACGATCGTATGAAAGCGCAGCATTTCCTCGACCGTGTTGTTCACCAGCGAGGGATCGGCCACCAGCGCATCCTTTTGCGCGGGATTCGTCAAAAGCGACAGCGTGCCGAGCGCAATCATGTTCGCCGTGGTTTCGTGGCCGCCCATCAGCAGCAGCTCGATGGTCGCGAGCGCCTCTTCGCGCGTCATATGGCCGGGCACGACCTGACTCGTCACGAGACGGCTGATCAAGTCGCTGCGATTACCGGGCGACTCCATCTTCTGCGTGATCAGCCGGTCGAGATATTCACGCATCTCGGCACCCGCGCGCACCGGCACCTCCGGGTCGGCGGTGAGATCGAGCTTGGCCTTGCTGCGCTCCTGGAAGAATTCGCGATCCTCATAGGGCACGCCGAGAATGCGCGAGATCACGGTGGTCGGCACCGCGAGCGCGAAGTCCTCGAACAGGTCGGCCGGCGAACCTTTCGCCTCCAGCTCGTCCAGCAGAATATCGACGGTTTGCTGCAGCTCGGGCCGCATCGCCTCGACGTGATGAACCATGAACTCCTTGGTCAGCATGCGGCGGTAACGCGTGTGCTCCGGCGGGTCCATGCGGATGATGGTCGGAGGGTGCTCGTTCATCAGCAGCGACGCGCGCGCCGGGGCGATGAACGGATAGCCCGGCGTGGACGGAATCGTCGAGAAGCGGTTGTCGCCGAGAATCGCGCGCACGTCGTCGTAGCGCGTCGCGATCCATGCCTGCGTACCATCGGGCATCGTCACCCGGGACAGGCCCTCCTGCTTGCGGATTTCGCTATATTGCGCAGGCGGCGCGAACGGACAGCGGCGCATTGGAAAGGCCTGCGCAGCGGCGGATTGATCTTGCATGGTGTCTCCTCAGTAAATGACGTGCGCAGCGCGCAACTGGGCAATCGTTTCCGCATCGAGGCCGATACGCCCCGCGAGCACGTGGTCGGTGTGCTCGCCGAGCAGCGGCGGCGCCTTGGGCGGAGCAAGCGAGCCCTCCTGGAATTTCAGCGGCGACCCCACGAGGTTGATTCGCCCAGCGGTCGGATGATCGATTTCGCAGATCAGGTCGCGCGCCTTCGCTTCCTCCGAGGTCAGCGCCTCGAGCACGTTTTGCACGAGCCCCGCGGGCACGCCCGCCGCACGGAACAGCGGCAGCCATTCATGACGCGAGCGGGTGCGAAAACGCGCGGACATGATCTCGTCGAGCGCTTCCCGGTTCGCGCGGCGCCCGTCGTTATCGATAAAGCGCGGGTCGCGCGCGAGTTCGGGCAGACCGAGCACGTCGGCGCTGAAGCGCGCGAACTGGGCATCGCTGCCCACATGGAACATCAACGGGCCATCCTCGGCGTGATAGAGGCCCTGCGGAATGATGTCCGCGTGACTGTTGCCGTAGCGGCCGGGCGGCGTGTTCAGCAGCAATGCGTTGGCGGCAACCGAAACATGATTGGCAAGCGTGCAGTCGAACAGCGCGATGTCGATGGCCTCGCCGTGACCATTGCGCAGACGCCGCACGAACGCCGCCAGGATGGCCTGGGTCGCGTACATGCCAGCGGTGATGTCGCAAATCGGCACGCCGGCTTTCGACGCTTCGCCGTCCGGCTCGCCCGTGATCGACATGAGACCGCTTTCGGCCTGAATCACCGAGTCGTAACCGGGGCGCGCAGCGCTTGGACCAGTGCGGCCATAGCCGCTCACCGAACAGTAGATCAGCCGCGGATTCTCGGCCTTGAGCGCCTCATAGCCGAGCCCGTATCGCTCGAGCGTGCCGAGCATATAGTTCTCGACCAGAATATCGCTCTCGCGCGCCAGTTCCCTGATCAGCGCGGCGCCTTCCGGCTTCGAGAAGTCGATCGCGATCGACTGCTTGCTGCGATTGATCGCCAGGTAGTAGGTGCGTTCGCCGCCTTGAATCGCGGTGCCCCAATGGCGCGTCTGATCGCCCCCCTTCGGATGCTCGACCTTCGTCACTTCCGCGCCGAGATCCGCAAGCATCATCGCGCAGAACGGAGCGGCAAGTACGCGTGAAAGATCGAGAACGCGCACGCCCTTCAATGGCGGCTCGTGTTGATCGAGCGGCGGCAGGCCAGGTGCTGCGGCACGAGTCGCGGGGTGGATGTTGCTCATCGCTGCGCCTCGCCTTCCTGCGCAAACGCGTTCGGCCCGGATGTGAGCCCGAACTCGCGCAGCACCTCTTCGGTATGCTGGCCGAGCGTCGGGGGCGGACGGCGAATCAGCGTGGGTGTCTCCGAGAGGCCGATCGGATTCGACACGACCTTGAAGCGTCCTGCGTGCGGATGATCGAGCTCCGCCACCAGATCGCGCTGCACACGAGGATCTTCGAATACCTCCTCGAAATTGAGCACCGGCGAGAACATCGCTTGTGCGTCCAGCAGCTTTTCGTTCCAGTGCGCGAGCGGCATTTTGGCGAACGCGGCCGCGAGCCCGGCATCGACAGTTTCACGGTGCGCCAGACGCCCCTCTTTCGTGCCGAGCCGTTCGTCGGCCAGCAATTCGTCGGCCCCGACGGCAGACGCCAGGACGCGCCAGAACTTGTCCGTGTGAGCGATCACCATGATATGGCGCCCGTCCGAGGTCGCATACGTGTTGTACGGCACGATCTGCCAGTGCGCGTTGCCGATGCGTCCGGGCGTTTCGCCGGTCGCGAAGTAATAGGCATCGCGGGGAATCATGCTGAAAATCGTGGCGTCGATCATCGAAAGATCCACGCGCTGGCCACGCCCGGTGTGATGGCGCGCCTCGACGGCGGCAAGCACGCCGATCGTCGAAAGCAGCGGCGTGATGAGGTCCGAGTAAGGCATGCCCGTCTTGAGCGGCCCGGTCTGCGCATCGCCGGTCAGTTGCATGATGCCCGACATCGCCTGGACCACGGGATCCATGCCGGGTCGAATGCTGTCCGGCCCCGTGCGCCCAAATGCGGAGGTCGAGCAGTAAATCAGGCGAGGGTTGTTTGATGCGAGCGTCTCGTAGCTGATGCCGAGCTTTTCGGCCACGCCGGGCCGGAAATTCTCGACGACGATATCCACCTGCTCCGCCATTTTCTGCGCAAGCCGCTGGCCTTCCTCCGTCGTGAGATCGATCACGACGCTGCGCTTGTTACGGTTCAGCGTGAGGAAATACACGGCGTCCTTGCCAAGGAAGGTCTCTCCCGTCAGCCGCATCGTGTCGCCTTGCGGCGGTTCCACCTTGATGACATCGGCCCCGAAGTCGCCGAGCAGCATGGTGCCGAACGGGCCATTCATCATTTGCGTGAAATCGAGGACCTTGAGACCCTCAAGTGCACTTTTCATTGTTGCTCCTCCTGTCTTTGCGCCGCCTTGCCGTGCGCAGGTTAGTCGCCGGATTCGAGATCAGGTTGCCAATTTTTATTAAAGTCATTGGATCAACCTTTGATCAATTGCGACAAATACTGCATCGCGATCGGGTTGCTGTCAAGGACCGGCGATACCCTTCAGTTCTGCCTAGTCGTGGCGGCAGTCGGTCCCGAGATAGCGCTCGATAGTCGTCTCGTCAATCGGCAACCCGCCGGGATCCGCCATCTGGCTGGCCGCCCAGATATAGAGCAGCCAGGCGCCCGCGCCACGCACCGCAGCCCGAGAGGCCGGCCAGAATTTGCGTTCGACCCAGCGCACGAGCCGCATGCGGGCATGAGTCCCTGTCTTGCGCATTGCCTTCGTCCTCCTCCTGATTGGCGTCGGCTCAGGTCCGCTGTACCTGAATACCCATACACGGGCCGAGACGCGCCGGTGGGATCACCTGCCATGAGCCGTCTGCGTGACGGAAAAAGCGCATCGACAAAGTCTCGATCCCTCGCGCGACTTCAATGCGGATGCAGCGCTGCGAGCCGGCCCGCTCGCGCACGACCGAGGCGCGCCCGCCCGCCTGCCCGAACCATTTGTCGACGATCCCATGCAGGGAATCCGTCCGGTTTTTCATCGTGACTCTCCTGACACCCTCAATATTGGTCCATTGACCAAATACTAGATGTCACATGACCAATAAATCAAGAACGCGATGACCAGGCTTTACACCTAGGCAAGATCCTTTACCCCTGCATAGATCACCGGAAAATTTCGATGCCCGGCTGCTGTTCGGGGAAAGTGCGTATAATTGGTCAGAAGTGCTGTCTACACCTGGATTAATCTGGTCTATTGACCAAATACAATGAAAACTCTGACTATTGCGCTCGATTGCGCGGACGAAAAGGACAAGAAGGGAGCACAGCGTGGGAGGCGCGAAACACGTGTGCCGGAGATTCTTGAGGCGGCGATACGTGTGTTTGCAAACGAAGGCAACGCGGGGTTCACGCAACGGCGCGTGGCCGCCGCCGCCGAAGTACGACTCGCGACCTTGCAGCACTACTTCGGCAGTCGCGACGCTCTTTTGCTGGCAACGATCGACGAACTCGCGAAGCGTTACTTGAGCCGCTTCAGGCAAATTGCCGAGGATTCCTCACAATCGGCGGAAGCGCGGCTCGAAGCCCTGCTCGACGAGACCTTTGATGTCCTCACCGGCGCCGGGAATGTGGTGAGTCCATTCGCGCTTGAAGTCTGGTGCCTCGCCGAGCACCAAGAGCAGGTGCGGGAGAGGAACGAAGCAGTGAGCGGCGAGTTCCAGGCACTGTTCGGCAAACTGGTCGCCCAGATGAACCCGAATCTCAACGCTGGCGAATGCCAGATCCGAGGTGCGCTCATCTACTCCCACTGGCAGGGTTTGATCGTGTTCCTGCGGCGAGCCGGACGCAATACACCGAATCTCCCCGCGTTTCAGCATGCAACCCGCGTGGTCTGGAAGGCACTCAGCACGGCGCCGGCTTGACCTGCGCTGCCATCAGCGAGATCACGGCCCGGACAAAGCGGGGGGAGTGCCCTCTACCGCGGACCAGCGCGACGCGAGTCCCGGAGTCTTCAGCGGAGCTGGCCACCGCCCGCATCGGCGATAATTGAATGCCCCACCACAACCTCCGGATCATGACCGGGGAAGCGGGCCGCCGATGCATCAAGCAACGCCCACACTGACCGCCGAACAGCCATGAAACCGCATCTTCACGTCATTGCCACAGCGCTGCTGGCCGCCGCGCTGTTCGGCGTAGCCACGCCGCTCGCCAAGGCGCTGCTCGGCACGCTGCCGCCCTTCATGGTCGCGGGTCTCTTCTATCTGGGCAGCGGCGCCGGGCTCGCGCTCGCGATCCTCGTGCGGCGTCTGCTCCGCCGCGCGGACGAGCCGCCCGCCCATGCGCCGCTGCGGCTGGCCGAAGCGCCCTGGCTCGCGGGCGCGATCCTCGCGGGCGGCGTCGCCGGCCCGGCGCTGCTCATGTTCGGGCTCGTGACGACGCCCGCCGCCACGAGTTCGCTGCTGCTCAACCTCGAAGGCGTGCTCACGGCGCTCATCGCGTGGGTCTGCTTTCGCGAGAACTTCGACGCGCAGATCGCGCTGGGCATGGCGGCCATCGTTGCGGGCGGCGTGCTGCTCTCGTGGAGCGGGCCGCATGCAGGCCTCGCGCCGGGCGCGCTGTTCGTGGCCGGAGCCTGCCTGTGCTGGGCCATCGACAACAACCTCACGCGCAAGGTCTCCGCCAACGACGCCATGACGATCGCCTGCCTCAAGGGCGTGGTCGCGGGCCCCGTGAATCTGGCCGTCGCGTTCTGGCTGGGCGCGCACTGGCCGGACGGCGCGCGCCTCGCGGGTGCGCTGGCCGTGGGCTTCGCAGGTTATGGCGTGAGCCTCGTGCTGTTCGTGATCGCGCTGCGCAATCTGGGCTCGGCGCGCACGGGCGCGTATTTTTCGGTGGCGCCGCTATTCGGCGTCGCGCTTTCGCTGCTGCTCTGGCCGCAGCGTCCAGCGCCGACGTTCTGGCTCGCGCTCGCACTCATGGCGCTCGGTGTCTGGCTGCACGTGCGCGAGCGCCACGAACACGAGCACACGCATGCTGCGCTCGACCATACGCATCGGCACCGACACGATGCGCATCACCGGCACGAGCACGACTTCGACTGGGACGGCACCGAGCCGCACACGCATGCGCATCGCCACGTACCGCTCACGCATACGCACGCGCATTATCCGGACGTGCATCATCGGCATTCGCATTGAATCAGGCACAGCAATTTTCCCCAGGCGCTCGCGCAAACGAACGCGCACCATGGCTCTCGGCGCCTGCACGCAGGCATGAATGAAGGAGACAACGCGATGGCTTCCCTCTACCGTGAGATTCCCCTCGAAACCGATGCGGCCCACGCATGGGCGACGCTGCGCGATTCTCGCAACATCGCGCGGATATTCGCGGGTGTGCTGACCGACGCGCATCTGGAAGGCGACATGCGCACCGTGACGTTTGCTAACGGCAACGTGGTGCAGGAGCGGATCGTCGCCGTGGACGACGCTCACATGCGCGTGGCCTACACGGTTTGCGGGCCGAATTTCGATCAGCACGCCGCTTCGATGCAGATCGTGGCCGATTCCGGCGGACGCTGCCGGATGGTGTGGATTAGCGATTTCCTGCCCGATGAAAGGCGCGCCATGGTCGAGCCGCTGATGGACGCGGGCTGCGTGGCTGCGGGGCAGTTTTTCCGGGGATGAGGGAGGCGGGAAACCAGACGCGAGCGCCAAAGCGCTCGCGTTTCGGTATGCAGGGTGTCAGTGCCGACCGCTCGGGCCCGGGCTTGCTGGCGTGTCGTCTTCGGACGTATCGAAACCCCAGTCGCCGTAGTCGAGCCAATCTTCGCCAAGCAATTCGATGGGATGCTGCGTGCGCGACGAACCGTTTCCGCAACTGAGCGACCCGGCGGGACAATAACGGTCGCAGCCCCAGCAAATGCGTTCGGGATGCTTCGGATGCAGCGGAATCTTCTTGGCCATGGCAGTGCATGAAAACGGCGGACAGGCAACGAAATGCATTCTAGGACGCGCGGCCTGATGTTCCAGAGGCGCATTGCCGCATTCCTTCCCAGCCCGACCACCTCCTGCACGCCATTACGAATTGTCGTATGAAGTTAAGTTCCGCTGCCGCTTCACATTCGGGGGTTACGCGCGGATCGGGCAGTTAGTTGCACTTTCGGCAAAGCACAGCGCCTTCTCCATTCTTTTCAGCTCGACAACTCATCAAGCGAAACGCCATTGGTGCGCGGGCCAAAGGCGCCAATCGACACCATGACCACGAGCATGCAAAGCGTGATGCCCGCAAACACGCCATGCACGCCGAAGTCGCGCAGAAGCGCCGCGATGATGAAGCCCGACATCGTCGCGCCCACGCGGCTCGCCGAATAGACGACGCCGTTCGCGCGGCAGCGCACCGAGGTGGGAAAAAGCTCAGCCTGGTACGCGTGGTAGCAGACCGAGATCGTCTGCCCCGCGAGGCTGATCAGGATGCCGAGCACGATCAGCGCCGCAGTGCCGCGCGCCTGCGCGAACGCCAGCCCGAAGATCACGACGGCAAGCGCCGAGCCGACGATGAGCCATTTGCGCTCGATCCGGTCGGCCACCGGCATGGCCAGCAGCGGGCCGCACGGCAGCGCGATGGCGATCACGAAGGCATAGAGCAGGCTCTTCGTGACGGTCACGCCCTGCCCGATCAGCAGCGTCGGCACCCAGTTCGCGAAGCCGTAGTAGCCGACGGCCTGGCACAGGTTGAACGCCATGAGCATGATGAGCCGCGCACGGTAGGGCGGCCGCCATAGCTCGGCGAGCGATGCGCGCCGGTGCGTGGGCGGTGCAGGCGCGAGCGCGGGCGCCGGCAAGTCGCGGCCGCTCTCGCGCCGCGCGGCCCGCTCCAGTCCCGCGATGATGTGCTCGGCCGCTTCGGTGCGCGCATGGGTGGCGAGCCAGCGCGGGCTTTCCGGCACCGAGCGGCGCACGAACCACACCAGCACGGCGCCCAGCGCACCGGCCAGCACGACCCAGCGCCAGCCGTCGAGGCCGAACGGCGCGATGGGCACGAGCCACCACGAGAGCAGCGCCGAAGCCGGCGCGGCGGCAAACATCACGGCCTGATTGAACGCCATGGCGCGCCCGCGCATCTGCTGCGGCACCATCTCCGTGACGTAGCTGTCGATCGTGACGATTTCGATACCCACGCCGATCCCCGTGATGAAGCGCCACAGAATCAGGCCTTCGGATGAATGCTGCATCGCCATCAACACCGAGCCGACCGAGTACCATAACAACGAGAACGTAAAAACGCTTCGGCGTCCGAACTTGTCGGGCAGCCAGCCGAAGCACAGCGTCCCCACAAAGAGCCCGCCGAAAGTCGCCGCAACGAACGCGCCGATGCCGTTGAAGCCGAAGAAACCCGCGGTGGTGGTGTGCAGCAGGCCGCTCTTCGCCAGCCCCGGCGCGATGTAGCCCGTGAAGATGAGATCGTAGACTTCGAAGAAGCCGCCCAGCGAAATGAGCAGGACGAGTTTCCATAGCTGCCACGTGACGGGCAACCGGTCGAGCCGCGCGGACAAGGCCTGCGCCGCCGCGTGTCCGGTGACGGTCGCCTCCCGTTGTGCGCCGTGCACCTCGTCCGTGGTGAGGGTTCGTTGCATGTCTGTCTCCATGTCCGCCCTGCGTGCGGCATCGCGCGAGCGATTGCCGCCGCAGAGGTTTCGTTATGCGGGCTTGCGCGAGCGTCTGTGGCCCGCGATGAGTGGCGGCGAAGCGGCGCCGCTACGGCTGCGCTTTCGCGCGAGCGAGCCGCGCGAGCACTTCCTCCGTGTGCTCGCCCACCTTCGCGAGCGGCTGGCGCACGCCCGGACGGCGACCATCCATCAGCAGCGGAAGCAGCACGACTTCCGTGGTCTCGCCGTCGTCGGTCTGCATCGGCGCGAGGCCGCCGCTCTCGCGCAGATGCGGGTCGTCGAACAGTTGATCAGGGCGCACGATCGGGGCGTAGGGAATGCCCGCTGCTTCGAGCCTCGGCGTCAATTCGCTCACGTGCACCGTCTTCAGGACTTCGCCGAGACGCGCGAGCAATTCGGGCCGCACGGCCACGCGCGAAGCATTGGTGGCGTACTGCGGCTCCTGGGCAAGATTCGGACAACCCAGTACCTCGCACAGCGTCACGAACTGCTTGTCGCTCACCGCGCCGATAAAGAGCTGCTCGCCTTCGGCGAGCGTGAACACGTCGTACACGCTCCACGCCGAGACGCGCGAGGGCATGGGCGGCGGCGCTTCTTTGGTCATGGCGTACTGCTGCATGTGCTGGGCGCCCAGAAACACGCAGTTCTCGAAGAGCGCGCTCTGCACCTCCTGGCCACGCCCGGTCGCGTCGCGCTCGCGCAGCGCCGCCAGCACGCCGATCGCACCGAACATGCCGCCCATGATGTCGTTGACCGAGGTGCCCGCGCGCAGCGGCCTGCCCGCCGGCCCCGTCATGTACGAGAGCCCGCCCATCATCTGCACGACTTCGTCGAGCGCGAGACGGTGCTCATAGGGGCCCGGCAGAAAGCCCTTGTGCGAAACATAGATGAGGCGCGGATAGCGCTGCGAAAGCGTGGCGTAGTCGAGCCCGAGCTTGTTCATCAGGCCGGGGCGGAAGTTCTCGAGCATCACGTCGCTTTGCCCGATCAGCTCGATGGCCGCCGCGCGCCCCTCCTCCGTGTTGATGTCGAGCACCACGCTCTTCTTGTTGCGGTTGAACGAGCGGAAGAAGCCGATGCCGAGGCCGGGCAGATTGCGCGTCTTGTCGCCGCCGGGCGGCTCGATCTTGATCACCTCCGCGCCCAGATCGGCAAGGATCATGCCGCACGTCGGACCCATGACCATATGCGTGAATTCGACGACGCGCACGCCGTCGAGCGGAAGCCGTTTTTCGGTGTTCATGAAAACCTCAGGATAACGAATCAGTGTGAGCGGGCGGCATGAAACGTCTTCGGCAGGCCCGCGCGCCAGAGCGTGCCGTGCAGCGTTTCGTTCCCGAGCCATTGCGCCAGTTGTGCGCGCAAGGCGAGCAAGGCCTCTACGTCGATGCCGGTCCGGATGCCCATGTCGGCCAGCATGAACGCCAGGTCCTCGCTCGCGGCGTTGCCGCTCGCACCCGGCGCGTGCGGGCAGCCGCCGATACCCGCGAGCGAGGCGTCGAAGCGCGCGATGCCCGTCTCCAGCGCGGCATAGACATTGGCGAGTGCGAGGCCGCGCGTGTCGTGAAAGTGGGCGCACCAGAGCCGCTCGCCCGCGATGGCGCGCGCCTGTGCGAAGAGCTCGCGCACCGCGGCGGGGTTCGCGTAGCCGACCGTATCGGCGAGACTCACACGGTCCGCGCCCGCATCGAGCAGCGCCTGCATGTAGCGCAGCACGTCCTCTCTTTGCACGCGCCCCTGCAGCGTGCAGCCGAACGCCGTGCCGATGCCGCCTTCGATCAGCGTCTTCGCGCCCGCCGCGTCGCGCGCGGCGCGCATGCGCGCGACTTCGGCGACCACTTCGCCGGGCGTCTTGCGCAGGTTCGCGAGGCTGTGCGCCTCGCTTGCGGAAAGCGGCACGAGCATGAGGTCGGCGCCCGCTTCGAGCGCGCGCTCGGCGCCCTTGAGGTTGGGCACCAGCACCGAAACGAACAAGCCCGGCAAGCGCTTCGCGAAATCGACGAGTTCGGCCGTATCGGCCAGTTGCGGCAGCAAGCGGGCGGGCACGAACGAGCCCACCTCGATCTCGCGCAGGCCGGCGGCGTGCGCCGCGCGCAGCCACTCGCATTTGCGCGCGGTGGGCAGTACGCTCTCGATGCTTTGCAGGCCATCGCGCAAGCCGACTTCGCGGATCACGGCGCGCTCGGGGAATGAGGGCATGAAGGGTCTCCATAGATTGCCGGTTCGTATCTCGCCGCATAACGGGGCCGACGATGTGCTAACTTTAGTCATTCCCCACGATACATAAAGCGGTAATTTGGCATCGTTGTCGTTCCAAATGGGAAACACAGCGGAAACACAGCAAAGCCCCCGCGCCTCACCCGCGCGGCGGACCGAAAGCCCCTGGAGAGAGACGGAGCAGCGCGCATGCACGACATCGACATCAAGACCTTGCGATTGCTGGTTGCCGTGTGCGAGCACGGCAACATGGGCCGCGCCGCGCGCGACGAGCACATCGAGCCTTCGGCGATCAGCAAGCGCATCGCGCAGCTCGAGGCCAGCCTCGGCGTGCCGCTCCTCACGCGCTCGCGGCGCGGCGTGCAGCCTACGCCCGCGGGCGTCGCGCTGCTCGAGCACGCGCGCAGTGTGATCTTCACGCTCGAGCGCGCGCTCGGCGACATCGCGGCATTCGGCAGCGGCTTGCGCGGCAGCGTGAGCGTGTGCGCCTCCGCGTCGGCCATTGCCGAGGCGCTGCTGGACGACCTCGCCTCGTTCATGCGCATGCCGGCGCACCAGAACATCCGCGTGAACGTGGACGAGCGCACCTCCAGCGAGCTGGTGCAGCGCGTGCGCGATGGCGTGGCGGCGGTGGGCGTCTGCTGGGACAACGTGGAGCTCGCGGGCCTGCAGTCGCGGCCGTGGCGCGAGGACCGGCTCGCGCTCGCGGTGCATCCCGATCATCCGCTCGCGCGCCGCAAGAGCGTGGCGTTCGCCGATACGCTCGACTACGAGCACGTGGGCCTGCCGCCATCCACGGCGGTGCATACGCTGCTGCAGCGCTCGGCGGCGCGCAGCGGGCGCACCATCGACTATCGCGCGACCGTGTCGAATTTCGACGCAGCGTTCCGCGTGGTCGCGGCCAACCTCGGCATCAGCGTCGTGCCGCAGGAAGTCGCCCAGACCTACGCGCGCGTCATGAACGTGCGCACGCTTGCGCTCGCCGATGCCTGGGCGCGGCGGCGCTTCATCGTCTGCTTTCGCGAGTTCGACGCGTTGCAGCCCGCCGCGCAGCGCATGGTCGAACATCTCGTCGCGCGGGCGCAGTTGTCGGGCGCGGCAGCGCGCGACGCGGGCCAGGCGCGGGACTGAAGCGGCGCCTCACGAAGGCCGCGCCGAAGCCCCGTGCGTCGTTTACACTTCCAGCATTCCCGCATTCCCGGTTCACTCCCCAACGCTCGCTTCTTGCGCGCCCCAAGCCGCCTTTGCCATGCCTGATGAAAAACGCCGCCGCGTCGTAGTCGCAAGCCTGCTTGCCGCGCTCGGCGCCGCGCATGCCCGCGCGAGTGGCGGCGCGACGCGCAACTTCACCATCGCGCTGGTGCTCAAGGACCTCCCCGATGCCTTCACTCAGGCCATGGTCGCCGCCGCAAAGGTCTTTCAGGCGCACGCCCCCTACCCGTTCGCGCTGCTGGTGCAAGGCGTCGCGACGGAGACCGATGCGGACGGCCAGATCCGCCTCATCGACGCGCTGGCTGCCCGGCGCGTGAACGCCATCGTGCTCGCGCCCACCGATTCGCGCGCGCTCGTGCCGGCCGCGCGCCGCTGCGTGAAGCAAGGCATCCTCACGCTGACGATCGACAATCCGCTCGACGCCGACGCGCTTCGCGCGGCGGGCATCCGCGTGCCCTATGCGGGCCCCGACGACCGGCGCGCCGCGCGGCTCGTCGGCGACTATCTCGCGCATCGTCTGCGGCCAGGGGACCGGGTCGGCATTATCGAAGGCGTGCACGGCGCGCGTAATGCACAGCAGCGCACCGCCGGCTATCGCGATGCGATGCAGGCCGCGCACATCGATATCGCGGCCATCGCGCCCGGCGACTGGGACTATGGCAAAGGCCGTCTCGCGGCCGCTGCGATGCTCGCGGCGCACCCCGGCATCCGCGCGTTGCTCTGCGCGAACGACAACATGGCGCGCGGCGCCGTGGACGCCGTGCGCGCGGCGCAGTTGAGCGGCCGCGTCTTCATCACGGGCTTCAACGACGACGACGCCATCAAGCCGCTGATCAAGAAAGGCCAGGTGCTCGCCACACTCAACCAGTTCGCCGCGAAGCAGGCCGTCTACGGACTCGACGTGGCGATGCAGGCCCATGTCGAGCAGCAGACCCAGGACGATCTTTCGGACTTCATAGAAACGCCTGTTGTCCTCGTGACGAAGGACAACGTCTAAACCGCTCGCGCAATGAGACACCTCCCGCCCCTGAACGCTTTGCAGATCTTCGAAACGGTCGCCCGCTACGGCAGCTTCACGCGCGCGGCGGAGCACCTGTGCCTCACGCAGGGCGCGGTGAGCCGGCAGATCCTCGCGCTCGAAGAGTACTACCGGCTGCCGCTGTTCCGCCGCTCGCCCAAGGGTCTCACGCTCACGCCCGAGGGCGAGCAGTTGCTGCCCGCGGTGCGCGATGGTTTCGCGCGCATCGAAGAAGCCTCGATGCGCCTCACGCGCCAGCGCACCGAGCTGGCGCTCAAGGTGCCCACCTGCGTCATGCGCTGGATGCTGCCGCGCATCATGCGCTTCCAGGCCGAGCATCCCGACCTCCAGGTGCAGATCACCACTACCTGGCAGCACGAAGCAGATTTCCAGGCCGAGCCGTTCGATGCCGCCATCGTCTATGCGCCGGCGCCGGGCGCGGGCGTTCATGCGGTGCTGCTCTTCGACGAATACCTCACGCCCGTATGCGCGCCCGAGTTGCTGGCAAAGCATCCCCTCGCGCAAGCCGACGACCTCGCGCAGCAAACCCTGCTGCACCCGACCCGCGATCATCGCGACTGGAAGCTGTGGCTCACGCAAGCGGGCGCGCAGCACGTCAACGCCCACGCGGGCCCCACGTTCGAGTCGCTCGATCTCGCGACCAGCGCCGCGATGCAAGGCTTTGGCGTGGCTATCGGCGACCGCACCCTGGCCTGCGAGGACCTTGCCGCAAACCGGCTCGTGACGCCCTTCGAGCTGGCCGTGGCAACGGGGTGGCGCTACTATTTCGTCTACCCCGAATGCGTCGCGCAGCAACAGAAGGTGCAGCGCTTCAGCGAGTGGATCGCACACGATCGCGAGCGCCAGGGCGCCGGTTGACGGGCAAGCCGAACGGCGCCCGGAGCGCCATGAGGCAAACGCATGACCGCCATGAGAATTATTCGATTGCCGCGGCCGCGCGCTTTGGGCTAAATGGACGTTTTCTATCGTGGCGTCTGCAATGGCGCCGCCTGCCCGAGGGAGAACACATTGATGCAGAGCGCCGCCCGCACCCGCTCGAAGCTGCCCGACGTGGGTACGACGATCTTCACCGTCATCGGTCAGCTCGCCGCCGGGCACGATGCGCTGAATCTCTCGCAAGGCGCGCCCAGCTTCGAACCCGATGCGCGGCTCGTCGATAACGTGGCCGCCGCCATGCGCGCGGGCCATAACCAATACGCGCCGATGGCGGGCATTCACACGCTGCGCGAAGCGCTCGCCGCCAAGTTCGAAACGCTGCATGGCGCGCACTATGATCCGGCCAGCGAAGTCACGGTGACGGCGAGCGCGAGCGAAGGCCTCTACGCCGCGATCAGCGCGCTCGTTCATGCCGGCGACGAAGTCATCTATTTCGAACCGTCGTTCGACAGCTATGCGCCCATCGTCCGCCTGCAGGGCGCGACGCCCGTGGCCATCAAGCTCGCACAGCCGGATTTTCGCGTGAACTGGGACGAAGTCGCCGCCGCGATCAATCCGCGAACGCGCATGATCATCGTGAACACGCCGCACAATCCCACCGCCACGCTCCTCGACGAGCACGACATCGCGCGTCTCATGGCGCTCACGCGCAACACCGACATCGTGATTCTCTCCGACGAGGTCTACGAGCATGTGGTGTTCGACGGCGTGCAACACCAGAGCATGGCGCGCCACCGCGAACTGGCCGAGCGCAGCGTGATCGTTTCCTCGTTCGGCAAGTCGTATCACGTGACGGGCTGGCGCGTCGGCTATTGCCTCGCGCCAGCCGCGCTGATGGAAGAAATCCGCAAAGTCCATCAGTTCATGATGTTCGCCGCCGATACCCCGATGCAATACGCGTTCGCGCAAGCGCTCGCCGAGCCGGCGACGTATCTCGGCCTGGGCGCGTTCTATCAACGCAAGCGCGACTTGCTCGTGCAGGCGCTGGCCGGCTCGCGTTTCGAACTGCTGCCGAGCGCCGGCAGCTTCTTCCTGCTCGCCCGCTTTCGCGCGTTCTCCAGCGAGCGCGACAGCGATTTCGTGCTGCGCCTGATTCGCGACGCGCGCGTGGCGACCATTCCGCTCTCCGCGTTCTACACGGACGGCACCGACGACGGCCTCATCCGCCTGAGCTTTTCGAAAGACGACGCCACCCTGCTCGAAGGCGCGCGCCGGCTGTGCGCAATCTGAGCGAACGCGGACCGCTGCGAATATTTCGTACAACAAACGACAACCATCGCCACTTTGTATGGCATCGCCCAAGTGCCAAAGCGCCAGGGACGATCGACAGGAGATCACCATGAAGCTACCCAAGCTGCTGCTCGCACTCGCCTGCGCCTGTGCCGCGCTTCCGGCGTTCGCGCAGACGACGACGCTACGCTTCGGCGTGGAGGCGCAGTATCCGCCATTCGAATCCAAGGCCGCGGACGGCAGCCTGCAGGGCTTCGACATCGACATCGGCAATGCCGTGTGCGCCACGGCGCATCTCACCTGCAAGTGGGTCGAGACCTCGTTCGATGGATTGATCCCCGCGCTGAACGGACGCAAGTTCGACGCCATCAACTCCGCGATGAACGCAACGGCCAGGCGCCGCGAAGCCATCGACTTCACCACCGTGATCTATCGCGTCCCCACGCGCCTGATCGCCCGCAGCGACAGCGGCCTCACGCCCACCGCGGCATCGCTCAAGGGCAAGCAGGTGGGTGTGCTGCAATCGTCTATTCAGGAAACCTACGCAAAGGTGCACTGGCAACCCAAAGGCGTGAACGTCGTGCCCTACCAGGACCAGAACCAGATCTACGCCGATCTCGCGTCGGGACGCCTCGACGCGACGCTCCTGCTCGCGCCCGCCGGCCAGTCGGGCTTTCTTTCGCGGCCCGACGGCAAGGGCTTTGCGTTCGTCGGCGCACCGGTGCGCGACGACACGATCCTTGGCAGCGGCGTGGCGTTCGGCCTGCGCAAAGGCGACGATGCGCTGCGCCAGCGCCTGAATGTGGCCATCGCGACGCTCGAATCCGATGGCACCGTCACGTCGCTCGCGCACAAGTATTTCGGCGATATCGACGTGTCGCCGAAATAAGAGCTTGCGGATCGGGCCCCGCGCACGGAGACGCCAATCCGCAAAGCAGTGCTAACGATTACTGGCGCTTTTGCTGCTGCAAATATTGCTGCACGTCGCTCATCGAGACGCGGCCCGTATGCGCCGTATCGATCTGGTCGAAGTGCTGCGCGATATAGCCGAGGCCATTGCTTTGCGCCTGCGCCTTCGTGATCGAGGCGCCGTTGCTCAGCACCGAATTCGCGCCTAGCCGCGCTTCAATGCGCTTTTGCGCTTCTTGCTGCAACTGCGTGCCTGTGGATGGCGTCACGGGCATCGGACGGTTGGTGGGGAAAAACGGGCCGTCCACGCCGTGCCCGCCTTGCGGGAGCGTGACGGGTGCCACGGCCTGGGTGGCCGCCTGCGCGTTGCCGACCACGGCAGCGAGCACGATTAGCGGCGCGAGGCGCCACAGCTTATCGAATTCGGACATGATCACTCGCATTCAATGGGTGTGCCAAGGGATGGGCATGCGGTCCCCGGCTCGCCGGGGACCCGTCTCTCAAGCTTACTGCGTTGCCGTGGCCTGTGCCGTGGCCGTCGTCGGCGTCGTGGGCGTGCCGGCCGGGCTCTCGTCGGACCACGGCGCGGGCAACGTCCAGAGCGAAAGCGCCAGCGCAATGGGCTGTCCGGCGTAGTAGTTCGCGAGATCGGCCTTCATCTTCGGACGCGCCACGTCGTCCAGATAAATCATGTGTCCGCCCTGGAAGAAGTTCACCTGCAGGTTCGGCGCCAGTCCCTTCACCGTTTGCAGACGCGCGAGTTGCTTCTCCGTATTGAAGAACGGTGTGGCGAGATCGTGATAGCCGTTTTCGGACAGCACCTTCAACTGCGGATTCAGCTGAATCGCGCCCAGCAGATCAGGCAGCGTATCGGGCAGCGGCTGACCGTCGTGCGAGAAGTCCCATACGTTGATGATGTTGTCGTTCAGCGGCATATAGGTCGCGTTCGGCGCGCGGTAGCCGAGGTAATCGGGCATCTGCGTCGCCAGCGCGGTCGTGAACGGCTGCGAGATCAGAATGTCCGACGGGTCGCTGTCGCTCTGCAAGCGCGGGTCCGAATTGGGCAAGGACACGCGTCCATCGTAACGGCCGATGGTGGTACCCGGAATCAGTTCGAGATTGAACGGATTCGCGTTGAAATAGCCCTGTAGCGCCTGCAACGTCAGGCTCGATGGCCAACGCCACGAATCGAGCGTGCGCGCGGGCGGGAACACGGGCGTGCCGAGCGCGTCGGGTATGCCAAGCTGGCTCAGCACCCACGATTGCGCGTATTTTCCGAAATGGTTGTACTGGCCCGTCGCGAAGATCTCCGACTGATAGGCAAAGAGCCCCTGATCGATCATCGGCGGCGATACCTGATTGAAGTACGCGGCCACCTCGGCATAGCCGGGGTAGTAGCCCGCGAGCGTATCGGTATCGAGCGCGAGGCCCTCTGTTGAAGCCGTGATGGCCGTGGCCTCGATCGCATCGGCGAAATAATTCAGGATCGACGACTGCAGCACGATGCCCGTGAGCTTGACGCCGGCCGTCTCTAGCGCGAGCGCAAGCATGTCCGTGCGCGGCGTGCCATACGATTCGCCATAGAGATAGATGGGCGAGCCGCTGCGGTTGTTCACCGCGAGATAGCGCATGATGAAATCGCGCATCACGTTGACGTCCGGATCGCAGCCCCAGAAGCTCTGGTTCGTGTACGGCTGGATGGCCTCCGAAAGCCCCGTGCCCGGAGGATCGATGAAGACCATGTCCGTGGTATCGATCAGGCTGTCCGCGTTATCGACGAGCGGAAAGTTCGGCCAGTTCGTCATCAACGGGTCGGGCGTGGCCACACGCGTGGGCGCGAACGAACCCAGCCGCAGCCAGATCGACGCCGAGCCTGGCCCGCCGTTATAGATGAACGTGACGGGCCGCGGCGTGCCGTTCGTGCTCGGCGCGGTATAGGCGACGTACGACATCGTCGCTTCAGGCGTGCCGTCCGGATTCGAAGCCGTTAAATGGCCCGTGGTGGTCGTGTAATTGACCGTCGTTTTTCCCGCTGTCCATTGATAATGCATAATCGCCGCCTTTTCCGCGACTTTCTTGAGCGCAAGCGCGTCGCCTGCATTGGGCGAATAGGCGATCGGGTCCACATAAGGCTGATTGCGATTTTGCCCTTGCTGGTTGCCATTCTGCGATTGCTGATTCGCGGCCACCTCGTTCATTGCGCTCGCCCCAGAAGACCCGGAGCTGCCATCGCCGCCGCCGCATCCCGCGAGCATCAGCACGCCAACGATCAACGCGCAGGGCGCGGCTAGCCAGCCCACGCTGCGCGGGCGGCCCTTGCTGGAGCTACTGTCTGGATTCATTTCTGTCCCTGTGAATGGTGAAGTACCGCTACACAAAGGGCGCCTTCGCCGCGGAGACGCGTTGGGGAAAACAGACCGCACATGCAGGATTCGTCGGCACGCAATGGCTGACATCAAGCTTTCTATATTCCGACAGTTTTAATTCAATTCACCGGATCGGCAATTATTCCGGATTACTAACTATATAAATCGCTTGATTCCGGAAACTTGTACCGCCTTGCGCCAATTAGCCGGCTGAAATATTTCGTAATGAAACTCGGCAGAGGAAAAATAGGAGGTTTCGCAGCGCTTTGTCAAGACGAGTTTTTAGCCTATGCGCCGTGGATAATTGAAGGTCGTTTTAATTGCAGTGGCTTAATAAAATACGCAATAGCGTGAATGGGAGATTTTCTGAAATTCCTGATCTCCGCGCGGGGGATAACTTCTTCAGTTCGATGCGTACACAACGATTTATCCGCGCGTGCCACCACATCGCTCGACGTGGTGGCACGGCGGCCCCTACTCACTCAATGACTAATATCCTCAAGCGCCAAACCCCGCGTGTTCGGCCCGAGCAGAATCATCACAATACCCACGAACATCGCCACGCCGATGAAAATCGCCACGCCCGGCACGCCGTAGTGATGCAGCAGAATACCGATGGCCAGCCCCGCGAACGCCGCCGCGATCCGGCTCCACGAATACACGAAGCCCACCGCGCGGGCACGCACGCGCGTGGGGTAAAGCTCGGCCTGGTAGCCATGGTAGGCATACGACATCACGTTCGACGCCAGCGTGAACAGCACGCCCAGCACGATCAGCACCGAGGGCTGCGAGGCCTGGGAAAAGAGCGCGATAACAATCGCCATGATCAGAAGGCCGCCGACAATCTGCGTCTTGCGCTCGAGCTTGTCCGCGAACCACACACCGATTAGCGGTCCGAACGGATTCGCGATCGCGATCACGAACGCATAGGCAAGGCTCTGCGTGACGTGAATGCCACGATCGATCAGCAGCGTTGGCACCCAGGCCGCGAAGCCGTAGAAGCCGATCACCTGCGCCATGTTGAAGATCGAGAGAATCACCGTACGGCGCAGATAAGGCGGGCGCAGCACTTCGCCGAGCGAGCCGCGGCCGCCCTTTTCGAGCTGAATGGCGCCGGGCTGCGCGAGCTCGATGCCCTTCTCGGCCACCACGCGGCGCTCGATTTCAGCAACGATGCGCTCCGCTTCGTCCACATGTCCGTGGCGCGCGAGCCAGCGCGGGCTTTCCGGGATGTTGCGGCGCAGGAACCACACCACCACCGCGCCCACCGAGCCGATCAGAATCACGACGCGCCAGTAATCGAGGCCGAGCGGCTGCGTATCCTTGAGGATGTATGCGAGAAACGCCACCACGGGCACCACGCTGAACGTGATGAACTGGTTGACCGCATAGGCGCGCCCGCGCTCGGCGCTCGGAATCAGCTCGGAGATGTACGTGTCGATCGTGACCAGCTCGATGCCGATGCCGATGCCGGCGATGAAGCGCCAGATATTGAGCCCGAGGCCCGTCGTCTGGAACGCCATGATGGCCGTGCAGGCGACGTACCAGATCAACGACCACGTAAAGATGATGCGGCGCCCGTAGCGGTCGGCCACCTGACCGAACACCAGCGCGCCGACCCACAGCCCCGCGAACGTCGAGAACACGAAGGTGCCGAAGCCGGCGACCTTGAGCGGCCCGAGCGCGGAAAAGAAGCCGAGCGACTCGGGCGTGAAGAGGCCCGAATGCACCATGCCCGGCGCCACGTAGCCGGTGAAAAACAGGTCATAGAACTCGAACACCCCGCCGAGCGAAAGCAGAACCACCATCGTCCAGACTGTGCGCGACGGCGGCAGCCGGTCGAATCGGGCGGCTATTTCCGCGGATTTTTCTATCGACATCGGAATACCTCATTACATTTTGTAAGCATGGGGAGAGCAAAAGGCCGATGTATCGCACGCAATGCGAAACGAAGCGCACGCGGTCTCCTCGGCGCAGATCCTTGCGTCGTCATCGTTTTCGCGTCGCGGTGCGCGCTCGCGAGACGCAGCAAGCCGCCGCCGCACGCATTCGAAATGCGACACAGCTTGCAGCTTATTGGCACCGGAGCATCGAGACACCTGGTTGAAACCCAAATTCGCGCGTTTTGTGATGCCATGCGGGGCCGATATGGCCGCTATGTGGAATGCGATGGATTTTCGTTCTGTCGAACCGGGTTGCGTTTTTTACGCGGCCATCGAAGTGAGCGATGGCCGCGGAAATCCACTCGACCGGATGCTGGATTGGCCAACCCAGATATCGGCACCCCACACTTTATTTAGATTCGTGCACCGACCCGGCATCAATACGCTTCCCGTCGACCCGGAAATCGCCCCCGCGACGACCTCGAGCGGCAAAAAATTCTTCTATAAGACTGCCCGATTCCTTCCCCTTTTTACAAGGGTCTTTACCACCTTGACAAGCAATCGACGGCTCGAACAAAAAATCACGCACGGCGCGCGGGAATCGCCCACGACACCCCGCGAGGCCTTACCCGGCGGCCTCCCAGGCTGTGAACGTTTTCAGCGCGCGTGCGCCCGATCGGTGCAAACGCGCCACGTTCGCGGCCAATCAGGACCGCGCAACGGCTTTCCACAATATGAAATCGATGGACAGTAAGCCCCCAGAGCTCCGCAAATTGAGGCAAAATCCAGGTGTTTCGCCGACTGCGCGCAGCCGGTGGTCTTACCACCCCGTTTTTGAACCCCGCCAAGAAGCCGATGAGTACTCAGCAACCCACCATCATCTATACCCTGACCGATGAAGCGCCGCTGCTCGCCACCAGCGCGTTTCTGCCGATCATCCGCACCTTCGCTGCGCCGGCCGGCGTGAACGTCGAGACCAGCGATATTTCCGTGGCGGGCCGTATCCTCGGCGAATTTCCGGAGTTCCTGAGCGAAGACCAGCGCGCGCCGGACAATCTGGCCGAACTCGGTCGCCTCACGCAGCTGCCGGAAACGAACATCATCAAGCTGCCGAACATCAGCGCTTCGGTGCCGCAGCTCGTTGCCGCGATCAAGGAACTGCAGAACAAGGGCTTCAAGGTCCCCGACTATCCGGAAGACCCGAAGACCGACGAAGAAAAGTCCATTCAGAAGCGCTACTCGAAGTGCCTCGGCTCCGCGGTGAACCCGGTGCTGCGCGAAGGCAACTCGGACCGCCGCGCGCCGCTCGCCGTGAAGAACTACGCGAAGAAGCACCCGCACAGCATGGGCGAGTGGAGCATGGCTTCGCGCACGCACGTCGCGCACATGAAACACGGCGACTTCTACCACGGCGAAAAGTCGATCACGAACGACCGCGCGCGCGAAGTGCGCATGGAACTCGTGACGAAGAGCGGCGAGACCATCGTCCTCAAGCCGAAGGTTTCGCTGCAGGCCGGCGAGATCGTCGACAGCATGTTCATGAGCAAGAAGGCGCTGCTCGCGTTCTACGAAGAGCAGATGGAAGATGCGCGCAAGACCGGCATCATGCTCTCGCTGCACGTGAAGGCCACCATGATGAAGGTCTCGCACCCCATCGTGTTCGGCCACGCCGTGCGCACGTTCTACAAGGACGCGTTCGAGAAGCACGCGAAGCTGTTCGAAGAGCTCGGCGTGAACGTCAACAACGGCATGGTCGATCTGTACACGAAGATCGAAGCGCTGCCCGAATCGAAGCGCGAAGAAGTGATCCGCGACCTGCACGCGTGCCATGAGCACCGTCCGTCGCTCGCGATGGTCGACTCGGCCAAGGGCATCTCGAACCTGCACGCGCCGAACGACGTGATTGTCGACGCGTCGATGCCCGCGATGATCCGCGCCGGCGGCAAGATGTGGGGCGCCGACGGCCGCCCGGCCGACACCAAGTGCCTGATTCCGGAAAGCACGTTCGCGCGCATCTACCAGGAAATCATCAACTTCTGCAAGACCAACGGCGCATTCGATCCGCGCACGATGGGCACGGTGCCCAACGTCGGCCTGATGGCGCAGAAGGCCGAAGAGTACGGCTCGCACGACAAGACCTACGAGATCCCGCAAGACGGCACGGCGCGCATCGTCGACAACGCCACGGGCGAAGTCATCGACGCGCTCACGCAGGAAGTCGAGCAGGGCGACATCTGGCGCATGTGCCTCGTGAAGGACGCGCCGATCCGCGACTGGGTCAAGCTCGCCGTCACGCGCGCGCGCAACTCGGGCATGCCGGCCGTGTTCTGGCTCGACCCGTACCGTCCGCACGAAAACGAGCTGATCAAGAAGGTCGAGGCCTACCTGAAGGACCACGACACGGACGGCCTCGAGATCCATATCATGTCGCAGGTTCGCGCGATGCGTTACTCGCTCGAGCGCGTGATCCGCGGTCTGGACACGATCTCGGTCACGGGCAACATCCTGCGCGACTACCTGACCGACCTGTTCCCGATCATGGAGCTGGGCACGAGCGCGAAGATGCTCTCGATCGTTCCGCTGATGGCGGGCGGCGGCATGTACGAAACGGGCGCGGGCGGCTCGGCGCCGAAGCACGTGCAGCAGCTCGTACAGGAAGACCACCTGCGCTGGGATTCGCTCGGCGAATTCCTCGCGCTGGCCGTCTCGCTCGAAGACCTCGGCATCAAGACGAACAACGCGCGCGCCAAGCTGCTCGCGAAGACGCTCGACGCCGCCACCGGCAAGCTGCTCGACAACAACAAGGGCCCGTCGCCGAAGACGGGCGAGCTCGACAACCGCGGCAGCCAGTTCTACCTCGCGATGTACTGGGCGCAAGAGCTGGCCGCGCAGAAGGACGATGCCGAGCTCGCCGCTCACTTCGCCCCGCTCGCGAAGGCGCTGGCCGAGAACGAGCAGACCATCGTGAGCGAGCTCGCCGCGGTGCAGGGCAAGCCGGTCGACATCGGCGGCTACTACAAGCCGGACTTCGCGAAGCTCGCCGCAGTCATGCGCCCGAGCAAGACGTTCAACGCAGCACTCGAAGCCGTGGCGAAGTAAGCCGCGCGCGAAGCCGGGAGGCTGGGCTGGGGGCTACCCCGCCCGGCCTCGTCCGGTACGAGGCGTCTTGCCTCATTCACGTAAATCGCCCTTGCAGCGTATCTCGCTGCAAGGGCGATTTTGTTTTGGCGGGGTTCAGTTCACGTGCCGCATCCGCCGTTTTGTCCTAATTGAACCGATGAATGGCGGCAGCTATGCGCGCTACCGTGCGATGATCGAAGCAGGACAAGAGACCTTTCCGCAATATTCACGGCAAACACTCCATGCGAACGACCTCTCATGGCAGCCCCCGAATAGCGCTCGGACGTGTACTCAAGCAACCGCTGCTGAACGCCGTGGCGTGGTTGCCCGATGGGGTCCAGCGGGCCATGTTCACGCCCCCGATACGGCGTATCTGCATTCGTGTACCGGTGCTGCGCGCGGTCTACTCGGGGTGTCTGCGCCGCCATCCGATCGATCTTCAGTATGGAACGGACACGAGCGGCCTCGTGGATCCGCCCATCGCGCACCGTGACGCCCACCTCGTTGGGCAACTGCGGCCTTACATGGGCTCGCAGCCCACGATCATCCGCCGCGCGCTCGACACGCTCGGCGATATCGCCGGCTATACCTTTATCGACATTGGCTGCGGCAAGGGCCGGCCCATGGTCGTCGCCTCCGAATATCCGTTCGCGCTGGCGCTGGGCTACGACATCAGTGCGGACCTTGTGAGGATAGCTAACGAAAATTCCGTCGTCATGGCACGGCACTATCCACAAAGGCCGCCTATTCGCGCGCTGCACGCCAATGCCGCCGAGTTGCGGTTTCCGGCGGGCAAGGTGGTCGTATTCCTGTTCAATCCGTTCGGCCCCGAATTGATGGCGGAGTTGCTCGACAAGCTGGAGTCAGCGCTCGCGAACGGCACCATCGAGCACCTCTTCATCGTGTACGACAACCCGGTTTGCGGAGCGGTTTTCGACGCATCGAGCCATTTGCAACGCTGGTTTGCCGGGGTATTTCCCTACGACCGCGGCGAAGTGGGTTTTGGGCCGGAAGACGCGGAGAGCGTCGTCATCTGGCAGAGCTTGCGCGGCGCACGCCCCGACAAATTTTCGGATCGCCATCGCCGCATTGAAACCAAGGACCGGCTCAGCGCTTCCCTCGAAGACTGAGCGCCCCTCGCCGCCGCGAAAAACTCATCGAGAGAGGATAAGCCTGTGCCGACTGCCACGGTCGCGATGCCCGCGTCGACGCTCTCACCCGCTGCTTTGCGCTACGAATTGCTCACCTGCGGAACCATCGACGCCCTGCGCGCCTTCGAGCCGCAATGGCGCGCGCTTTCCGCATCGGCCGAAGCCCATTCGCCTTTCATCGACTTTGCTTACTTCGAGGCCGCGGCGGCCGCGGCCATGGCGCTCGGCGCAACGATCGAAGTCGCGACGGTGCGCGATGCCCACGAGTTGCTCGTGCTATGGCCCGTTGCAATCACGCGCAAGGGCGCACTGCGCAGCGCCGAGGCGCCCGGTTGCGGATGCGGCGAAGAATACGGCGGCCCCTTGATCGCCGATACGCGCCGCACCGAGCTCTACGACGCCGCGGTCCAGGCCATCCTGCGCATTCACGCCGACGTGCTGCACATTCCCATGCTCGAAAACGGCAGCGCGCTGCAGCGTGCGCTCAATGCGGCGCCGCAATCATGGGTGCAGGCGTCGCTGCCTGCCCGCTGGCGCGTCATGCCCGGCTACGCGATCGGGCTGCGCGCCTACCCCGCCTGGAGCGATTTCCTCGCGACACGGCATGCCACGTTGCGGGCCGCGCTGCGCTCCAGTATCAAACGGCTGCGGCGCAACGGCGAAGTCCGTATCGGCTGGTGTGAAAGCGCGGACGAAACGGCGCGCGTCTTGACCTGGCTGTTTGCGAACAAACGCCAATGGGCGCTCAAGCGCGGAATCGAGTCGCGCTATCTGATGGATGACCGCATGCGCGATTTTTTCATCGACCTTGCGCGCAAGATCGACCTCAGCCGCATGCCGCTTGTCGCCTGCGTGCAAGTCGACGGGCAGCCGGTGGCCGCTTCGGTCAATCTCGTTGGCGCGCGTGCGATCGAGTACCTGATCACGACGTATGACGAGGCGTTCAGCGTGTATTCCGTCGGCAACCTGCTGGTCGAGTACCTGGCCCAATGGGCCCATGCGAATGGCCGCGATTTCGATTTCCGGCCCCTGCACGGCGACTACAAGGCGCGCTGGGCAGATCGCGAAACCTGCCATGAATCGCGGCTCGTGGTGCTCAATGCGCGTGGACGATTAATCGAATTGCCGTTGGCATGGGCCCAGGTAAAGCGCGTCTACCGCAAGGCCCGCGCGATCACCGCCTGACGCCCGGCCTTCGCCCAGCGAGGCGCATTCGTAAAAGCCGGCATCTGGTTTCCCCTAGGACCACGATCAACACCTCTTTTTGAAAAGTGCTTGCTATCGCACCACCGCTGCAATACATTGGTCTCTCCAAAACCAATTTGGGAGACCGATCATGCGTCAACTCATTACCGCCGTAGTCGCCGCTTCGGCATTCGGCGCAGTCGCGGCCCACGCGCAGGAAGTCGTCGTTATCGGGCATTCCGCCCCGCTGACCGGTCCGCAGGCGGCCAACGGCAAGGACAATGAGAATGGCGCGCGCCTCGCTATCAACGAGCTCAATGCGCAGCACGTGAGCGTCGCGGGCAAGGCGGTCACCTTCAAACTGGATTCGCAGGACGACCAGGCGGACCCGAAGGTCGGCGTGCAGGTCGCCCAGAATCTGGTCGATCACGGCGTGGTCGCCGTCATCGGTCCGTACAACTCCGGCGTGGCGATCCCGGCATCGCGCGTCTATCACAGCGCGAATATCCCGATGCTGCCCGTCGCGTCCAATCCCGCGCTGACGCAGCAGGGCTTCAAGAATATTTTCCGCATCGGCGCGAGCGACGAGCAACTGGGCGGCACGATGGCCGAATTCGCGGTCAAGACGCTCCACGCCAAAACGGCCGCCATCATCGACGACAGAACGGCCTACGGCCAGGGCGTGGCCCAGCAGTTCGAAGACGTCGCGAAAGCCAATGGCCTGAAGATCGTCGATCATCAGTTCACGAATTCCCAGGCGACCGACTTCCTCGGCATCCTCACGGCCATCAAGGCCGAAAATCCCGATGTGATCTTCTTCGGCGGCTACGCGGCCCAGGGCGCGCCCATGGCCAGGCAGATGCGTCAGCGCGGCCTGCGCGCCAAGCTGCTGGGCGGCGACGGCATTTGCTCGGCCGACATGGGCAAGGTGGCCGGCGATGCGGCCTCCATCGTCTATTGCGCCCAGGGTGGCGTCGCGCTGGACAAGACGCCCGAAGGCCGCGACTTCCTGAAGAAGTACCACGACGCCTACCATATGGACACCCAGGTCTATGCGGTGAACTACTACGACGGCGTGAAGCTGCTGGCCGACGCGATGGTCAAGGCCGGCACGACCACGGACAAGGCGAAGCTCATCGATCAGTTGTCCAAAGAACATTACAAGGGCGTCGCGGGCACCTATTCGTTCGACGCGAAGGGCGATCTCGTCGGCGCGCCCACCACGGTTTATGTCATTCGCAACGGGCTCCCCGCGCCCTATGCCCAGTAAGTCACTCATCCGCTTGACCATTCGACTCTCATGAAACCGACACGTACTATTTCTACCGTCGAAGTGCATACCGGCGGCGAGGCATTCCGCATCGTCACGAGCGGCCTGCCGCGCCTGCCGGGCGACACCATCGTGCAGCGCCGCGCGTGGCTCAAGGAAAACGCCGACGATATCCGCCGCGCGCTGATGTTCGAGCCGCGCGGCCACGCGGACATGTATGGTGGCTATCTCACCGAGCCCATTTCGCCGGGCGCGGACTTCGGCGTGATTTTTCTGCACAACGAAGGTTATAGCGACCATTGCGGCCACGGCGTCATTGCGCTGTCCACGGCGGCCGTCGAGCTGGGCTGGGTGCAGCGGACGACGCCCGAAACGCGGGTCGGCATTGACGCGCCCTGCGGTTTCATCGAGGCCTTCGTGAAGTGGGACGGCGAGCACGCGGGCAGCGTGCGCTTCGTGAACGTGCCGTCATTCCTGTGGAAGCGCGACGTGACGGTGGAAACGCCGAGCTTCGGCAAAGTCACGGGCGATATCGCCTACGGCGGCGCGTTTTATTTCTATGTCGACGGCGCGCCTTTCGATCTGCCGGTGCGCGAATCGGCGGTCGAAAAGCTCATTCGTTTCGGCGCCGAAGTCAAGGAAGCCGCCAACAAGGCCTTCCCGGTCCAGCATCCGGAGATTCCCGAGATCAATCACATCTACGGGACGATCATTGCCAACGCGCCGCGCCATGCGGGGTCGACTCAGGCCAATTGCTGCGTGTTCGCCGATCGCGAAGTCGACCGCTCGCCCACGGGCTCGGGAACCGGCGGACGCGTGGCGCAGCTCTATCAGCGCGGCGAACTGAAGGCCGGCGAAACGCTCGTGAACGAGTCCATCGTCGGCACGATATTCAAGGGCCGCGTGCTGCGCGAGACTTCGGTCAATGGCATGCCCGCCGTGATTCCCGAAGTCGAGGGCGAGGCGTATATCTGCGGTTTCGCGCAGTGGATCATCGACGAACGCGATCCGCTCACCTACGGCTTCCTCGTGCGCTAAGACCCATTCTCCCCCGTACCTGGGGTTTGCGACGCACGTCCGGGTTCTTCCCGGCGTGCGCCTTTTTTGCCTGCCATTCCCGATCTTCGCGCCGATAGTCGGAGTCGCGCGTATCAGAGGGGCGCGATATCGCGCTGGACCCGATGGATATGCTGCTCCACGTAGAACGCGGCAGCGTCTGCGTCGCCGGTCACGATGGCTTCGTAAATGAGCCGGTGCTCCGCGACGTAAAGGCGAATGCGGGCGGGATCGTAAATGCCGTCGTCCTTGAGACGCTTCCACAAGGACTGGTCCATCGTGTCGGCAATCTCCTGGGCGAGCTTCACGAGCAGCGCATCGCCGGTCATCACCGCAAGCTGGCGATGAAACAGGCGGTCGCTGTTGTTCCAGAGCGCACGTTCTTCGGGGTCCGAAACATCGGTGAGCGTCTCCATCTGCGCGAGATAGTGCTCGGCCAGCGCGTCGCGCTTCCTGTGGGCCGCCGCCCGGCGCGCAATGGCGGGTTCGAGAATCAGGCGGACGTCCAGCGTCGCCGACGGGCTGTAATCGGGCTCGACGAGACTGGCTTCGGCCATGCCCGCTGGCGCGCTGGCCCGCGCGAGCACGTCGGGCGCATTCGCCGCGACGTAGGTGCCCGAATTTCTGCGCGTGACGACGAGGCCTTCGTTCTGGAGCGCGCCGATCGCCTCACGCACGGCCGGACGCCCGACGCCGAACAGGGCAGCCAGTTCGCGCTCGGAAGGCAGGCGCGATTCCGGAAGATAAATACCAGCCCGGATCTCGGCGCGGATCTTTTCGCAGACCTGCTCGTAGATCTGGAGGGGGCGGAAATTCGCGGGGAAATCGATGCGTGCGGAAGCCATGTTGGATCGGTCGGAGCGTTGGTCTCCAATATACCACTTACGACCATAGCAAAAACCACCCGAGCCGCTGCGTACCCATATTGCGTCGATGTGGCCTGCAGGAATT
Organism: Paraburkholderia sp. J63; assembly: GCF_905220245.1. NCBI lineage: Bacteria > Pseudomonadati > Pseudomonadota > Betaproteobacteria > Burkholderiales > Burkholderiaceae > Paraburkholderia > Paraburkholderia sp. J63. The sequence goes on along the minus strand of NZ_CAJMZF010000003.1, from coordinate 129,916 downwards.
CCAGCCAAGGTCAACACACCGGATTCATGGATTGATAACCAGCCAAATGTGGTTTAAATTGAATCCACTTAAGCGACTTCTCCAAAGCGAGTCTTCCCAGCCATGACCCCTCCGCCAGTCAAAACTTTCGACGCGCACGCCACGGCCGCGCTGCTCGACTATCCGACGCTCGTGCAGATGCTGCGCGAAACCATCGTGGAATACGCCGACGGAAAGATTGTGAGTCCTGAACGTCTGGTCATCCCCTTGCAGGAAGGCGGCGTGATGCTTTCGATGCCGTCGAGCGCGAGCGACATTGCGATCCACAAGCTGGTCAACGTGTGCCCGACAAACGGCAAGCGGCAACTCCCGACCATCCACGGACAGGTCATTGCGTGCGACGCGCACACGGGCGAGATGCTGTTCGTGCTCGACGGGCCCACGGTCACCGGGCGCCGGACCGCGGCGGTCAGCGCGCTCGGCATCATGTGCCTGCACGCGAGCGCGCCGCAGGAGATCCTCATCATCGGCACGGGAAAACAGGCCGTCAATCATGTGGAAGCGTTCGCGGCGCTCTTTCCGCAGGCGCGGTTGCTTGCGAAGGGCTCGACGCCGGAGCGCACGCAGCACTTCGTCGAATCGCTGCGTGCGATCGCGCCCAATCTCCGCGCGCTCGACGGCGATATTCCCGATTCGGTCGATGTCGTCGTGACGGTCACGACGAGTCAAACGCCCGTTTATACCGCGCCTGCGCGGGCCGGGCGTCTGGTCGTCGGCGTCGGCGCGTTCACGCCTGCGGCGGCGGAAGTGAGCAAAGCGACTGTGGACAGCAGTTTCCTCGTCGTCGACGATCCCGCGGGCGCGAAGCACGAGGCCGGCGACCTGATTCAGGCGGGCGTCGACTGGGCGAACGTGAATGCGCTGGCTGCGGCGATCAAGGGTGATCTCAAGCCCGTAGCGCCGGTCTTTTTCAAGAGCGTTGGCTGTGCCGCGTGGGATCTGGCGGCTTGCCGGGTCGCTCGCGCGCATGCCGGCTGAAGGCATGCGCGCATTGCACATCACCCGCTAACTCAAACTCCGGCGGCGTCGGCCAGCGGCGCCTGCGCCAGCCGCTTGCGATAGACGAAGTACACCAGCGACACCCCTACGAGCCAGGGTACGCCCACGATCCACGAGATGTCCCAGAACTCGGTGTCGAGCCCCATCGTCACGAGAATCGCGGCGAGCAGCGCGATGCCCGTGATCTGCGCAACCGGAAAGAACGGCATGCGCACGGGCAGCGCGCGGCCACGCCATGCGCGACGGAAGCGCAGGTGCGTCACGAGAATCACGATCCACACGAAGATGCCGCCGAACAGCGCGATGCCGAACAGGTAGTTGTACGCGAGCGGGCTGAAGAACGACACCGCCGCGGCAGCCAGAATGCCCGCGCCCGAGATCAGCGTCGCGACGAGCGGCGTGCCGTTGGCCGAGAGCTGGCCGATCCAGCGCGGCGAGTAGCCGCCACGCGCCAGCGAAAACAGCGTGCGCGACGAGAGATAGATGTTCGTGTTCATGCTCGACAACGCCGCCGTGATCACGACGAAGTTCATGAGCCCTGCCGCATGAGCAATGCCCGCATGGGCGAACAACTTCACGAATGGGCTCTGCTGCACGACCTTCGCCCCCGCTTCCGTCCACGGCAGATACGCCACCATGATGCCGAGCGCGAGAATATAGAACAGCGTGAGGCGCAGCACCATCGAGCGCAACGCGTTCGGAATCGCCTTCGACGGGTCCTTGGCCTCGCCCGAGGTCACGGCCACGATCTCGACGCCATAGAACGAGAAGATCGCCATCAGCACGCCCATCCAGACGCCGCCAAAACCGTGAGGCATGAAGCCGCCCGGCAAGCCCGTGAGGTTGTGCATGCCCACCGCCGCCGTGCCGGTGCCGAGACCAAACAGATGCGCGAGGCCCACGACGATGAAGCCGAGAATCGCCACCACCTTGATGAGCGCGAACCAGTACTCGAACGAGCCGAAGTTCGTGACCGAGCGGCAGTTCACGTAGACGAGCGCGATGCCGAACGCCATCGACCACATCCACACGGGCACGCCGGGAAACCAGAAGCCCATGTAAACGCCCACGGCGATGGCCTCGCCGCCCACCGCCACCACTTCGATGATCCAGTACGTGTAGCGCACGACGAAGCCGGTCCAGCGGTTCAGATACATTTCGGCATACGTACCGAACGAGCCCGCGGTCGGATGCGCGACCGCCATCTCCGCGAGGCTGAACACCATGATGACCGCGATGAGCGCGGCGATCGCATAGCTGATCAGCACGGCCGGACCCGCATAGCCGATGGCGATGCCGCTGCCCATGAAGAGGCCCGTGCCAATCGCGCCGCCTATGCCGATCATCGCGATCTGGCGTTGCGAAAGCGCCTTGTGCAGCCCCTTTTCGCGTGAGGTGATGCTTGTGTCTTCCATGTCGTTGCTCCCTTGGGAGAGTCGGACTGCGTAGCGAGTCAGGTGAAGGTCAGGCTGCGGGCAGCAGCGTGGAGAGGCTGTCGATCACGGCGGGCTGCGTGAGCACGCCCGGCGAAAGACGGAGCGTCTGGCCGCGCGTATCCACGAGCACGCCGTGGGTGGCGAGCTTCGCTTCGAGCGCGCGCGGGTCCACATGCGCGGGCAAATCGGCCATCACGCTACCGCCGCGCTCGCTCTCGTTGCGCGGCGAGCGCAGCGCGTAGCCTTTGCTGTCGCACAGCGCGATGAGGCGTCTCGCGAGCGCGAGATTGTGCTCGCGCATGCCGGCCGCCGCGGGCGAGAGCCGCCACGCGAGTCCCGGCGCGGAGGCCACGAACGGCAGGAACGAGGGCGTGCCGTGGTCGAAGCGGCGCGCATCGGGGGCGAGCGAAAAGCGCGAAAGGTCCCAGTTGAAGGGGTCCGGCTGGCTGAACCAGCCCTGCACCATCGGCGCGAGATCGTCGTCGATCAGGGCCGGCGCCAGATACGCGAGACCGGTGCCGGGTGCGCCGCAGAGCCACTTGAGCGTGGTGGTGGCCGCGAAGTCCACGCCCGGGTGCGTGACGTCGAAATCGAGAATGCCCGCGCCCTGGGTGATGTCCACGGCAATCAGGCTGCCTTGCGCCTGGCCATGGGCGACAAGACGCGCGAGGTCCGCGCGCTTCGACGCCGTGGACGTGACCCAGGTGACGATGGCGAGTGCCACGTCGTCGTGCCAGCGCGCGATGAAGGCGTCGTCGCTCACGTAGGCCGCACCGCTTTCGAGCGGCACGGTGTCGAGCGTGAAGCCCAGCACGTTCGCCAGATTGGCCAGCATGTAGTGCAGGCTCGGAAAGCAGTCGCCCGCGATCAGCACGCGCTTGCCCGCGAGCCGCCTGCTGCCCAGTGCGCCCACGAAGCGCGCGAACGCGTCGGTCACGTTCTCGGCGGCGAACACCGCGTGTGCGGGCGCATGTACGAGCCGCGCCCACGAATCGAGCACCTCGCGGCGCGCTTCGAGACCATAGTCCCAGCGATCGAGGTCAGGGCGGCACCAGCTCGACGCGAACGTGTCGAGCGCGCCGCGCACCGCCTCCTCCTGACCTGGAAACATGCCCACCGAGTGATAGAGCAGCCAGCCGGCCCGTGTGGAATCGTCGTATTTACTATTCATTCGTAATCCTTCATAAGCTCGTGACGCCGAAATCAGAACATATGGCGCATGCCGACGCCCACGCCCAACTGATTGCTCTTGCCCGGCAATTCCGTGTACGCGCCGCCGCTCACCTTGTTGTAGTCGACGGTCGCATAGACCTGGCTGCGCTTGGAGAGCGAATACTCGGCGAGCAGCACGCCCGTGTAGCGCTTGCCGCCGTTGCCCGCGAAGCCGTTCACGTCGTTCATGTCGTCGTAGTAGAACGCGCCCGTGAGCGCGAGCGCGGGCGTCGCCTGATATTGCACGCCGGTGAAGAGCGTCATGTCGCGGCGCGGGTTTTGCGCGAACGAGCCCGTGGTGACGGTGCGGCTCGGGTCGTTGAGCGATTCGTCCACGAAACCGGTGGCGTCGCGCCCGCCCATGTAGCCGACGAAGAGCGTCGCGTGGCCGAGTGCGTACTTGCCGCCCACGCCCCACATGCGCTGCACGTTGTTGGAGAGGTCGCGCTGTTCCTGGTAGGTGCCGCCGAAGCTCGCCGGCCCGAGATCGTAGGAAACGCGCAGGCCCCAATACGAGTTCTGGCTCAGGCTGCCCGGCTGCTGCCCGAAGCCGTAGGTCGCGCCCAGATGCAGGCCGCCGAACTGGCCCGCATAGGCGGCGGTGTTGTCGATACGGCCGATCGTCATGAAGAACGGCCAGGAGTTCGCCGTGTAGTTGCCGACCGTGAGCGGATCGAAGTCGCCGAAGAAGTTGAACGACTCCGTGCCCTGGCGGCCCAGCGTGAAGGTGCCGAGGCGCCCCGAGAGACCCACGTAGGCATAGCGGCCGAACAGGCGGTTCATGTCCACCGTGCCGTTTTGCGGCTCGAAGCCGCTTTCGAGGCGAAACAGCGCAGTCATGCCGCCGCCCAGATCCTCTTCGCCCTTCAAGCCCCAGCGGCTATTGGTGATGGCGCCGTTGGCGAGTTGCACCTGATTGTCGTTCTGCGCGTTCGCGTTGGTGGTGAAGCGCACGCTCTGATCGACGATGCCGTACAGCGTAACGGCGCTCTGCGCGAGCGCGCTGCCCGAGAGCCCTACGCCGAGGGTCGCGATCGCAGCCTTGAGTTTGCGTTGCATGGTCTCTTTTCTCTCTTCTCTTGAGTGGAATGTCTTCGATGGAATTCCGTGGACACGCCGTTGCGCGGCGTTTATTTCGTATAACGAATCACCTGCGTGACTTGGCTGTCGCCGATCATCCGCGCACGAACCGTTCGAGCCGGTCCATCGCCTCGATGAGGCTCGCATCGCTGCGCGCGTAGCACAGCCGGATCTGCTGCGCCGACTCCTCGCCGAAGGCGATGCCGGGCGCGAGGCCCACGCCCGCGTCGCGTACGGCGCGCTTGCAAAAGTCGAGCGTGTCGGTCACGCCTTCCACGCTGAACATCAGATAGAACGACGCCTGGTTCGGCACCACCTTCACGCCCGGCATCGCCCGCAGCCGTTCGAGCGCGATTTGCTGGCCGCCGCGGCAGCGCTCGACGAACGAGCGCACGAACGACTCGCCCTCGTTGAGCGCCACCGTGGCGCCGGCCTGCAAAAAGGCCTGGCCACCGCTCGTGTTGAACTGGATGAGTTTCTCGAAGGTCTCCAGCATCGCGCGCGGATAGACGAGCCAGCCCATGCGCCAGCCCGTCATGGCCCAGGCCTTCGAGAAACTGTTGACCACGAACAGCGGGTCGTCGGGCATCGCGTATTCGAGCATCGAGGCCGCGTGCGAGCGGTCGTAGACGATGCGCTGATACACCTCGTCCGCGAGGATAGCGATGCCGCGCTTGCGCGCGAACTCCATGAGCGCGCGCTGTTGCTCCGCTTCGATCATCCAGCCCGTGGGATTGCCGGGCGACGCGTAGTAGATCGCTCGCGTGCGCGCATCGCAGGCGTCGAAGAGACGCTGCAGATCGAGATGCCAGCCATCGTCGCCATGGCCGAGCGGCACCGCGCGCACCTCGCCGCCCGTGATCGTGATGGCGCGCAGGATGTTGGGCCACGAAGGCGTCACGCACACGACGTTGTCACCGGGTTCGATCAGCGCCTGCGCGACCAGCATGACCGAGTTCATGCCCGAGCACGTGGCCGCAATGCGCTCATCTTCCAGCGTCACGCCGCACAGGCGCTGGTAATAAGCCGCAATCGCTTCGCGCAGCGGGGCAATGCCGCGGTTCTGCGAATAAAAGGTCTGGCCGCCGGCGAGCGCCGCGGCGGCCGCGTCGCAAAACGGCTTGGGCGTCGGCAAATCGCTTTCGCCCGCCCACAGGCCGATGACGTCGGTACGCCCGACGCCCAGGCGCCATACGTCGATGATGGGCGAGTCGGGCATGGCCAGGATCGCGTCTCGGGTGAGGTTCATCGCGTCTCCAATCGGTTCGATCGTGCTGGGTTTAAAAGCGGTTTAAATACGGTTTAAATGCCGTTCAAATGACATCAAGCCGGTGCCATTCAGGCTTCTTCGCGTGCCTGCGCCAGCGCGCTGTGAAAGCCCTGGCGGACCAGTTCGATGTCGTTCGCGCACACCGCCATCCGGTAGCCGTCGGCGAAGGCGCGGTGGGCCGCGTGGGCGTCTGCCGTGAAAAGGCCGCATGGCAGGCCGTGCGCACGCGCGGCGCGCTGAACACGCTCGCAGTCGCGCTCGAGCACGGCGGGATCGTGTGTGCCGCGCGACAGCGCGAGGTCGCCGGTGCCGATGAACAGATAGTCCACGCCGGGCACCGCCGCGATGGCCTCAACGTTCTCCACGCCTTGCACGGTTTCGATGAGCAGCCCCACGGCCACTTCGCGGTCGGCCATGAGCATGGCGTCGATGCCGGCCAGCAAGGGCCGCACGCCCCCGCCCGAGCGGCGGCCGTGCGGCGGGTAGCGGCACGCATCGACGGCGCGGCGCGCGTCGTCGACGGTTTCGACGAGCGGCACGAGCACCGAGGCCGCGCCGGCGTCGAGCGCCTGAGAGATGGCCGCGGGCCCGTTCTCGGCGCAGCGCGCAATCACGGGAACCCGCTGCGCCGCCGCGCCGATCGCGGCTTCGAGCGTGCCGCGCTCCCACAGCCCGTGTTGCAGGTCCAGCACTAGCGCCGCGGGCTTCGCGTGCACCGCGAACTCCGCCATCGGTACGCTGCCCAGCGCCAGCCAGATCAGGTCGAGCGGCTGGGTGCCGCGCAGCCCCGGCTTGAGCGATTGAAAAAGCATGAACGTCACTCCCGACACATTCGTCCCGCACGTGGCGCACTTCGTGTTCCGCCGTCCGCTTCGTGCATTCTGAATTCAGTTTTTTGGTTGAGAGCAAGGTAAGCGGAGAAAATGCCGCTGTCAAACAAAATTGTTTAGACCTGAAGTAATTTAGGGGAAGTCCCCGATGATTCGCGGGGCTTTCGGGCCGTTTCGGGGACCTGCGCCGGGACCAACGCGGCAACGAGCCCGCGCCGCTGCGGCGCGCGGTGGCTTGACAGCGCGTGCGCCCGCCCCCTACCCTAGATCCGATACTGAATCCAGAATAAAGGCGCTGCCGCCCGATGCCCAACTCATCCGCGAAGATCTCCGAGAAAGTCACCAAGCTGCCCCGGCGCACCGCGCTGCGCCAGACCACGCTGACCGAAACCATCTACACCGAAATTCGCGCGCGTCTGCGACGCGGCGCAATCGGCCCGGACGACCGCGTGCTCGACTACGAGATCGCCGACGAGTTCGACTGCACCCGCATGCCGGTGCGCCAGGCGCTGCTGCGTCTCGTGAACGAGGGCTATCTCGCGGGCACCACGCGCGGCTTCGTCGTGCCGATCCTCACGAGCGACGACGTGCGCGAGATCTTCGAAGTGCGCCGCCTGCTCGAACCCAGCGCCGCCGCGAGCGCCACGGCGACGCTGGAGCGCCGGCTCGACGACGCGCTCAAGCGCGCCTACCAGAAGGCGCTCAAGGCCTACGAGAAGCACGACGGCGACGCCATGATCGAAGCGAACATTGCGTTTCGCGACGCGTGGCTGGGCGCGGTGCAGAATGCGCGTCTGCAGGAAACCATCCGCCGTTTCGCCGACCATGCGCAGCAGGTGCGCCTTGGCACGCTCAACGACCCGGCTACGCAGAAGATCGTCGTCGACGGCATGAAGGTCATGCTCGAAGGTTTTCTCGAACGCGACCCGAAGAAAGTCAATGCCGCAATGGCCGACTTCATGGCCAGCGCGGAACGCCGTTATTTCGCTCTGCTGAGCGGACAGCCTTGAGCTAGCGCCGCTTCATTCGCCTCATGCATGCCGGCTGCGCCGCCCATCATCCGCCGATGATGCAGCACCGGGCGCAGCGGCGTATCGTTACCCCATGCGGGTGGCGCGCGACGCCGCCCGCCAGAGCAAGGACACGCTCGTCGGGGAGCGATATGACGATTCGGCAACGTACGCGTGCGCCCTGCGCGGTGCTGGCGCTCGGTGTTGTGCTGGGCCTCGTGGCGGTGGCGGCAGGCGCGGGCATGTGGCTTCACGCCGTGCAAGCGGGCGCAGGCTCCGGCGAGGAGCCGGCTTCCGTGGCCGCGATCCTGTTCGGCGTCTTTCTCGCGGTCTGCGCGGGCCACGAGATCTGGCGCCGGAAGATGCGCTAAGCGCGCGCCGCGCAAGCCTCATCAAGTCCGGCGGCCGCCTCGCGCGGCGCGCCGTGGGCGCCTTTGCGGCTCACGCCGCCGCGAACCCTTCCTCGCCGATCATTTCGAGCAGCAGCGTCTCGAACGCCTGCGCGGCCACGGTGCGCGACGCGTGGCGCCGGCCGAGCAGCGCCACGGTGCGCTGCGGCAGCGCGGGCGTCACGGGCACGCTCGCGAGGCCCTTGTGCTCACGCAGCACGGTCGAGGGCAGCAAGGTGGCGAGCGAGCCGTCCTTCACGAGCTTGAGCACGGTGCCCACCGCATTGGCCTGCACCATGACGGGCGGGCGCAACTGGTGAGCGTGGAAGTAGGCGTCGGCGAACTTGCGCACCACGAAGTCGGGGCTCAGCATCGCGAGCGGAATCGCGTCGAGTTCCTCGGCCGTCACGGGCTTGCGCCGCCGCGCGAGCGGATGCCCCGTCGCCACGAGCAGCGCGATGTGCTCGGCGAACAGCGGCCGGGCCTGAATGTGCTCCGAGCGCACGTCGGTGAAGCCGATGCCCAGATCGAGCGCATCGTGCTCGAGGCCCGACTCGATCTCTTCGAGCGGACGCTCGCTCACTTCCACGGCAATGGCCGGATGCGTCGCATGAAAGCGGCGCAGCGCGGGGCCGATCAGATATTCGGCAAAGGTGGGTGCATAGGCGAGCCGCAGCAAGCCGCGCGTAAGGCCGCGCACGTCCTGAAGCGCCCGCTTGCCCGCGTCGAGATGCTCGAGCGCCTTGCGCGCGTGCTCGATATAGACGCGCCCGAAATCCGTGAGGCTGATCGAGCGGCCGCTGCGGTCGAAGAGCGCACCGCCCAGTTCCGCTTCGAGCTGGCGAATCTGCTGCGAAAGCGCCGGCTGCGAAACGTGCAGCACTTCGGCCGCGCGCGTGAAGTTCTTCAACTCGGCCACGGTGAGCACGTAGCGGATCGGACGGAGCAACAAGGCGGCTGCCTCCATAAGTCGCGCTTATAGCGACGATCGCAATATCGTCTTGGACTCGCACGCGCGCAATGCGCAGAATGGAGTCACGCCAAAGTTGCGCGAAATGCCGGCATGGCCACACCGCTGGCCGGCGCGCCATCATTCTACCGTTGGGGGACAGGATGTTCGAGGCCTTCGCAATGTCCGTCGTGGCAGTCACGGCAGGCGCCAGCCTGACGTTTCTGTGCGCGATCCTCATGCCCGATGCGCTCGTGAAGAAGAGCGCCGAAGGCGGGCCGTTCGCCGACCTGGGCACGGCGAGCGCGCGTCAGCGGACCGTCCGTGCGCGACGCGCGCGCCGGGTGCGGCGTGCCGGTCACGCGCTGCCCTGAATTCGCTGTGAATCCGGCGTGAAGCGCGGCTGCAATATTTGCGTCGAGCCGCGTGCCTGCCGGTCAATACACGTCGCGCACATAGCGCCGGTCGCGCGCCATCTGGCCGACGTACTCGCCGGCCGCTTCGCCGCTCATCCCGCCATGCTGCGCGACGACCGATCTCAAGGCCGCATCCACGTCCTTCGCCATGCGGCTTGCGTCGCCGCACACGTAGAAGTGCGCGCCTTGCGCAAGCCACGCCCATAATTGCGCGCCATGCTCGCGCATGCGGTCCTGCACGTAGACCTTCTCTTTCTGGTCGCGCGAGAACGCGAGATCGAGTCGGCTGAGCAAGCCGTCCTTCTGCATGGACTCGAGTTCGTCGCGATAGTAGAAGTCGCTGGCCGCATGCTGCTCGCCGAAGAAGAGCCAGTTGCGGCCTGTGTCGCCATGCGCGCGCCGCTCGTGCAGAAAGGCGCGGAACGGCGCGACGCCCGTGCCGGGGCCCACCATGATCATCGGCGTGTCGCCTTGGCGCGGCGGCCGGAAATGCGTGCTCTTCTGCACGAAGACCGGCACGCTGCCCCCGGTTGCCCGGTCCGCGAGGAACGTGGAGGCCACGCCCTTGCGCTCGCGCCGGCCATTGTTGTAGCGCACCGCCGAAACGGTCAGATGCACCTCTCCCGCATGCGCCTTCGGGCTCGACGAGATCGAGTAGAGCCGCGGCTGCAGGCGCTTGAGCATGCTGGTCAATTCGTGCGCCGAAAGCTCGACGGGGAATTCGTGCAGCACGTCGGCGAGTTGTTGTCCCCACAACCAGTTCTTCAGATCATTCTTGCGCTCGTCTCGCAGCAGTTCGTTCAAGCCCTGACCGCGTGCGCGCGAAGCGATAAACGCGAGCGCGTCGGGGCCGGGCCGCGCGATCTCGTAGTGCTTGCCGAGCGCATCCGCGAGGCGCATCTCGCCGACGCCCGCCACCTCGACCGGCGCATCGGCGCGCAAGTGCGTGAGCGCAAGCAGTTCGTCGACGAGCGCGGGACAGTTCGTCGGCCATACGCCCAGTGCGTCGCCCACTTCGTATTCGAGCCCCGCGGCATCATCGCCGTCGCCGGTCGCGAGCGAGAAGTAGCGCGTGTCCTTGGTCGCGCCCGTCGTGTTCAGGCGCACGTTATGGATGAGGCGCGTCGAGGCCGGGCGCGCCTTGGTCGCCGCGCAGCCGGGCAGCACTTCGGGAATCGCGCCGCCCGCAGGCACCGCGTGCAGCGCGGCGTCCTCCTCCTTGATGCGCGCGACCACGCGGTCGAGCCAGGCGTCCGCGGTGCTCTGATAGTCCGTATCGCATTCCACGCGCGCCATCAGCCGTTGCGCGCCGAGCGCTTCGAGACGCACGTCGAGGTTGCGGCCGTGGCCGCAGAACTGGTCGTAATTGCGGTCGCCGAGCGCGAGCACGGCATAGCGCAATGCGGCCAGGCGCGGTGCGCTCTCCGCCTTGAGCGCGGTCCAGAACGATTCGCCGTTGTCGGGCGAATCGCCGTCGCCGAAGGTGCTCGTCATCAGCAGCACGTATTGCGCTTTCTCCAGCGCCTTTTCCAGATCCGCGAGCGCGTAGTCGGCCATGCAGGCCGTGCGGATCTCGAAGCCCGACTCCATCAAGCGCATGGCGTAGCGTTCGACGAGCGACTCCACATTGCCCGTCTGCGAGGCCCAGAGCAGAACCACTTTCGGGCGCGTATGGGCAATCCGCACGGCGCCCTGCTTTTCGGCCTGCTTATCGTGGTTCGATGGCCCCGCTTCGAGTGCGGGCGCAACGCGCGCCTCGCCGCGGCTGAACAACCCGGCCAGCAGTCCGTCGAGCCACGCGCGCGTGCTCGCGGGAAACGGCGCGTGCGCGGGCAGCACGGGCACCGCTGCGACGCTGCCCTGGGCCTCGCCCTTCGACGAGCGCAGCCCGCCGACGAAACCCGCGAGATAGAGCCGCTCCGTGTCGCTGAGTTCCGGCGCGGCCACCTCGCCGAGGTCGAGTAGATTCGCAAACGCATCGATTCGGGACATGTCGAGTTCCTGAGACGGATGAGCCGCGCCGTCTTCGCGTGCGTCGAGCGCGTCGGGCGCATCGGGCACGGGAGGAACGGGCTCAGGCGCCACGCGCGCGAGCGCAACGGCACAAAATTTTAGTTCGGGCTGCTGAGATAATGCGTCGATCGCATCGCTCGTGACCGCATTCACGCAAAGCTCGTCGCCGAATACGTCGTTCCAGTGCATCGGCGCGAAGCAGTTGCCCGGCTGCACGCGGTCGGTCACCACGGCGGGCATCACCACGCGCCCGCGCCGCGAGCGCACCTCCACGCGGTCGTTGGCCGCGACGCCGAGCGCGCTCGCGTCCTCCGGATGAATCTCGACGAACGGCCCCGGATTGAGCTTGTTGAGCATGGCCACCTTGCCGGTCTTCGTCATGGTGTGCCACTGGTGCTGCACACGCCCTGTATTGAAGACGATGGGGAACGTGCCGTCGGGCAATTCGGCGGGCGCCACGTGCGGCCGCGCAAAGAATACAGCCTTGCCGTCCGGCGTGGGAAAGGCGATGCGCGGGCGGCTGCCGTCCTCGCTTTCGCGCAAGGTCTGACTCACGCCATCGTTCAGGTAGCGAACGGGATTGCGATCACTCTGCGTATCGTGTGCCTGCGGGGAACAAGGCCATTGCAGCGGCGTCTCGCGCAGCCTCGCGTGGCTCGCGCCGCGCAGATCGTAGCCCGTCTTCGGGTTCGAAAACGCCACGATCTCCTCGAACACCTGCGCCGCGCTCGCATAGCTGAACGCTTCCTCATAGCCCATCGCGCAGGCCACGCGCGCAATGATCCGCCAGTCGGGCATGGCCTCGCCCGGCGGCTCGATCGCCTGCTGCATGAGCGTCATGTTGCGCTCGGAATTGATCATCACGCCCTCGGCCTCGGCCCAGAGCGCGCCTGGCAGCAGGACGTCGGCATACGAATTTGTTTCGGTGTCCAGAAAAGCGTCCTGCGCGATCACGAGCTCGGCCGCGCGCAGCCCCGCCACCACGGTTTGCCGGTTGGCGACCGAGGCCACCGGATTCGTGCAGATGATCCAGCATGCCTTGATCTCGCCGGCCGCCATGCGCGAGAACATGTCGATGGTGCCGCCGCCGAGCCGCGTCGTGAGCGTGCCGCGCGGCACGCGCCAGCGGTCTTCCACGAAGACGCGGTCTTCCTCCGAGAGCACTGTGCGCTGGCCCGGCAAGCCGGGCCCCATGTAGCCCATCTCGCGCCCGCCCATCGCATTGGGCTGCCCCGTGAGCGAGAACGGCCCGCTGCCGGGGCGGCAGATCTTTCCCGTCGCCAGATGCAGGTTGCAGATGGCGTTCGTGCTCCACGTGCCGTGCGTGCTCTGGTTCAGGCCCATGGTCCAGCAGCTCATCCACTCGGGCGCCTCGCCGATCATCTGCGCCGCGCGGCGAATATCGGCCTCTGCGATCCCCGTGATGGCCGCGACTTTCTCCGGCGTGTAGTCGCCGAGGAAGGCCGGCATCGCGTCCCAGCCCTGCGTGTGCTGCGCGATGAACGCCGCGTCGGTGTGGCCGTTCTCGTGCAGCAGATAGAGGAGGCCGTTGAGCAGCGCGAGGTCGGTGCCCGCCTTGATCTGCAGGAACAGCGACGCCTTCGCGGCCGTCGCGGTGCGGCGCGGGTCCACCACGATCAGCTTCGCGCCCGCCTTCACGCGGTCCATCATGCGCAGGAACAGGATCGGATGGCAGTCCGCCATGTTCGCGCCGATCACGAAGAACAGGTTGGCGCGATCGAAGTCCTGGTACGAGCCGGGCGGCCCGTCCGCGCCCAGCGAGAGCTTGTAGCCGCTGCCCGCGCTCGCCATGCACAGCCGCGAGTTCGACTCGATGTTGTTGGTGCCGACGAAGCCCTTCGCGAGCTTGTTCACGAGGTACTGCGCCTCGATCGACATCTGCCCCGAAACGTAGAACGAGAGCGCATCGGGGCCATGCGCGTCGAGCGTTTCGCGCAGGCGGCGCGACGTATCGGCAATCGCCTGCGCGAGCGGCAGCGGCACCGGGTCCTCGTCGCGCGCGTGGCGCACGAACGCGCGTTCGAGCCGCCCGGACTTGCGCAGCGCCACGTGCGCCGACGCCCCCTTGGTGCACAGGCGCCCGAAGTTGCTCGGGTGCTCGGTGTCGCCGGCGATCTTCGTGACCTCGCCGTCCTGCACGTGCAGCACCATTCCGCAGCCCACGCCGCAATACGGACAAACGGTCTTGACGCGCTTCCCGGTCATGCTCGACTCGAACCCTTCAGTAGAACGAATATCAAGCCGAAACCCAGACCTGGCCATTCTCGACGCGCGCGGCGAACGCATGCACCGAGCGCACGGGATCTTCTATGCACTCGCCGGTCGAGAGATCGAAGTGATGCTTGTAGATCGGCGACGCCACGACGATGCGCTCGCCGAGACTGCCCACGAGCCCGCGCGAGAGCACCGCGGCCTGCGAGTTCGGGTCGTAGTTGCCGATGGCGAACACGCGCGCGGCGCCGTCGTCGACATGGAACACGGCGATCTGCTCGCCCTTCACGAGCGCGCACACGCCCGTGTTGGGCACGATGTCATCGAGCTGGCAGACGGGCACCCAGGTGTCCTGTGCAATGGCGTTGCTGGCGACGTGGCTCATTTCGTACTCCTCGTAAGTGAACGGATTCAAACGGATTCAAGCGGATTCAAGCGGATTCAAGCGCACTCAGACGGCTTCGACGACGACGGGAATCTGTGCGAGCGCGTCGTAATCGGCGCGCACCGGAATCTGCTGGCGCTCCTCGGGCGTGGCCGGACGAATCTGGCCGCGCTCCTCCACGAACGCGACGTGCTGGTCGCCCTCGTCGCTGTTGACGAAGTGGCGGAAGCGCCGGCGCGTCTCCCGATCGGTCACGGCCTTCTTCCACTCGCATTCGTAGGTGTCCACCACGAGCTGCATCTCGGCTTCGAGCTCGGTGGCGAGACCCAGCTTGTCGTGCACGACCACGTCGATCAGATAGTCGAGGCCGCCTTCGAGGTTGTCGCGCCACACGCTCGTGCGCTGCAGGCGTTCCGCCGTGCGCACGTAGAACATCAGGAAGCGGTCGATGTAGCGGATCAGCGTGGCGCGGTCGAGATCGGCCGCGAGCAGTTCGGCGTGGCGCGGTTTCATGCCGCCGTTGCCGCATACGTAGAGATTCCAGCCCCGCTCCGTGGCGATGATGCCGATGTCCTTGCCCTGCGCCTCCGCGCATTCGCGCGTGCAGCCCGAGACGCCGAACTTGATCTTGTGCGGCGCGCGCAGACCCTTGTAGCGGTTCTCCACATCGATCGCGAGCCCGACCGAATCGCCCACGCCGTAACGGCACCACGTCGAGCCCACGCACGACTTCACGGTGCGCACGGCCTTGCCATAGGCGTGCCCCGATTCGAAGCCCGCGTCGATCAGTTCCTCCCAGATGAACGGCAATTGCTCGACGCGCGCACCGAACAGGTCCACGCGCTGGCCGCCCGTGATCTTCGTATAGAGGCCGTATTTCTTCGCGACCATGCCCACGGCGATGAGGCCCTCGGGCGTGACCTCGCCGCCCGGCATGCGCGGCACGACCGAATAGGTACCGTCGCGCTGGATGTTGGCGAGGTAGTAGTCGTTCGAATCCTGGAGGCTCGCGTGCTCTTTCTTGAGCACGAACTCGTTCCAGCACGAAGCCAGAATGCCGGCCACCACGGGCTTGCAGATATCGCAGCCGAGCCCGTGGCCGTGCTGCGCGAGCAGCTCGCCGAAGGTCTTGATGTTCTCCACGCGCACGAGGTGATAGAGCTCCTGGCGCGAATACGGGAAATGCTCGCAGAGGTGATTGTTGACGGCCACGCCCTGGCGCTGCATTTCCGACTTCATGATCTGCGTGACGAGCGGCACGCAGCCGCCGCACGACGCGCCCGCGCAGGTGGCGGCCTTCATCGCGCCGATGCTCGTCGCGCCCTCGCGCACCGCCGCGCAGATCTGCGCCTTCGAGACGTTGTTGCACGAGCAGATCTGCGCGCCCTCGGGCAGCGCCTCCACGCCGAGCGCGGGCTTCGCGTTGCCGGCGGCTTGCGGGAGGATCAGGAATTCGGGCGCCTCCGGCAATTCGATGCGGTTGAGCATCATCTGCAACAGCGTGCCGTATTCGCCCGCGTCGCCCACCATCACGGCGCCTAGCAGATGCTTGCCGCATTCGGAGACCACGATCTTCTTGTAGACCTCGCGGCGTTCGTCGGCGAACCGGTACGCGCGGCTGCCCGGCGTCTTGCCGTGCGCGTCGCCGATGCTCGCCACGTCCACGCCCATCAGCTTGAGCTTGGTGCTCATGTCCGCACCCTCGAAGCGGGCCGCTTCTTCGTGCGCGGCGCACGCAAGCGTCTTCGCAACGACGCGCGCCATGTCGTAGCCCGGCGCTACGAGGCCGAAGATCTGGCCTTGCCAGAGCGCACATTCGCCGATGGCGTAGATGTCGGGGTCGCTCGTGCGGCAGGCGTCGTCGATGACGATGCCGCCGCGCGCGCCCACTTCGAGCCCGCACGCGCGCGCGATCTCGTCGCGCGGACGAATGCCGGCCGAGAACACGATCATGTCGGCTTCGAGGTGCGTGCCGTCGGCGAACACCATGCGGTTGGACGCGCCTTCGCCATCGACGATGGCCGTGGTGTTCTTCTGCGTATGCACCGTGACGCCCAGCGCTTCGATCTTTCCGCGCAGCATGCGGCCGCCGTCTTCGTCGACCTGCACGGCCATCAGGCGCGGCGCAAATTCGACCACGTGCGTGTCGAGCCCCAGATCGCGCAGCGATTTCGCGCATTCGAGCCCCAGCAGGCCGCCGCCCACCACCACGCCCGACTTCGCGCGGGCGCCGCGCGCGCGCATGGCTTCGAGATCCTCGATCGTGCGATAAACGAAGCAGTCCGTACGATCGTTGCCCGCGATGGACGGCACGAACGGCGACGAGCCCGTGGCGATCACGAGCTTGTCGTATGAAAGCGTCTCGCCGTTGGACACGCTCACGGTGCGCGCCGCGCGATCGATCGAGACGGCCTTCGCATCGAGCACGAGGCGCACGCGCTGGCGCACGTCGTCGCGCTCGAAAAAGCCCTCGCTCACGAGCGAGAGATCGTCGGCGGATTTGCCGGCGAAGAACTCGGAGAGATGCACGCGGTCGTAGGCGGGGCGCGGCTCTTCGCAGAGCACCGTCACGCGCACGCTCAGCACGTCGGGCGCGCTTTGCGCGGCATCGGCGAGCACGCACTCCAGAAATTTGTGGCCCACCATGCCGTGACCAATGACCACGATGTCCAGACCGTTCACTGCGAGCGTTGATTGCGTCATGCCTGTACACCCTCTGCCAAATAAAAAGGCGTCCCGCGAATCCAGCTCGCGAGGAGCCGGACTCGGGGGACGCCGTTGCCCTGAGATTCAATCGATTTGCACTGCGATGCGGCCGGATGGCCGGCCGCCGGATCGCCGTTGATCCTGTTCGCGGATCGTTATGCAATCACTGTGCCAATGACGCAGCGAAACGTCGGGAGCCTTATTGGGTGGGGGTTGCGCGAATTTTAGGGCGGCAGGGTCGAGGTGATGGGCCGACGCGTTGCGATGCAGCCGGGCACAAGTTTGGTGCTCCGCAGCACGTTCGCTGTGCGATTGCGGTGCGCCGCCGGTGCGCCCGGCGTTCGCCTTATTTATTTACCCAGCTTGAGCACATTCGAAATCGCCGCCGCCAAACCATCGGGATTATCGTAGGCAATCATATGTTCGGCGTTGGCAACGAGCTCGACCGTACAACCGGCCTGCTCGAATTTCGCGATCTCGTCGCGCGTTGCCGTCTGCGAAAGAATCACGCCTTTGATCGCATTCAGCCTGGCCAGATCGTCGAGCCAGGGGCTCGAATTATCGTCGATGGCCGAGCGCGCCCATTGATGGATGGCATGAGGCGAGGCTACCGAAAAAGGCCCCAGCCAGGCATCGTTACCGCCTTGAGCCTTCAATTGCGCGAGAAACTGCGAAAAGCCGCCGTTCACGAATTCCGCTTCGGTCTGCGAAGTAATCGCCGACAACATGGCGACACCGTAATCGGTCAGTCCAGGCTCGCAGAGAATGAGCGTGCCGACAGGAATCGGCAATTGCTGCGCCAGTTTCAGCACGATGAACGCGCCTGCGCTATGGCCGAACAGATTCACGTTCGAATAGCCCTGGCTGACAATGAAGTTCGACAGCACCGCCGCCTGAGCATCGGAAATGTATTTCCCGTCCTGCGGTTTAGCGCTAAAGCCCGAACCCATGAGATCGACCAGCAACGATCTGCATTTCGAATACGAGTCGGCGGTCACGACCGGCGGATAATCGCTGCTGGAAGCGCAGCCCAGGCCGTGAATATAGAGGAGCGGATTAAAGGCACCTGCGGAGGAATACAGGTCGAAGTAGCGAAGAATATTTTCTCGATCGTCAACGGCGAATGTATTCATATCCCATCCTCGCGCCCCAGCACACGCCTTGCGGCCAGCAACGGGAACCGCACGCCAAATCCGGCCACGAGCCGCAGATGCATCCACGAAAGCAGCAGGTTGTCGCGCGCGTAATTGAAATGCGAAACGCCGCCCTCATGCGCACGGAAATAGCGCACCGGCGCCTCGATCTGGATCGGCCGCACGCCGGCCCAGCACAGGCGCACAGCGGCCTCGGGATCGAAGTCGAAGCGGCGCATCCAGGACTGGCGATGCATGATCGCCCGGAGCGGCCCGATCGGATAGACGCGAAAGCCATAGAGCGAATCGCCAATGCCGGCCCACAGCGTCTCGATGTCCGCGAACAGGTTCGACAGGCGCCGCCCTTGCACGCGAATCTGCGGCGCGCTCGCATCGAATTTCGGCAGGCCCAGCACCATCGCGTCGGGCTGCGCCAGCGAGGCCTCCATGAAGCGCGGAATCAGTTCGGCGGGATGCTGGCCGTCGGAGTCCATCGTCAGCACGTGCGTGAAGCCGCGCGCCGCTGCGGCCTCGATGCCCGCGAGCACCGCCCCGCCCTTGCCGCGATTGGTGGGCAGCAAGATCACGTGCAGCCCCGGATCGTTCGCGGCCATTGCCTGCAGGCGCTCGGCGCTGCCGTCCGTGCTGCCGTCCACGACCACCCACACGGGGTTCCATTGCGCCCGTGCGGCGCGCACGGTTTCGTCGACCTTGAGGCCCGGGTTGTAGCTCGGGATCAGGACGAGGTGCGTGGACGAGGCGGTTGGCGTGGACATGGATGGAGCCGATTGCATGAAACGGGATACTGACAAAATTTTATGACTCGCCGACGACCCTGCACATGCCGTTTCGACATCGTGCCTGCGCGGCGGCGGCAATGACAACGTAACGCCTGTTTACAGCGCTCTCGCGCATCAAGCGAGGCTCGCGACGGCGTGACCCGCGCTCGCCTCGATCTCGATCAGCAGATCCGGGCGGCACACGTCGGCGTGGAGATAGAGCGCGAGCACCTCGGGGCCCGCGGCCTCGCGCAGCAGGCCGTCGATGGCGGCGAGCGCGGCCGCATCGGCGCCGTCGCGCACGTAGACCTTGAACGCGAGGTCCGCGAGCGCGAAGCGTCCGTGGCCTTGCCGCGCGGCCTCGTCGAGCACGGCGCCCAGATTCGCGAGCGTCTCGCGCGTTTGCGCGAGCACGTCTCCGGCGTGCACGGTGCGATGCCCGACGATGCTCGCCGTGCCCGAAATGAACAGCACCGGCGCAGCGCATGCCTCGGGTGCGCCCGGCCACACGGCCGCGCGCGCGAACGTCGGGGCGCGCGCGCCGTATTGCGCCGGGTAATGGAAGGCGCTGACCTGGCGTGGATTCTCGATGGCGTCGGCGCGCGTGCGGCTCGCGAGGAAATACACCGCGAGCGGTTCGCCGGGCACGCCCTGCGCCGATAGCGGCCCGACCGAGCCGAGCGCGCACGCGGCCGGCACGCTGCCCGTGAGCGCGCGGCGGCACGCTTCGAAAGCGTGCTGGCGTCCCGCATTGAACTGACGATAGCGCTCGTCGCCATGCTGCTCCACGTTGATCGCGGGCACGGTATTCCAGATGCGCAGCGGATGCGCCATGTCGAGCGCGTCGAGCAAGTCGAACAACAGGCGATAGGCCGCCTCGGTCGCGCGTTCGAGCGGCGCCTGCTGTTCGGTCGGCGCGGCGAAATCGGCTTCATTCAGCACGATGCTGCCGAACACGAGCCCCGCCGCCTCGCTATAGCGGTAATGCAATGCGCCGCGCCGCACGCTGCGCAGATCGTCGGCGGCGCATTGCCAGATTTCGTAGCAGGCGGCGTCGTGCTCCGCGGTATGCGTTCCCTGCGCGACTTGAGCGTGGGCGTGCCGCGGCGCGAGGCGCGTCATGTGCACCGGCGCGAGCGGCAAGTCGGGCGCGATTTCGGCGAGCAGCGGCCGGTGCGCGGCCGCGTCAACAGAGGTCAAACCAACGCAGGCCGCACCAAAGCACGCCGCGCCAATCGCGCCCGGAAACGCGCGTTCGAACGCCGCTGCGCCGCTTTCATCGCCGGCAGCGGACGCGCCGTTCAGCAACGCAGCGAGGCGCGCATGATCGATCTGCACGAGCCGCAGCGCGTGTTGCGGCGCGCGGCCCAGCGGCGCCACGGGCGCAGACGTCATCGATTGCGAACGCCAGCCGGCGTCGACAGTTTGCACAGACACTCGAAATTCCTCTGGAAGCCACCCTATACGCGGCAACAGCCGCGCGCCTACGCGAGCCCGCCGTTGATCGACAGAACTTGCCCGCTCACGTACGCGGCCGCATCGGACACGAGATACGCGACCATGCCCGCCACTTCCTCGGGCTGGCCGGCGCGTTGCGCGGGCACGAGCTGCTTGATGCGCTCGGCGGGAAACGCGCGCTCGGCCATGGCCGATGCGATGACGCCGGGCGCGATCGCGTTCACCGTGATGCCACGCGAGGCCACTTCGAGCGAGAGCGCCTTGGTCGCGCCGATCAAGCCCGCCTTCGCGGCCGAATAGTTGACCTGCCCGCGATTGCCCATGACGCCCGCGAGCGACGCGATATTGACGATGCGTCCGTGGCGCGTGCGGATCATCGGCAGCAGCAGCGGGTGCGTGACGTTGAAGAAGCCATTGAGCGAGACGTCGATCACGCTGCGCCACTGCTCGCGCGTCATGCCGGCGAGCGGCGCGTCGTTGTGAATGCCCGCGTTGTTCACGAGGATCTGCACCGGCGCGTCTTCGATCAGACGCTCGAGCGCGGCCTGGGCGGCATCGGCGTCGGTCACGTCGAAGGCGATCGCGTGCGCGGCGCCTCCCGCATCCGCGATGCGCCGCGCGACGTCCTCGGCCGCATCGAGATGGCGGTTCGCGTGCACCCACACTTCGTGGCCCGCCTCGGCCAGCGCCACGCAGATGGCTTGCCCGAGCGCGCCGCTGCCGCCTGTCACGAGCGCCCGCATCGGCTTTCTCCTTTCATTCGCGCTTTCCTCTCGCTTGATCGCGACGATTGGCGCGGCGCCGTCGCTATCGAAGCACGCCACGTCACGTCGGTCATCGCATCGCACCCCGCGCGCGCCTCAGCGCACGCGATGCGCTTCCACGTAGGCGGCCAGCGCGCCCAGTGTCGCGAAGATCTGTTCGTTATCCGGATTGTCGGAGCGCAGCTCGAAGCCGTACTTCTTCGAGATCAGCAGCGCGATCTCCAGAATGTCGATGGAGTCGAGTCCGAAGCCCTCGCCATAGAGGGGGGTATCGGCGCTCACGTCGTCGAGCGAGACGTCTTCGAGATTCAGTTCGCCGACGATCAGCGCGGCAAGCTCTTTTTCCAATGCGTTCATCATGCGTGCCTGGCAGGTGGCGCGAAGGCGGCGCGCGACCGGCGATATGGCGCACGCATCGCGCGTGTGCCCCGCCGTCCCTCCCGGCGCTTGGCCCCGCTGCCCCACCTGATTTTGGGGTTCGTTTAGTAAAAGTTACGCGGATTCTAGACGATGGGTATCGGTGCGTATACGGTGGCCGCGACCGAATGGTTACAAGGGGTCGGGCCCACGGCGCCCGTATTTCGGGACCCGAACGCGCGAGACGCTTGCACGGCATTGGGCCTGATGACTTCGAATGGCCTTCGAATGCCCGCCCAGTCCCGCCCGGTGGCATACAAACGGTTACAAACCGGCTGCGCGCCATTCCGGCGATGCTCCGTCGCCATCTTAAAATACGCCTGCGCAATTCCGCAGCCCGCCATTCGTATGACCTATGTCTTACGACAGGGGCCTGAAGCGGCGGCGCCGCGCCATGAAAGCCGCCTGAAAACTTCCCGGCCTTCCCGACCAACGGAGCCCAACTCGACGTGCCTTATCCGCCCATTCACCTTCGCCCTGTGCCGGACTGCGCTCCGGTACGATTGCCGGCCCGCTTCGCGGCCCACGGCACGACCGGCGCGCGGGGCGGGCAAGGTAGATGCGGGACAGACGGCATGTCTCGCTCGCCCGGAGGACTGCGATGAGCACGCTCGCCGGCTTCGCACGCGCGGCGCTGGTGGTCGCGGCAATCGTCGCGTACCAGTTGCTCGCCCATCACGCCGTGGCCACGCCCGGCGAACATGGCCTTGGACTCGCCATGGCGCTGGTGCCGCCGCTGGCCATCGCGCTGGCCGCGGCGGCGCGTTCGCCGCGCCGGGGCTGGCTGCTGCCGCTCTGGGCGCTCGCGGCCGGCGCGCTGTGGGCCGCGCGCACGCCGCTTGCTCGTCATTTCGAATGGGGCCTGTACCTCGAACATGTGAGCTTCAACCTCGGGATGGCGCTGCTGTTCGGCCGCACGCTCGTGGAGAAGCGCGTGCCGCTCTGCACACAGTTCGCGACGACGATCCACGGCTCGCTGACGCCGGCCGTCGCGCGCTACACGCGGCAGATCACGGTGGCGTGGACGGCGTTCTTCGTCGCCATCGCCGCGGTTTCGACGCTGCTGTTCGCCGCCGCGCCGATCGTCGCCTGGGCGACCTTCGCCAATTACCTGGCGCTGCCGATGGTGGGGGCGATGTTCGTCGCCGAGCACGTGTGCCGCCGCGTTGCGCTGCGCCACGAGCGGCGCTCCGGGATGCTCGACGCGATCCGCGCGTACCGGCAGTCGTCGGCGCAGGGCCATGCGGATCTGGCTGGCCGCGCGAACCAGACGCGCGCACCGGCGACCCCGGGCCCGAACGTGAGCCGTGCCGCGAGCCGGACAGTCAACTCCATGCCGTGAATAAATAAACGGCCGGTGGCGCGCTGCATCGCCGGCCCCTGTTTCCGATTCAACTGATTTATGCCGACTCATCCGCTGCTTTTTCACGCTTCGCCCCGCCAGGTCATCGCCTGGCGCGATGGCTCGCCAGTCACGGTGCACGCGTTCCTCGCCGACGTCGCGCGGGTGGCGGCCGCGCTGCCGCCGGGTGGCCACGTGTTCAACGTCTGCCGCGACCGCTACCGCTTTGCCGTGAGCCTGTGCGCGGCGCTCGTCGCGGGTCGCATCAGCCTCTTGCCGTCCACGCATACGCCGGAGATGGTCCGCCAGCTCGCCTCGTTCGCCCCCGACGCGTTCTGCCTGCACGACATGGCCGACTGCACGATCGACCTGCCGCGCTTTCGCTATCCCGAGGCCACGCCGGCCATCGCCTCGAATGACCTGGACGATGCGCCGTTCGAGGTCCCGCAGATCGACGCGGCGCGCATCATGGCCTATGTCTTCACGTCGGGCTCGACCGGCGCGCCGGTGCCGCATCGCAAGACCTGGGGCTTCCTCGTGGCCAACGTGCGCGCGGCGGCGGAGCGGCTTGGATTGCTCGATGCGTCGGCCAGCACCCACGCGCCGCACACCCTGATCGGCACCGTGCCCGCGCAGCACATGTACGGCTTCGAATCGACGGTGCTGCTCGCGCTGATCGGCGGCCTCGCGTTCAGCAACCGCCAGCCGTTCTATCCCGTCGATATCCGCGCCGAGCTGGAGGCCGTACCGCAGCCGCGCGTGCTCGTGACCTCGCCCATCCACCTGCGCGCGCTGCTCGCGACCGAAGCGGCGCTGCCGGGCGCGGCGCTCGTGCTCTGCGCGACCGCGCCGCTCGCCGAAAAGCTCGCGAGCGAGGCCGAGGCGCGTCTGGGCGCGCCGCTCGTGGAGATCTACGGCAGTACCGAAACCGGCCAGATCGCGACGCGCCGCACGGCGCGGGGCGCGACCTGGGAGCTGTTTCCGCGCATCCGCATGGAGGCGCGCGCAGCCGCCCAAAACGGTAGCGCGGACGCCAGCGACGAAGGGCCGACGGTCTGGGTCTCGGGCGGCCACGTGGAAGAGCCCGTGCCGATGGGCGATGCGCTCGAACTGCTCGACGCGCAGCGCTTCCTGCTGCACGGGCGCAAGGCGGACCTCATCAACATCGCGGGCAAGCGGACTTCGCTTTCGTACCTCAATCATCAGCTCAATGCGATTCCGGGCGTGACCGATGGCGTGTTCTTCATGCCCGGCGAAGCCGCGCATGCGAGCGAAAGCGGGCGTCATGCAGATAACGCGAGCGCGGTGGGCGTCACGCGCCTCGTCGCGCTCGTGGTCGCGCCCACGCTCACGGCGGCCAGCCTGCAGCGCGCGCTGCGCGAGCGCATCGACGCCGCGTTCCTGCCGCGTCCGCTCGTGTTCGTCGACTCGCTGCCGCGCAACGAGACCGGCAAGCTGCCGCACGAAGTGCTCGCGGCGCTGGTCGCACAGCATACGCAAGCTCCGGCTGAGGCAGCGGCGCGAGCGAGTGGCGCAAGCGGTACAAGCGCAGCGGGCATCAAGGACGCAGCAAGCACAAACACAGCAAGCACCACGGCCGCCAAAGCCACCCCAGGCACACCCCCCAACGCATCGGCGCTCTCCTTCACGATTCCCGCCGATCACCCCGCGCTGCCCGGCCACTTCCCGGGCCATCCGGTCGTGCCCGGCGTCGTCCTGCTCGACCACGCCATCGACGCCATCGGCGCGGCCCTGAACCGCCCGCTGCTAGCCTGGCGCCTCTCCGCCGCGAAATTCCTGAGCCCGGCCCAGCCCGGCGAGACGCTCGATCTCGCGTTCGACGCGGCGGCCAGCGGCGCGATCCGTTTCACCGTGCGCGCGGGCGGCCGCGACGTCGCGAGCGGCACGCTGTCGATGGCGCCGCCTCCACCCAGTGCGCCGGCGTCGTCCGCGCGCGCATCCTCGCAGGAGGGGCCGCAATCATGACGAAGCGCACCGACTGGGCCCAGCGCCAGGAGCGCGGCAGCGCGCTGCTGCTGCGCCTCATGACCTGGCTCTCGCTACGCCTCGGCCGCCCCGCCGCGCGCGGCCTGCTGCATCTGATCGCGCTCTACTATGTGCTGCTCTCGCCACGGGCGCGGGCCGCCTCGCGCGACTATCTGCGCCGCGTGCTGGACCGGCCCGTGGGCTGGCGCGACATCTACCGGCACGTGTTCACCTTCGCGACGACGATTCACGACCGCATCTATTTGATGAACGAGCGCTTCGACCTGTTCGACATCCGCCCGCAGGGGCAGACGCTCGTCGATGCCGCGCTCGCGAACGGGCGCGGCGCGTTCCTGATGGGCGGCCACCTGGGCAGCTTCGAGGTGGTGCGCGCGCTGGGCCGCACGCGGCCCGACATGCGCGTGGTCGTGACGATGTTCGACGAGAACGCGCGCAAGATCAACGCGACGATCGCCGCCGTGAACCCGGCCGCGCAGCCCGAAGTGATCCCGCTCGGCCAGGTCGATTCGATGCTGCGCGTGAACGAGCGGCTCGACGAGAACTGCATGGTCGGCATGCTCGCCGACCGCACGCTGCTCGCCGACGCCGCCAGCTCGATGCGCCGCATGGCCTTTCTCGGCGAGCCCGCGGCGTTCCCGCTCGGGCCGCTCTACATGGCCGCGATGCTCAAGCGTCCCGTGATCTTCATGACGGGTCTTTATCGCGGCGGCAACCGCTACGACGTGCACTTCGAGATGCTCGCCGACTTCACGCACACGTCGCGCGAGTCGCGCCAGTGCGCGATCGACGCGGCGCTCGCGCGCTATGTCGCGCTGCTCGACCGGCATTGCCGCGCGGCGCCGTATAACTGGTTCAACTACTTCGACTTCTGGCAGAGCGCGCAGGCGCAGCAGGCTGCACAAGCGGCACCGGCGACAAACGTGGCACAAGCGGCGCCCGAGACAGAGGCAGCGCATGCGTCGACGAGGCACGCGGACATTGCCGAGCGCATCGCGAGGAACGCCTATGCGACGAGCCGCGCCGATAGCGCCACCCATGCCAACAGTGCCGTCAATGCCGATCACGCCGATCGCACGCAAAAGCGCCGCGACAAGCCGCGCCGCAGCGAAACGGCGCACGCGAGCCTGGCCACCCGGGAGACCTTCGACGCATGAGCGCCACTCGCCGTTTCGCTTTCCCTGACCGTTCGCTGGGCGCGCGGGGTGCCCCGCGCGCCCAGCGTGCATTAGCGGGCACCGCTGCAGCGCTGGCACTGCTGGGCATGAGCGCCCTCTGTGTGCTCGCGCCCGCGCCCGCCGCCGCGGCACAAGCCACCGACGCCGCCAAAGCCGCTGAAACCGCCCCCGCCGCCGCCTGGACGCTCGACCGCCTCATGGCCACGCTCGCCCAGCACAAGTCGGGCCGCGCCGCGTTCACGGAAACCAAGTACCTCGCGATCGCCTCGCAGCCCATCGAGTCGTCGGGCGAGCTCGTGTTCGTCGCGCCCGATCATCTGGAGAAGAACACGCTCAAGCCCAAACCCGAGCACCTCGTGGTCGACGGCGACATGCTCACGGTCGAGCGCAACAACCACAAGTACACGCTCGCGCTCGCGCGCTATCCGGAGCTGGGCGCGTTCATCGAGAGCATCCGCGCGACGCTCACAGGCAACCGGCTCGCGCTCGAACAGACGTATCAGGTCGCGCTCGCCGGCAGCGGCGAAAACTGGACGCTCACGCTCACGCCGCGCGATTCGCGCATGCTCAAAACGGTGAGCACGATCACGCTCGAAGGCAGCGGCGACGCATTGCACAGCGTGGCGATCCAGCAGGCGGGCGGCGATCATTCGCTGATGCGCCTGCGCCCGCTGGCCGCGTCGGCGTCGGCGTCGGCGTCGGCGAATTGAGCCTCTCCCGCGGGTAGCAGCGCATGGACGACCCGACCCGGCCCAACACCAGGCCCACTGCCAGGAACACTGCGCAGCAAGCCCGAGGCTTGCGCGCCCTCGCCCAGGCGCTGCAGCGGCGCGCGGTGCTCGTGTGGCTCGTGTTCCTGCTCGCGTGCGCGGGCGCCATCGCGCGCGCCCATTTCAGCACCGACCTTTCCGCGTTCCTGCCGCGCTCGCCGAGCGCAGGTCAGCGCGTGCTCGTCGATCAGCTACGCGACGGCCTCGTCTCGCGATTGATCCTCGTCGCCATCGACGGAGGCGATCCGTCCACGCGCGCCCAACTCTCGCGGCAAGTCGCGGCGACCCTGCGCGCCGATCCGCAGTTCGCCGCTGTCCACAACGGCGAAGCTGTGAACGACGCGCGCGACCAGCAATTCGTGTTCGCGCATCGCTATGCGCTGAGCCCGGCCGTCACGCCGCAACGCTTCACGGCCGCCGGCCTGCACGAGGCGCTGGGCGAGAGCCTCGACTTGCTTTCGTCGTCGGCGGGCCTCGTCGCCAAGGACTTGCTGCCGCACGATCCGACCGGCGAAGTCGCCGCGCTCGTGGGCGAGCTCGACAGCGCCGCGCAGCCGCAGAGCCTCGACGGCGTCTGGACCTCGCGCGACGGCACGCGCGCGGTGCTGGTCGCGCAGACGGCCGCCGCGGGCTCCGACACCGACGCGCAGGCGCGCGCCATCGACGCCATCCGTCATGCGTTCGATGCCGCTGCGCGCGCGCAACCGAACAACGCCGCGTGGGCGTCGGCCTCGCCGTATCGGCTCGAAATGACGGGCCCCGGCGTGTTCTCCGTCGATACGCGCGACGCGATCCGTCACGACGTCGAGCGCATCTCGGCCTTGAGCCTCGTCCTGATCGTCGCGTTGCTGCTCACGCTCTACCGCTCGCCGCGCACGCTCGCGCTCGGCCTCGTGCCCGTGCTCTCGGGCGTGGCCGCGGGCATCGCCGCGGTGAGTCTCGCGTTCGGCACGGTCCAGGGGCTCACGCTCGGCTTCGGCACCACGCTGATCGGCGAGGCCGTCGATTACTCGATCTATCTGTTCGTGCAGTCGGGCCAGGCGGCTCAAGCTCGCCCCTACCCGCATGCGCCCAATGCGTCCGACAGCTTGCGCGCCTGGATCGCCGCTTACTGGCCGACGATCCGCCTCGGCGTGCTCACCTCGGTGTGCGGGTTTGCGTCGATGCTGTTCTCGGGCTTTCCGGGTCTCGTGCAACTGGGCGCCTATTCGATCGCGGGCCTCGTGACGGCGGCGCTCGTCACGCGCTTCGTGCTGCCGCGCCTGCAAGGCGGCGCCGTGGCGATCCGCGACGTCTCGCGCGTCGGCGCCTGGCTCGCCAGCGCCGCGCAAGCCGCGCCGCGCCTGCGCTGGCCGCTCGCGGTGCTGACGCTGGCCGCCGTCGCGGTCCTCGCGCTGCATCGGGACGATCTCTGGAGCCACGAACTGGCCTCGCTGAGCCCAGTCCCGGCGGCGAGCCAGGCGCTCGACGCGCGGCTGCGCGCCGACGTGGGCGCGCCCGACGTGCGCTATCTGGTGGAGATTCCGGCCGCGAGCGAGCAGGCCGCGCTCGAAGGCGCCGAGAAGATCGGCGCGCAACTGCAGCCGCTCGTCGACCAAGGCGTGCTCGCGGGCTTCGAAAGCCCGGCGCGCTATCTACCGAGCGACGCCGCGCAGCGCGCGCGCCTCGCGAGCCTGCCCGACGCCGCCACGCTCACCGCGCGCATGCGCGAGGCCGTGGCCGATCAGCCCATCGGCATCAAGCCCGAGGTGTTCGCGCCGTTCATCGCCGATGTCGAGGCCGCGCGCAAGGCGCCCTTGATCACGCGCGCGGACTTGCGTGGCACCTCGATGGCGCTGGCCGTCGATGCCCTGCTGACGAAGCGGGACGGCCGCTGGAGCGCGATGCTTGCGCTGCGCGCGCCGGATAGCGCGGCGAAAAGCGCGACCAACCGCTCAGCCCAAGCCGCCACCGCCCCCGGCCCGAGCCTGAACACCGCGCCGATCGCCGCCGCCGTCGCGCGCGCGGACGTGCCCGGCGCGCTGTTCGTCGACCTGAAGGCCGAAGCCGACCGCCTCTACGTGAACTACGTCCACGAGGACATCCGCCTCTCGCTCGCGGGATTCGCGGCCATCGTCGTGCTGCTGACGGTTGCGCTGCGCTCGCCGCTGCGCGCGGCGCGCGCGCTCGCGCCGCTGGTCGCGGCGGTGCTGGTGGTGGCCGCGGGCTTCGCGCTCGCGGGCGTGCCGATGACGATCCTGCATCTCGTGGGGATGCTGCTGATCGTGGCGGTGGGTTCGAACTATGCGCTGTTCTTCTGCAAGCCCGAGGGCGGCAGTGCGGGCGATAAAGCGGGCGCGCCCAGGGCCGCGCCCCACGTCACGCCGCAAACGCTCGTCTCGCTGCTGGTCGCCAATCTGGCCACGGTCGCGGGCTTCGGGCTGCTCGCGCTCTCGCACGTGCCGCTGCTCGAAACCTTCGGCCTCACGGTTGGGCCCGGCGCGATGCTCGCGCTCGCCTTCGCCGCGATTCTCGCGCCGCAGGCACCGCGCGCCGCGCATGCCGATGCCCACGCCGCCGATGCCGCGCTGCCCCGGCGCGAGGGAGGGCGCGTATGAACACGCCATCGCTGCGCGGGTCGCGGGCAAACACTTCGCCGGACGCAGCGCCGCCGGGCCGCAAGGGAGGAAGCCTGTGAACACGCCCTCACCGCTTGCATCGCAAACGGGCGCCGCGCGCCGCTGGAGGCCCACGCCGCTGATTTCGGGCACGGCGGCCTTGCACGCGGGCGCGGCGGCGGCGCTGCTGGCGCAGCCATCGATCTGGCCGTGGGCGGCGGGCGGCGTGATCGCCTCGCATCTCGCGCTGACGGCGGCGGGACTCTGGCCGAAGAGCGCGCTGCTCGGCCCCAACTGGACGCGGCTGCCGGAACTCCGCGAACTCACGCGCGAACCGGCGAATGCGCCCCAGCCCGCGCACGATCAAGCAGAACGCCGCATCGCCCTCACCATCGACGACGGCCCCGACCCGGACGTCACCCCGCGCGTGCTCGACCTGCTCGACCACTACGGCGCGCGCGCGACATTCTTCTGCATCGGCGATCTCGCGCGGCGGCATCCGCAATGCGTCGAGGCGATCGTCGCGCGCGGCCACGCCGTCGAAAACCACAGCCAGCGGCACCGGCATACCTTTTCGCTCTCCGGGCCGGGCGCACTGCGGCGCGAGATCGAAGCCGCGCAGCGCACGCTCACCGAAATCAGCGGCATGCGCCCGCTCTTTTTCCGCGCCCCGGCGGGCCTGCGCAATCCGTTTCTCGAACCGGTGCTGTGCGGGCTCGGCCTGCGGCTCGCGAGCTGGACGCGGCGCGGCTTCGACACGCGCAAGCGCGACCCATGCCAGGTCGCGCAACGCTTGCTGCACGGCCTGGCGCCGCGCGACATCCTGCTCGTGCACGACGGCCACGCGGCGCGCGCGGCGAACGGCCAGCCCGTGGTGCTGGAGGTGCTGCCCGAGGTGCTGCGCGCCGCCGCGAACGCGCAATTGCGCTGGACGACGCTGCGCGAGGCGCTCGATCCTGCACCTGATTCGTCCGCCGATCCGGCCCTAAGCACGACGAGCATGTCCGCCGCCGCCGACGCCCGCCTCGCGCGTCAGGCCGAAGCCGCGGGCCAGCCAGCCGGAGCGCTCCCCGGCCCGAATGGGGCCGGCCATCCCCCATTTGATAAAATTTGATGAGGATCAATGCACCGCCAGGCCGCCGTTTGCGCTCCCCTGGCAGCGCGCGCTTCAGTCACCGGATTCGACCTTCGTGAAACCTCTACTGCTCTCGCACTTCACCGCCACCAGCTGCCTCGGGCGCGGGCTCGACGCGATGCTCGACGCGCTGCGCCATCAGCGCGGCGGCCTCACGCCGTGCGATTTCGAGCGCGCGGAGCTCGACACCTGGATCGGCGCGGTGGAGGACGTCGAAGCCGAGCCGCTGCGCGCCGATCTAGCCGCTTACGCGTGCCGCAACAACCGGCTCGCGCAGCTCGGTCTCACGCAGGATGGCTTCGCCGCGCACGTCGAGGCGGCGATCGCGCGCCATGGAGCCGAGCGCGTGGGCGTATTCATCGGCACGAGCACGAGCGGAATTCTCGAAACCGAGCAAGCCTACCGCCGGCGCGATCCGCAGACCGGCGCGCTGCCCGCGGGGTTCCACTACGCCGAAACGCACAACCCCTATTCCGTGGCCGCGTTCGTGCGCGCGTACTTTGCCCTGCGCGGGCCGGCCGTGGCGATCTCGTCGGCGTGCTCGTCGGGCGCGAAGGTGTTCGGCTCGGCGCGCCGCATGATCGAGGCGGGACTCATCGACGCCGCGCTCGTGGGCGGCGTCGATTCGCTGTGCCTCACCACGCTGTACGGCTTCAACTCGCTCGAACTGCTTTCGCGCACGCCGTGCCGCCCGTTCGACGTGGCGCGCGACGGCATCTCGATTGGCGAGGCAGCGGCATTCGCGTTCGTCGAGCGGGTGCCCGAAGCGCCGGAAACACTCGATGAAAATGCCGTGCTGCTGCTCGGCGTGGGCGAATCGAGCGACGCGCATCATATGTCCTCGCCGCATCCGGAAGGGCTCGGCGCGCGCGCGGCCATCGAGCAGGCGCTCGCCACGGCGGGCGTCGCGCCCGACGAGATCGGCTACATCAATCTGCACGGCACCGCGACGCCGAGCAACGACGCCGCGGAAAGCCGCGCGGTGCGCGCCCTCTTCGGCGCCACGCCCTGCAGCTCGACCAAGGGCGCGACCGGCCACACGCTGGGCGCGGCGGGCGCGCTGGAGGCCGTGGCCGCCGCGCTCGCGCTGCGCCATCGCTTCGTGCCCGCGGGCGTGAACACGACGCAGCCCGATCCGGCGCTGGGCCTCGACTACGTGTTGCAGAGCCGCGACGCCGACTTGCACACCGTTCTGAGCAATTCGTTCGGCTTCGGCGGCACGAATTGCAGCCTGATTCTTGGCCGCGCGGACCACGCGCTGCGCGAACCGCGAGCGTGAACCGTCATGAAATTGCACGCCTCCATTGAAAGCATCGGCCTGATCGGGCCCGGCCTCGCCGACTGGCCGCAGGCCGCCGAAATCCTCGCGGGCCATGCGCCGTGGGCGAGCGCGCGCACGGCACTGCCGCCGCCCGCGGGCCTGCCGAGCGCCGAGCGCCGCCGCACCAGCCCGGTCGTTAAAACGGCGCTGGCCGTGGGCCACGAAGCCGTGGCCGCGAGCGGCCGCGACGCCACGACGCTCGCGACCGTATTCGCGGCGTCGGGCGGCGACGGCCAGAACTGCCACGCGATCTGCGAAATGCTCGCCGGCGACGACCGCCAGATCTCGCCCACGCGCTTTCACAACTCGGTGCACAACGCGGCGGCGGGCTACTGGAGCATCGCGGCGCGCGCGCGGGCGACGTCGAACGTGCTCTGCGCGCACGACGGCAGCTTTGCCGCAGGGCTGCTGGAGAGCCTGTGCCAGGTGGCCGTGGACGGCGTGCCGAGCCTCCTGATCGCCTACGACACCGACTATCCCGAGCCAATGCATGCGGTGCGCCCGATCGACGATGCGTTCGGCGTGGCGCTCGTGCTCGCGCCCGTCACTGCGGCCGACGACGCCGGCGCGCCGACGCCGGCGAAAGCGCTGGCGCGCATCGAGGTGAAGCTCACCGACGCGCCCGCCACGACGCTCGCCTCGCCCGAGCTCGAAGCGCTGCGCGCCGACAACCCCGCCGCACGCGTGTTGCCGCTGCTCGAAGCGATCGCGGCAGGGCGCGCGGCGAGCGTGGTGATCGACTATCTGCCCGAGACGCGCGTGCGCATCGACGTGACGCCGACGGGCACGCATGCGGAGGGCTCGCCATGACGCAAGACGTTTTGCACGGCGCGCCGATTGCCGGTTCGTCCATGACTTCGTCGAGCGCTTCGTCGACCGCGTCGCCCCGGACGCCTTCGACACCCCCGGCACCCGGCGCCGCGCCGCTCGGGCGCGCGTGGATCGCCGCGCACATCCCGCACAGCGGCGCGATGTGCCTGCTCGACACCGTCGACGCATGGGACGACACCCGCATCCGCTGCACGGCGACGAGCCACCGCGACGCCCGCAACCCGCTGCGCTCGCAGGGGCGGCTCGCGTCGGTCTGCGGCATCGAGTACGCGGCGCAGGCGATGGCCGTGCACGGCGCGCTCGCCGGCATGCGCGAAGGCGCCCGGCAACCGGCAACGGCGAGCCGTCCGCGCGTGGGCTATCTCGCGAGCGTGCGCAACGTGGAAGCGCGCGTCGCACGCCTCGATACGTTCGAGGCGCCGCTCAGCGTGGCAGCCGAGCGCATGGGCGGCGACGGCAACACCGTCCTCTACGGCTTCACGGTTCGCTGCGGCGACGAGGTGCTGCTCTGCGGGCGCGCCGCCGTGATGCTCGACGCGTCCGGCGCGCTGGCCCGGACCACCGATAACCATTCCAAGGGAGAACTCGCATGAAAACACGTCAATTCGTTCTGACCGCGCTGCTGCTCGGCGTAATGAGCTCGGCCGCCCATGCCGACCTCCACGAGGTGAAAGAGAACATCAAGCACGACTCGAAAGAGGCGGCGGTGAAGACCGGCCACGCGGCGCGCGACTTCGGCCACGCGACCGCGAATGCGGCCCGCTCGGTCGGGCACGGCATCGCGCACGTTTCGCGCGAAGGCTGGGAGGGGACCAAGCGCGCCACGAAGCGCGTGTTCCATAAGGACGAAAGCAGCGAGCAAGCGCGCAAGACCGAGGCGTGATGCGATGAGACGGGGTTGGCGCGGTCCGGGGCACGCGGGGTCCGACGTATCGCAAATTCCTTGCAAAGTCCTGTGTCAGACAGTGAACTGGGCCGAACCGTCCTCGGCAAGCTAAAATCGACCACTTGACCAAGAGTCGACAGGCCCTTTGAGTTCAGTAACCGTCAAGGCCTGGCGAGATCCTCGCAAACGAGGTTGGGTTGATTGCATTGTTGAGGATCGGACATGAGACTGACAGATGAGCAATTGCTGACGCTGCTGGCTGACATCGAATCAGATCGTGCGGAACGCAAAGAGAGCTTTAAAGGCGAAGCTCCTGAGAAGGTCCGCCAGGCCGTCTGCGCCTTCGCCAACGACTTGCCAGGACATGGACAGGCTGGTGTAGTTTTTATTGGCGCCAAAGACAAGGATGGTGAACCTGGTGGATTGGACGTCACCGACGACCTGCTGCGCGCTCTCGCAGATATTCGCTCGGACGGCAATATTCTGCCTTTCCCGAGCATGACCGTCGAAAAGCGAAATCTTCGTGGAAAAGATGTGGCGGTTATCACCGTCATGCCTGCCGATGCACCTCCAGTGAAATATCGAGGGCGCATCTGGATTCGCACGGGACCGCGTCGCGATATCGCCAACGCACAGGATGAACGTGTTCTCAACGAGAGGCGCCGTTATGGCAATCTGCCATTCGACCTGCAACCCATATCGTTTGCCACGCTGGCAGACCTGAACCGGGGAACATTCGAATCAGAATATCTTCCGGGAGCTTTCTCCGCCGACGTACTGGAAGCCAACCATCGCAGCTACGAGGAGCGCCTTAGCGCCTGCCGCATGATCGAGTCCGTGGCGTCGCCCTCGCCGACCGTCCTGGGCGCAATGGTTGTCGGCAACCAGCCTCGTGATCTGATCCCCTGTGATTATGTTCAGTTCCTGCGCATAGATGGATCTGAACTGGATGCACCAATCATCGATGAAGCCGTTATCGACGGACGTCTTGGCGAAATCCTGAATCGCCTCGACGACAAGATCAAGGCACATATTTCCACACGCATCGACTTGACCTCTGGCGATGTGGAGAAGCGCGTCGTCGATTATCCTTTGGCCGCCCTCCAGCAGTTAGTGCGCAATGCTGTGATGCATCGCACTTACGAGGCGACCAATGCCCCAGTCCGTATTACGTGGTTCAATGACCGAGTCGAAATTATTAGTCCAGGCGGCCCTTACGGGGTGGTCAATTCGGGCAATTTTGGCCGGCCCGGTATTACGGACTACCGCAACCCTCATCTCGCCGAAGCGTTGAAGGTGTTAGGCTTTGTACAACGTTTTGGTGTGGGTATTGCCACCGCGCGCAAATTGCTCGCCGACAACGGCAATCCGCCACCCGAATTCGATACCGGTGCCAACCATGTTTTGGTTACCGTTCGGAGAACCCGATGACGATTCCTGTCCTCACTTTTTTCAATAACAAGGGCGGTGTCGGCAAAACCTCACTGGTGTACCACCTGTCCTCCATGTTTGCCGCGCTAGGTGTGCGGGTATTGGCCGTGGACCTGGACCCGCAGGCCAATTTAACAGCCGCGTTTCTGGACGAGGATCAGTTGGAGGAGATTTGGGAAGATGAAACAACCACTTCCACTATCTTTGACAGCATCAAGCCATTGCTGGACGTCGGTGATTTTGCACCGGTGGACTACCAGATCATTAACTCAAGGCTCGCGCTAATTCCGGGCGATCTTGCGCTTTCGAGCTTTGAAGACCAACTTTCTGGCACATGGACGGATGTCTTGAGTGAGACAAACAAGGCTCGCCCATTCCGCATCCTGACTGCATTCTGGCGCAGTGCCCAAGAAGCGGCGACCCGCTTTGGGGCAGATCTGGTTGTTATCGATGTCGGCCCGAACCTGGGTGCAATCAACCGCGCCGCTCTACTGAGCAGTAACCACGTAATCGTTCCCTTAGGCGCTGATTTATTTTCTTTGCAAGGCCTGCGTAACCTCGGCCCTACCTTGCGGAACTGGCGGGAAGGCTGGGAAAAGCGTCGCAGTAGCTGGACACAACCGACGTTTGATTTGCCTGACGGCGACATGACCCCCGTCGGCTATATCGCCATGCGCCGCGGTGTTCGCTTGACGAGGCCAGTAAAGGCATATACACGCTGGCTCGACCAGATTCCGAAGGAGTTTCGTCAGAGCGTCCTTGACCAAAAAGTGGACCCCAAAACGCTGCCAAGTATTGGAACGGATCCCTATTGCCTTGCGATGTTGAAGAATTACAACAGCCTGATGCCACTGGCACAAGAAGCCCGAAAACCCATTTTCTTTTTGAGGGCGGCCGACGGAGCCATTGGCTCTCACGCAAACGCTGTACAAAAGGCATATAGCGACTTCAAGACGGTTGCCCTGGAGATCGCTCAGCGGATCGATCTCACATTGCCCGAAAGCTTTTTGTGAGTACGTGACACGAACTGGGTCTCACCCGAACTAGCTGGAAGCTGGCGATCGAAACCCTGCCCGATGCCTTCGTTCGCAAATTAATTTCCCTCCCCCGAACGGCCAATTTACCCGTGTTGCGCCCGCGACAAGGCAAAATACGGGTTTTGAGCCCGCGCCGGGCTCATGTTTTTCCTGCCGGCTGCCGCCTGGCGGGGGCTGCCATGCCCCCGCCGTCACACGCTGGACGTCCCGAAGACGTACCGTGAGCGCCTCGACGCGAGGCCGGCCGGACCGCTCGCCCCAGGCGTGCGAGCCCACTGGAGCTGTTTTGATGACCGAACCCAAGATTTCTTTCGCGGGCAGGCTCTCGCTTGCCTTCGGATCGTTCTTCGCCATCCTCGGCAATGCCGAGCTGGCCGCCGGCGTGCGCCGCCTGCGCAACGGCGAGACCATCGCGCCCGCTGCCGCGCCGCAAGCAAGACCCGCTGCGCCGGCTCCGGCCGCCGCGCCCGTCGCCAAACCCGCGCCCGTACCAGCGGCCGCCATCGAGGAACCCAGCCCGCAATCGGCGCTGCAACTGCTGGGTCTGCTCCAGCGCAACGCCCGCTTCGTGGATTTCGTCGAGGAAGACATCGCCAATTACGGCGACGCCGATATCGGCGCCGCGGCGCGCCTCGTGCACGAAGGCTGCCGCGCGACGCTGCGCGAGCACTTCACGATCCGCCCGGTGCGCACGGAGGCCGAGGGCAGCCGCGTGACCATCGCCGAAGGCTTCGACGCCACGGCCATCCGCCTGACCGGCAACGTGGTCGGCGCGGCGCCTTATAACGGCACGATCAGCCATCGCGGCTGGCGCGTCGAGGACGTCAAGCTGCCCAAGCTCGTGAAGTCGAACGACGCCAAGGTCCTCGCACCGGCAGAGGTGGAACTGTGAGCGAACCGCGTTATTCCATCGGCGTCGACCTCGGCACGACGCATTGCGCCCTGTCCTTCGTCGACCTCGCCGGCAGTGACGGCGAAAAGGCCACCCAGGGCGTGCTGCCCGTCACGCAATTGACGGCCCCAGGCGCGATCGAGTCGCCCGAGCTGCTGCCCTCGTTCCTCTATCTGCCCAATGCGGGCGAGCTCACGCCGGGCGACCTCACGCTGCCCTGGACCACGACGCGCGAGTACGCCGTGGGCGAAATGGCGCGCAGCCGCGGCGCTGGCACGCCCATCCGTCTCGTGTCGAGCGCCAAGAGCTGGCTTTGCCATCCGGGCGTGGACCGCCGCGCCGCGATCCTGCCCAACGACGCGCCGCCCGAAGTCGCACGCGTCTCGCCGCTCGAAAGCTCGATCCGCTACCTCACGCACCTGCGCGAGGCATGGGACTACGCGAACCCCGACGCGCCGTTCGCCGAGCAGGACGTCACCGTCACGATTCCGGCCTCGTTCGATCCGGCCGCGCGCGAACTCACGGCCGAGGCCGCGCAGGCCGCCGGCTACACGCGCATGACGCTGCTCGAAGAACCCCAGGCCGCGCTCTATAGCTGGATCCAGAAGAGCGGCGGCGCGTGGCGCAAGGAAGTCAAGGTCGGCGACATCATCCTCGTGGTGGACGTGGGCGGCGGCACGACCGACCTCTCGCTGATCGCCGTGGTCGAGCGCGAAGGCAATCTGGAGCTGCACCGCGTGGCCGTGGGCGAGCACATCCTGCTCGGCGGCGACAACATGGATCTCGCGCTCGCCCACGTGGTCGCGCGCAAGCTCGCGGCGCAAGGCACCCAGGCCGATCCGTGGCAGTTGCGCGCGCTCACCTACGCGTGCCGTTCGGCCAAGGAAACGCTGCTCTCCGACCCGAGCGTGGAAACCGTGCCGCTCGTGGTGCCGAGCCGCGGCTCGAAGCTGATTGGCGGCTCGATCCGCACCGAGCTCACGCGCACGGAACTCACGCAGATCATCCTCGAAGGCTTCTTCCCGCAGGTGGACGCCGCGGCGCGCCCGGTCACGCGCGCCCGCGCCGGCCTCACGCAGCTCGGCCTGCCCTACGCGCAGGATGCGGGCGTGACGCGCCATCTCGCGGCCTTCCTCGGCCGCCAGGTGGGCGCGCTCGCGGAGCTCGAAGGCTTCGGCGCGCCCGCGGCGAGCGCCGAAGGCGCGAGCTTCCTGCATCCCACGGCGGTGCTGTTCAACGGCGGCGTGTTCAAGTCGCCGCTGCTTGCCGGGCGCGTGCTCGACATTCTCAACGGCTGGCTAGCGGCCGAAGGCGCGCCCGCCGCGCGCCTCCTGGGCGGCGCGGACCTCGACCTCGCGGTCGCGCGCGGCGCGGCGTACTACGGCTACGTGAAGCGCGGCAAGGGCGTGCGCATCCGCGGCGGCACGGCGCGCGCGTACTACGTGGCGATCGAATCGGCCATGCCCGCGGTGCCGGGGCTCGAGCCGCCGGTCTCGGCGCTGTGCGTCGCGCCCTTCGGCATGGAGGAAGGCACCGACGCGGCGCTGCCGCCGCAGGAATTCGGCCTCGTGGTGGGCGAGCCGGTGCACTTTCGTTTCTTCGGCTCGTCGGTGCGGCGCCAGGATCAGGTAGGCACCCTGCTCGACTACTGGTCGCCGGAAGAGCTTCAGGAGCTCGAAGAGATCCAGGCCACGCTGCCCTCCGAAGGCCGCACGCCCGGCGAAGTCGTGCCGGTCAAACTGCATGCGCGCGTGACCGAAGCGGGCACGCTCGAACTCGAAGCGGTGCCGGGCGGCAGCGCCGAGCGCTGGAAGGTCGAATTCGACGTGCGCGGCGGCGCGGGCGCCTGAAGCCGCGTTCGAAACCCCGCATTCGAACCCTTGAGCACGATGAAGCGATACGTCGTAGGCATCGACCTCGGCACGAGCAACACGGTCGTTGCCTACGCGCAAAGCGGCGCGGACGAGATCCGCGTCTTCGATATCGAGCAGCTCACCACGCCCGGCGAGGTGGGCGCGCAACCGCTCCTGCCTTCGGCACGCTATCACCCGGCGCCGGGCGAGCTCGCGCCCGATGCCCTGCAACTGCCGTGGAGCGCGCCCCAGGGCACGCCCGCCGATGCAAGCGGCGCCGCGCCCGTCGTCGGCCGTCTTGCGCGCACGCTCGGCGCGCAGGTGCCGGGCCGGCTCGTCGCCAGCGCCAAGAGTTGGCTTTCGCACGCCTCGGTGGACCGGCTCGCGCCGATCCTGCCGTGGGGCGCGCCCGACGACGTCGGCAAGGTCTCGCCCGTGGACGCGAGCGCGAGCTATCTCGCGCACGTGCGCGCCGCGTGGAACCACCGCTTCCCGCACGCGCCGCTCGAAGAGCAGGACGTGGTGCTCACCGTGCCCGCCTCGTTCGACGACGGCGCGCGCGCGCTCACGCTCGAAGCGGCGCGGCGCGCGCGGCTGCCCGCGCTGCGCCTGCTTGAAGAGCCGCAGGCCGCGTTCTACGACTGGCTGTTCCACCATCGCGAATCGCTGCAGGCCGAGCTCGCGCAAACGCGCCTCGTGCTCGTCTGCGACGTGGGCGGCGGCACGACCGACCTCACGCTCATCAAGGTCCACATCGAGGACGGTGAACCGAAACTGAGCCGCATCGGCGTGGGCAACCACCTGATGCTGGGCGGCGACAACATGGACCTCGCGCTCGCGCATCTGGCCGAAAGCCGGCTCGCGGGCGAGAACGCGCGCCTCTCCGCCGCAAGCCTCTCGCAGCTCGTCGAGCGCTGCCGCGTCGCGAAAGAGCAATTGCTGGGCGACGCCGCGCCCGAGGCCGTCGGCGTGACGCTGCTCGGTGCGGGCGCGCGGCTGATCGGCGGGGCGCGCACGACACAGCTCAGCCGCGACGAAGCCGAGCGCATCGTCGTGGACGGCTTTTTCCCCGCCGGCGGCCCCGGCGACCTGCCGCGCCGCTCGCGCGCGGCGATCGTCGAATTCGGCCTGCCCTACGCCGCCGACGCCGCGATCACGCGGCATATCGCGGCCTTCCTGCAGCGCTTCGCCGCGCAGTCGCGCGAGGCGCTGGATGTCGCCGACGGCGGCGCGCAAACGCCCCTGCCCGTACCCGATACGCTGCTGCTCAACGGCGGCGTGTTCCGCGCGAAGGCGCTCGCCGGGCGGCTGTGCGAGACGCTCGATGCGTGGCGCCAGCAGCCGCTCACCGTGCTGCAAAACGACCAGCCCGACGTGGCCGTCGCGCGCGGCGCGGTGGCCTTCGCGCTGGCGCGTTCGGGGCGCGCGCCGCGCATCGGCGGCGGGTCGCCGCGCAGCTACTTCCTCGTGCTCGACGAAGAAAGCGGCAAGAGCATGAGCACGGGCGCGGACGGCAGCGCGACGACGCGCGGCGTCTGCCTGCTGCCACGCGGCACCGAGGAAGGCCACGAAGTACGCCTCGACGAGCGCGTGTTCGCGCTGCGTCTGGGCCATCCCGTGCAATTCCACCTGGTCTCGACGGTCGCCGATACGGCCTGGCAGCCCGGTGAGATCGCCGATGTTTCGTCGGCGGACTTCGTGCGGCTGCCGCCGCTCTCCACGGTGGTGCAGCGCCAGGATGCCCACGGCGCTCAAGGCGCGCGCGCAGAGCAGGAGCGCCCAGTGCGGCTCACTGCGCAGCTCACCGAAGTGGGCACGCTGGAAGTGCGCTGCATCGCCACCGAGGACGACGCGCAGCGCTGGCTGCTCGAATTCCAGCTCCGTCGCGACGAGGCCTCAGGCGCGCAGGCGAATCAGGGCGCGCGCCACGCCGGGCTCGACGAAGCCATCGCGCTGATCGACCGCGTGTTCGGCCCGAAGTCGGCGAAAGTCGATCACAAGGAAGTCAAGCGCCTGCGCGCGCAGCTCGAACACGTGCTCGGGCCGCGCCAGAACTGGGACGGCCCGCTGCTGCGCGAACTGTTCGGCGCGCTGTGGGAGCGCGCGGGACGGCGCCGCCGCTCGCCCGACCACGAGCGCCTGTGGCTGAACCTCGCGGGCTTCTGCATGCGGCCGGGCTTCGGCTATCCGCTCGACGAGTGGCGCGTCGAGCAGCTCTGGACTCTCTTCGACGACGGCATCCAGCACGTCAACGAAAGCCAGGTGTGGTCCGAATGGTGGACGCTGTGGCGGCGCACGGCGGGCGGGCTCGGCGAAGCGGAACAGGAGCAGGTGCTGGAGGCGATGCGCTGGCTCGACGAAGCGGCGAGCGCGAAAAAGCACAAGCTGCCGTTCGATCCCGCGAAGCTCGGTCACGCCGACATGGTGCGGCTCTACGCTTCGCTCGAACGCATCGCGGCCGAGCGCAAAGTCGAGATCGGCGAGCAGCTTTTGACGCGCTTGCAGAAGCCTTCGGAGAATCATCAGAGCTGGTGGGCCGTGGGGCGCATTGGCGCGCGGTTGCCGTTTTATGGCAGCGCGCACGGCGTCGTGGCGCCCGAGGTGGCCACGCGCTGGCTCGACGCGATCCTCGCGCTCGACTGGAAGAAGGTCGAGCCTGCCATGTTCGCCGCCGCGCAGATCGCGCGTATGACCGGCGACAGATCGCGCGATCTGGAGCCTGCGGTGCGGGAGGCGGTGCTGCGGCGGCTCGAAGGCGCGAACGCCCCGCATACGTGGATCGAGATGGTGCGCGAAGTCGTGACGCTCGATAACGCCGATACGGGGCGCGTGTTTGGGGAGGCGCTGCCGGCGGGGTTGAAGTTGATGGGAAGCTGAGAAGGTCGTAGCGGTTTTCTGCGGAGGGAAGTGCTCAAACCGCGCCATGCGCGGCGATGTTACGATATTGGCCTTTGAAATACAGCAATGGTTGCGTGGCAGCCGTTTCTTGCAGGTCTAACGCTTTCACTTCACCAATCACGATCAGGTGATCACCTGCGGCGTGTTCGGCGTAAATTTCGCAATCCAGCCAGTGAAGGCTGCCGACAATGACCGGATTACCCAGCGGCGATTCCTGCCATTCGACGCCGTGCCACTTGTCCGCGCCTCGCCGGGCGAACTGGTTGGAAATCTCGACTTGCTCATCGGACAGGATATTGACTGCGAATCGACCTGCCTGGCGAATCCTGGGATAGCTGGCCGAACTGGACATGACGCTGAACGACACCAGCGGCGGATTCATCGACACGCTATAGAACGACTGGCAAGTGAAGCCAATCGGCTCGCCATCGACGGGCGATGTAATGACCGTGATACCGGATGCGTAGTGCCCGAGCGCTTCGCGAAAGCTCAATGGCTCGATAGCGGTACTGGAAAGTGACATAGTAGGGACTAGATACTGGGTGCAGTTCGAAAGGGTTAAGGAAGGCCCTCCGCGTCTGGCCGTCGCGAGCCGCTCACGACGGCCATTTTCCGCCTCAGAATTAGTTCGAGAGTTCGCTTCGGACGATTTCCGCGCCTGCACTCAAGGCTTCCAGCTTGCCTTTCGCTATTGCGCGAGACAGGGGAGCCATGCCGCAGTTGGTGCAAGGATAGAGTTTGTCGGCATCGACAAACTGGAGTGCTTTTCGCAGCGTATTGGCGACTTCCTCGGGCGTTTCAATGGTATTGCTCGCCACGTCAATGGCCCCCACCATCACTTTCTTGCCGCGAATAAGCTCGATGAGCTCCATCGGAACGTGAGAGTTGTGGCACTCCAGCGAGACCATGCCGATACTGGACTTTTGCAGCTTGGGGAAAGCCTCTTCATACTGCCGCCACTCCGACCCGAGCGTCTTCTTCCAGTCCGTATTGGCCTGGATGCCATAGCCATAGCAAATATGGACGGCCGTTTCGCACTTAAGCCCTTCGATAGCCCTTTCCAGCGTGGCAACGCCCCACTCATTCACCTCGTCAAAGAACACATTGAATGCGGGTTCGTCGAACTGAATAATATCGACCCCGGCAGCTTCCAGCTCTCTCGCTTCCTGATTCAGGATTTTGGCGAATTCCCAGGCCAGTTTTTCGCGGCTTTTATAGTGATCGTCATAGAGCGTATCGATCATCGTCATCGGGCCGGGCAGCGCCCATTTGATGGGTTGCTTCGTTTGCCGACGCAAGAACCTGGCATCTTCGACAAAGACCGGCTTTTGGCGGGCAACGGCACCCACGACCGTCGGTACGCTTGCGTCATAGCGATCGCGGATTCTGACGGTCTTGCGGTTCTCGAAATCGACGCCGTCCAGGTGCTCGATAAACGTGGTCACAAAATGCTGGCGCGTTTGCTCGCCATCGCTGACGATATCAATGCCGGCGTGTTGCTGTTCTTGCAGCGACAGACGCAACGCATCTTGTTTGCCTTCGAGCAATCCCTCATCCTGCAGTTTCCACGGCGACCAAAGTTTCTCGGGTTCGGCGAGCCAGGAGGGCTTAGGCAAGCTGCCAGCAGTTGAAGTGGGTAGCAATTTTTTCACAATAGATGACCTTGCGTTTTGATTAGTCAAAGAGCGTAGTTAGCAGACCACTGCTCAAGAACAGCCTGGTAGGGTTTGATAAACTGCTCTTCAACAAACTTTCCCTGTTCAATAGCCAGCCGGCTACGTTCTTCTCGATCGTAGACAATTCGAGTCAGCGAAAAATCCTGGTGCTTCAAACTGGGCTGATAGGATTTTCCTGCTGCCGAATTCGCATTGTAAATTTCCGGCCGGTAAATCTTCTGGAAGGTATCCATCGTGCTGATGGTGCTGATCAGCTCAAGATTGGTGTAATCACCCAGCAGATCGCCGGAAAAATAAAAAGCCAAAGGCGCAGCACTATTCGGAGGCATGAAGTAGCGAACCTTCAGCCCCATTTTCTTGAAATATTCATCGGTTAACGAATATTCATCTTGCTCGTATTCAACGCCCAATACAGGATGCTGATTTTCCGTCCGACGATAGGTCTTGCTACTCGAAACACTGAGGCATATGACGGGCGGTTTCTTGAAATTATCCGTGTAGGCGCTTGAATTCACGAAGCACTTGAACAGCTTTCCGTGCAGGTCGCCAAAGTTATCTGGGGTGCTGAACCCAGGCTGATTCTTGTTGTGCTCCAGCAATAGCACGCTAAAATCATAATCCCGCACGTAAGAGGAGAAATTATTCCCTGCAATGCCCTCAATGCTCTCGCCAGTTTTTCGATCAAAAATATTCGTTTTCAATATTTCGATCAAGGGAAGTGCGTTACCACTGCCTTCACCATCAATATTCATCTCGACGGAAATTATTTCAAGCTTGACGGTATAACGATCGCCTTCAGGGTTATCCCAATGCGCCAACGCATTGAAACGATTGTCGATCATCCTGAAGGTGTTGCGCAAATTCTCCTGGCGACTCGTTCCTCTAGCCAGGTTAGCAAAATTGGTCGTTATACGCGTATTGTCTGAAGGACGATAGTCTTCATCGAAACCAATGCTCTTGATAGCGAATGTGAAATCTTTACTCATTGTGATCTGGCAACCTGAATTCTGATGTAGAAGCTGCAGTTACTTCGTGCATTTTCAGAATTTTATGCCAGGCCATTCAT
Organism: Paraburkholderia sp. J63; assembly: GCF_905220245.1. Taxonomy (NCBI): domain Bacteria; kingdom Pseudomonadati; phylum Pseudomonadota; class Betaproteobacteria; order Burkholderiales; family Burkholderiaceae; genus Paraburkholderia; species Paraburkholderia sp. J63. The sequence goes on along the minus strand of NZ_CAJMZF010000003.1, from coordinate 85,482 downwards.
GAATAAAAATGAATTGATTTCATGCAACCATTAGCCATTTTCATGGTTTGCTAGCGGCGAGCAAGTCACATGTAGCCCGCGCCATGGCAAGCTCACGATTGGACTGTGGAGTCGTCGTGGCCGTAGAACTTCACGCCCAGCTGAATGCGCTCCCGGCCGCTTTCCAGGCGATGCTGATTGGTGTCGCGTAGCGAGTAGACGCAGCCGCAATACTCTTGCTGATAGAAGTTTTCTCGCTTGCTAATCTCGCTCGAAGCGCATGTCGAAGCACATGGTGCAGCGGATGCCCCGCTCCGGCTCGTTCTCCATCCCGCGTGCGCGTTCGAACCAGTTAAGCAGTTATCGCGGTCGTAATCGGCATCGACGAAGAGAATGCCGAACTTTTCGGCAAAGCGGATGTTTTCATCCTTGCGCAGTTCGTATTCCTTGCGCGGATGAATATTGGGGTTATAAAAAAAGATCGTGAAGTCGATGCCCGACGCCACCATGGCTTCCATGACTTCGCCGGAGCACGGCGCGCAGCATGAGTGCAGCAGCACCTTGCTTTGGCCGCCAGGCAGTGGGAGGGGCTTACGGTTATCGGTTGATGTCATGACGCGGCTCGAACGTTGTGGCATTGCCAGTGCGACCGCACTCGCCCAGCGGACCAGCGGGCGAAACTTGCTGAAACGCGGATATGTGGTTTCGGGGCGCAGCGTGCCGGCCGGCCTGAGGACGGAATGGGTCGCCCGGTATCACTCGTCAGCCAGCACGCGTGCGCACCTCGAAGCTGAACTGGCCGGTCAACTGGGGCTCGATTTCGCTGACGTCGTGGTCTACTGTCCGGCGCTCACGATGATGAAGGAAGCGACGGCGCCCGTCGAAACGATTCGCGGCGTTGAACTGCTGAATGACCGGGAAAATGAAGCGTCCGGAGAAATCGGCGCATTGCAGGATCACTACGCCGATCTCTGGCGATTTTACGTTTTCGTACCGGAACAGGCTGTCGTGCGCGCTGCCGCGGTGGCCGCTGAAATGTTGGACCTTCCCTCAGAACTCCGGCCAAAGCAAGAACCGCCCAATGGTCGGTCCACGCTCCCTGGCAGTGCGATCCCAGCGCTCCCAGGCCTTATCGTCGATGAAGAAAAATGGCATTATCCCATCCGTCCATTAGTTTCCTTCATTATCCTTTTCCATGCTCGAGCGCGTTCATCTCGTCATCGTTCGCGAAGTGGCCCGTCAGGGCTCACTCACCGCGGCCGCGGAGTCGCTTTTCCTCACGCAATCGGCGTTGAGCCACACGGTCAAAAAAATCGAGCAGCAGCTCGGCACCCCGATCTGGCACCGCGAGGGGCGCAGCCTGCGGCCTACGCAGGCCGGCCAGTATCTGCTCTCGCTCGCCGAGCGGCTTCTGCCCCAGTTCGAACTCGCCGAGGAGCGCATGAAGCAGTACGCGGCGGGCGAGCGCGGCACGCTGCGCATCGGCATGGAATGCGCGCCGTGCTATCAGTGGCTGCTCAAGGTCGTTTCGCCGTATCTGGCGCGCTTTCCCGATGTGGATGTGGATGTGAAGCAGCGCTTCCAGTTCGGCGGGATCGGCGCGCTGATCGGCTACGACATCGACGTGCTGGTGACGCCCGATCCGCTCAACCGCCCCGGCCTGCGTTTCGAGCCGGTGTTCGACTACGAGCAGGTGCTCGTGGTCGCGGAAAATCATCGGCTGGCAGGCGAGCGCTATGTGAAACCGGAACAACTGGTCGACGAAACGCTCATTACTTATCCCGTGGAAACCGACCGGCTCGACATCTACAACCAGTTTCTGCGCCCCGCCGGCATCGTTCCGCGGCGGCACAAAACGATCGAGACGACGGACATCATGCTGCAGATGGTCGCGAGCCATCGTGGCGTGGCGGCGCTGCCCAAATGGCTCGCGGAAGAATACGCGGACCGCATGCCGCTCGCCATCGTCAAGCTCGGCAAACAGGGCATCGCCAAGCAGATTTTCCTCGGCACGCGCGAGGACGATGCCGTGGTCGATTACCTGAATGCATTCGTGGAATTCGCGCGGGAGTCGAACTGGCAAACGCCGCGCGTAGGGCGCTGACTCCCGTTTCTCCATTCTTTGGCAGGACTAACCATGAGCTTCGTTGCGATCTTTTTCGCGGGCGCCTTCCTGTGCAACGCGATGCCCCATCTCACCGCGGGGCTGCGCGGCGAGGTGTTCCCTTCTCCGTTCTCGACGCCGCACGGCAAGGGGCCATCGTCGCCGCTGGTCAATTTCCTGTGGGGCTTGCTGAACGCATTGATCGGTCTCGCGCTGCTGGTCCACTATCCGTTCGCGCCGGGCGTGAACGCCGATAGCGCGGCGCTGCTCGTCGGCGTGCTCGTGATGGGGGTTTTCACCTCGGTCCATTTCGGCCGCGTGCGTCGCGAAGGTCTGTTTTGAGCGCGACGCAACGCGATCCGCTCGATCCGCCTCTCCGCAAAATTCCCCCAAAAACAAAAAATCCCCGCGCTCCCAACCGTTCATCATGAACGGCCGGCAACGCGGGGATTCACCACTCGCAGACCGCAACGGCCCAGCAAAAGGCCGCGCAATCCACCAGTCGATTTACTTCTTCTCTTCGCCCTTGATCTGCGGCAGCGCCGAAGCCTCACCCGGCGTGAGCAGCCCGACTTGCGCATACACACGCAGCTTGTCGCGCGTGTCGGTGATGTCGAGATTGCGCATCGTCAGCTGGCCGATCCGGTCGCGCGGCGAGAACGTCGAAACAACCTTCTCCATCGAGAGGCGTTCCGGCTGATACGTCAGGTTCGGCGACTTCGTGCTCAGAATCGAGTAGTCGTTGCCGCGGCGCAGTTCGAGCGTCACCTCGCCCGTGATCGCGCGCGCGACCCAGCGCTGCGCCGTTTCGCGCAGCATGATCGCCTGCGGATCGAACCAGCGGCCCTGGTACAGCAGACGGCCGAGGCGGCGGCCGTTCTCGCGGTACTGCTCGATGGTGTCTTCGTTGTGGATGCCGGTGACGAGGCGCTCATAGGCGATGTGCAGCAGCGCCATGCCCGGAGCTTCGTAGATGCCGCGGCTCTTCGCCTCGATAATGCGGTTCTCGATCTGGTCGCTCATGCCCAGACCGTGACGGCCGCCGATGCGGTTCGCTTCGAGCAGCAGCTCGACCGGGTCCGTGAAGGTCTTGCCGTTGAGCGCGACCGGCTGGCCTTCCTCGAAGCGCACCGTGACTTCTTCGCGGTCGACCTTGACGTCGTCGCGCCAGAACGCCACGCCCATGATCGGGTTGACGATCTTGATGCCCGATTCGAGGCTTTCCAGATCCTTGGCCTCGTGCGTCGCGCCGAGCAGGTTCGAGTCCGTCGAGTAGGCCTTTTCCGCCGACATCTTGTACGCGAAGCCCGACTGGCGCATGAACTCCGACATTTCCGCGCGGCCGCCCAGTTCGTCGATGAAGAGCTGGTCGAGCCACGGCTTGTAGATCTTCAGATCGGGGTTGACGAGCAGGCCGTAGCGGTAGAAGCGCTCGATGTCGTTGCCCTTGTAGGTCGAGCCGTCGCCCCAGATGTTGACGCCGTCTTCCTTCATCGCGGCGACGAGCATCGTGCCCGTCACGGCGCGCCCGAGCGGCGTGGTGTTGAAGTAGGTGACGCCGCCCGTCGAGACATGGAACGCGCTGCTTTGCAGCGCCGCGATGCCTTCGGCCACGAGCTGGGCGCGGCAGTCGATCAGGCGGGCGCCTTCGGCGCCGTATTCCGTCGCGCGGCGCGGGATCGAATCGTAGTCGTCCTCGTCGGGCTGGCCGAGATTGGCGGTGTAGGCGTACGGCACGGCGCCCTTCTTGCGCATCCAGTGCAGCGCGGCGCTGGTATCGAGACCACCCGAGAACGCAATACCTACTTTTTGACCGACCGGAACACTTTCAAGAATCGTACTCATCGACAAAACCCGTTGAATGGAGGACATAGACCAGGCGCATAGTTTATCCGATGCGCAGGGCCCGGCCCCCTGGGTCCGACAGAAATCGTGTCTGGAAATCGGTTTTGGGCTGCGTTTTGGGGCGAATCCGGCCCGGTTTGGCCCCTCCGGGCCGGGCCTCTGTCGATCGCACCCCAAATTCCGCGATGCCGCTCCCCCTACAGCGGAAAGCTGAACTGCACCCAGAGCTTGTTGCCTTGCGGACGATTGCGCACCGCGAACTCGCGCTGATACTTCACGACGATCCCCGATGCCGGCCCCCACATGTAGCGCAATTGCGGCCCGATCGCGACCGACTGGCCGCGGAACCCATCGGCCACCTCGACGCCGTCTTGCGTGTCGTCCGTGAACTGTTTGAGCAGCGTGCCCTGCACGCCGACCTGCAGCCGCTGATTCAACGAGTAACCGATCAAATAGTCGAGAACCGCGACGGCGCCCGAGTGGTATTGCGTCGCGTGATTCGGCGAGTTCATTTCGAGCAAGGCCGTCGTGGAAATCTCCCAGTCGTGCTGCGGGAACCACGTCACGCTCAAATACGGCAGGAACGCATAGGTGTTGAGCCCCGTATTGGCGATCCGGTTGACCGAATAAGCGCCAGTGGGAACCGCGAACGATGGCGAGAAGAACGCGAACAGGGTTTTGGACGGATTCGCGTAGCCCAGCATCAAGGGCTCGAGAATGACATCGCCGAGCGCCGTTCTGTTACCCGTGCCGCCCGGCGTCGAGAGATGCAGATACAACATGGGCACGATCGCACTGCTCGAGATCGTGAACGGCCCGGCTGTCGCTCCCCACGTATGCACCACGCGCGGCGTTTCCGCGACCACGCTCGAATGGAAGCCGGGCACGCTGCTGTTGCCGTCCGCGCCGGCAAACTTGTTGGCCGAATAATAAAGCGAGTAGTTGAAATACTGCGTCGCGCCCGGTGGCGGAAGCAGGCCGTTCAGCACGGTATTGACGCCGAGCGGGTAGCTGATCTGTCCATTTTCGGTGGCGTGCGTAGGCGCCGCGATCGCGCACGCGACGAGGCCTGCGCCGAGCAGGCGCGGGAAGGAATAGGTCATGAGTCTCCAGGCCGGGTAGTCGTTGGTCTTGTGTTTGTCGGTCGCCAGGCATCAGCGCCTGGTAGTCCTGACTGACTTCATCGGAACGTTTTTAAACCGTTCGATGCCGACGCAATGTAAAGCGAGCGCCATGGAGGAAAAAGCTTCTGCGGGAAGAACAGTTCTCCGCTCAGGTCAGGAATGCGGGGGGAGTCAGTCGCCTAAAGTGCGCGGGGGGGAGGCGCGGGGTATGCGCGGCGACCTCGATGGCGGTCGCCGCCCCTGCATCACATCTGGCCGCTATGGCGCGATTTCATTCCACTTGCGCGCGAGCCCGAGTTGCTCGAAGCGCTGAATCAGAAACTCCGTGAAAACGCGGATTTTCGCGGGCTGATGGCGGCGGCTCTGGTAGGCGATGTTGATCGTGAGCGCGGGCAGACGCCAGTCGGAGAGAATGGGCACGAGCTTGCCCGCGACGATGTCGCCATGAATGATGTACAGCGGCTGGATCAGTATGCCGAGGCCGGCTAGCGCGGCCGCTCGGATCACCTGCCCTTCGTTCGCGTCGAGCACGCTCTTGACGGCGACCGACTGTTTCTTCGCGTCGCGCCGGAAGTGCAGCACGTAGGGATCGTTGGCGAGGTTGTACACGAGCAGGTCGTGGTCGCACAGCGCATCGGGCGTGGCGGGGATGCCGCGCTTTGCCAGGTAGCCCGGCGCCGCGGCCAGCACGCGGCGCGTCTCGGCCAGCTTGCGGACCGTGATGCTGGAATCGGCCTCGTGCTCGCGCGTGCGGATCGCCACGTCGATGCCGGCCTCGATAAAGTCCGGATAGCGGTTCGCCGCGACGATCTGCACGCTCAGGTCCGGATAGCGCTTGTGGAATTCGGGCAGCGCGGGCGCGATATAGAGCGACGCGAACGACACCGACGCGGTCACCCGCAGCGTCCCGCTCGGATTAATGGCGGCTTCGTTGACTGCGGCATCGGCCTCGGCCATTTCGGCCATGATCGCCACGCAGCGGCGGTGGTACTCGCGCCCGGCATCGGTCAGCCACAGCCGCCGCGTGGTCCGCTCGACGAGCCGCACGGCCAGCCGGTCCTCGAGCGCATTGAGGCAGCGGCTCGCCGCCGCGCTCGACATGTCGAGCCGCTCCGCCGCTTTCGACAGGCTGCCCAGCTCGGCGACCTGTATGAAGAATTCAATCTGGGTCCACTTGTCCATAACCTTCTATTTCTCCACCTGGCGGAGAACAGAACTTCACTTTTCCGGGTTTCTTCCACTGCAAGAGGGAATTAATCTTACCCGAACGCATCTTGAAACGACATCCCGGAGACAAGCGCATGCGCAACCTTAACGAAGACACGATCACGCAGGCCGTGATTGCGTCGCTTTGCGAGTGCCGCAACGAGCGACTGCAGATGGTGATCACGAGCCTCGTGCAGCATCTGCACTCGTTCGCGCGCGAAACGAAGCTGACGGAAGCCGAATGGGAGGCCGCGATTACGTTCCTGACCGCGGTCGGCCATATCACCGACGACAAGCGCCAGGAGTTCATCCTCTTGTCCGATGTGCTCGGCCTCTCCACGCTCGTGACCGCGCAGAATCACGCCAAGCCCGACGGCTGCACCGAGGCGACCGTATTCGGCCCCTTCTATGTCAAGGACAGTCCGGAGTTCGGGCACTGGGACGACATCGCGAACGGCGCGAGTGGCGAGCCGTGCTTCGTCAGCGGACAGGTGCGCTCGATCGACGGCGCGCCGGTCGCGAACGCCCTGCTCGAAGTGTGGCAGGCCGACGAGGACGGCCATTACGACGTGCAGATGGCGCCCGATGAGGACGGCGCCCTTGCCCATCGCGCGCGCGGCAAGCTGCGCACCGACGCCAACGGCCGTTTCGGGTTTCGCTCGATCCTAGCCGAGCCGTATCCGATTCCTCACGATGGCCCGGTGGGCGCGCTGCTCGATGCGCTCGGCCGCCACCCGTGGCGCCCCGCTCACCTGCACTTCATGGTTCAGGCGCCGGGCCATGAGACGCTGATCACGCATGTGTTCCGCGACGGCGACCGCTATCTCGACTCCGACGCGGTCTTCGGCGTTCGCTCGACGCTGGTGGCGCAATGGGTTCGGCACGCGCCCGGCACGGCGCCGGACGGGTCGCGCATCGACACGCCGTATTACACGCTCGACTATGACTTCGTGCTGAATCCCGAAGGGAACAGCCGATGATCCGGCACATCGTCATGTGGCGGGTCGCGGGCGAGACCGAGCAGCAACGTGCCGACACGCGCTTGCGCGTGAAGGCCGCTTTCGAAGGATTGCGCGCGCGCATTCCCGGCATGACTGGCCTCGAGATCGGCGTCGATATCAGCCGCGTCGACTATGCCTGCGATCTCGTGCTGGTCGCCGAATTCCAGTCGCGCGAGGCGCTCGACGCCTACGCGACGCATCCGGCGCATGCTGAGGTGCGCGAAGCGCTCGACGGCTTGCGGATCGCGCGTCACCAGGTCGATTACGTCATCGAATGCTGAAGAGTTCATGAGAGCCATGATGGAATTTGTCTACAAGGCGCGTCCTGCCCGCGTCATTTTCGGCGCGGGCAGCCTGCGCCATCTCGAACGCGAAGTGCTGGAGCTGGGCGCCAATCGCGCGCTGGTGCTCTGCACACCTGAGCAACGCGCGCTTGCCCAGTCGGTGGCGGACCGGGTCGGCGCACGGGCGGTCGGACTCTACGACCAGGCCGCGATGCATGTGCCGATCGAGGTGGCCCGCGACGCGCGCGAATTCGCCCAAGCGTGCGGCGCCGATTGCGCCATCGCGGTGGGCGGCGGTTCGACGATCGGGCTCGGCAAGGCGATCGCGCTTGAAAGCCACCTGCCGATCCTCGCGATTCCGACCACCTACGCGGGCAGCGAGATGACGCCGATCTACGGCGTCACCGAAGCGGGCCTCAAGCGCACCGGCACCGATGCGCGCGTGCTGCCGAAGACGGTGATCTACGACCCCGAGCTGACCGTCACGCTGCCCGCGGAATTGTCCGTCACGAGCGGCATCAACGCCATCGCTCACGCGGCCGAGGGGCTCTATGCGCACGACGCGAATCCGGTGATGAGCCTGATCGCCGAGGAAGGCATACGCGCGCTCGCGCAAGGCCTGCCCGGCGTGCGGCGCGACGCGGCGGACCTCGGTGCGCGCAGCGACGCGCTCTATGGCGCGTGGCTGTGTGGAACGGTGCTTGGCAACGTCGGCATGTCGCTGCATCACAAGCTGTGTCACACGCTCGGCGGCAGCTTCAATCTTCCGCACGCGCAGACGCACACCGTCGTGCTGCCCCACGCGCTCGCCTACAACGCCGCGCACGCGCCCGATGCGATGGAGCGGATCGCGCGCGCCATCGGAGCCGACGACGCCGCGCGCGGCCTCTACGATCTCGCGCGCGAAAACGGCGCGCCCGTCGCGCTGAAGTCGATCGGCATGGCGGAAGCCGACCTGGACCGCGCCGCCGATATCGCTGTTGCGAATCCATACTGGAACCCGCGGCCCATCGAGCGCCCCGCGCTGCGCGCGCTGTTGCAGGACGCCTTCGATGGCGTGCCGCCGCGCCGTCACTGAAATAACGCTGCGCCGCACAGGTGCAATGAACAAACAGCCGAACAAACAACCGATAGCGAAGGAGACACTCAATGAAGCCGGAATCGAATCTGAACCAGGGCGGCGAGCGCGCCGCCGAGCACTACGACGTGGCCGTGATCGGCTATGGCCCGACCGGCCTCGTCGCGGCATCCATGCTCGGGCGCGCCGGCTACCGGGTCGTGGTCATCGAGCGCTGGCCCACGCCTTACGGGCTGCCGCGCCTCACGCACATCGACGGCGAGACCGCGCGCATCGTGCAGGCGAGCAGCGACGTCGAGCAGGCATTGCGCAACGCGATGCCCGTCGACAGCTATCACTACCGCGACGCCGCCGGCGATCTGCTGCTCGAACTGAACTGGACCGGGCGCGCTTGCGGCTACCCCGCGCACATCTCGATCTATCAGCCCGATATCGAAGACGCGATCGACGCGCGCGCGAGCGGCTACCGGAACGTGACCGTGCTGCGCGGCTGGGAGGTCGAGACGCTGAAGCAGACGGGCGACGGCGTGGTGCTCTCGGCGCATCCGTGGCGCGGCGCACAGGACGCGCAATGGACCGAACCGCCGCGCACCTTCCACGTTAGCTACGCCATCGGCGCGGACGGCGCGAACAGCGTGGTGCGCCGCACGCTCGGCATCGAGCGCAACGATTTCGGCTATAACGAGCGCTGGCTCAATCTCGACTCCGAGAACCTGGCCGACCTGGGCTCCGCGTGCGCGACCACGACGATCTTTTGCGATCCGGCGCGCGCCTATATGCACATGCCGATCGGCACGAAGCGCACGCGCTTCGAACTGCGCGTGCTGCCCGGCGAAGCGACGTCCGACTGGGAAGCCGAGGAAGCGGGCTGGCAATGGCTGCACGAGCGCTATGGATACGGGCCGGCGCATCTGAAGATGCTGCGCCACGTCGTCTATACGTTCGAGACACGCATGGCGGAGCGCTGGCGCGACGAGCGCGTGCTGCTTGCCGCCGACGCCGCGCACACGATGATGCCGTACATGGGGCAAGGCGCGTGCTCGGGCATGCGCGACGGGATCAATCTCGCGTGGAAGCTCGATCTGGTGTTGAGCGGGCGCGCGGCGCCGGCATTGCTCGACACCTACGAGGCCGAACGCAAGCCGCACGTGAACGCGATCATGCAGATGTCGCTGTTTCTCGGCCAGGTGGTCAACGAAGACGACCCGCAGAAGGTCGCCGAGCGCGACGCGGCGTTTCGCACGGGCAAGGTGCCGCCCATGCCGCCGTTCCCGAAGGTCGAGCACGGTATCGTGCATCGCGAGGCCGACGGCACGCTGCTGCCGGCAACGGGCATTCCCGCGCCTCAGGGACGGGTGCGCCAGGGCGCGGCGGAAGGCCGGCTCGACGATGTTGTCGGCTATGGCTTCCAGATCGTCGCGCGCGAGCATCCGGCGCGCCATCTCGATGCAGGCCAGCTAGCATTCATCGCGCAGCTCGGTGGTCATTTCGCAGTCCTGTCCGACAATCCGAACGGGCGCGATGCCATTGTCGACCTCGAAGGCGATCAGCAGGCGTTCATGGACGCGCACGGCGTGGCGGCCTACATCAGCCGGCCGGATTTCGTCGTGTTCGGCGCGGTCGCCGATATGCGGGAACTCGGTGCGCTCGTCGACGATCTGCGCGAGAAGCTGCATTGGCTGCCCAAGGCGGCCAACGCCAACGCCGAATCCGGCGTTGCCGGCGTGCGGGCCTCGTGAGCGAGGACAGAACGATGACGACTGAGCAATCTCCTTTCATGTCGGCGCTGCAACGGGCGATGCCGCTCACGCGCCTGCTCGACTGCGGCATGGACTATGCGGATGCCACGGCGCTCCATGCGCGCACCATGGCGGGCGAGCCATGGGACACGGCCGCCGAGGCACTGGCCGACGCGCAGTTCGCGCGCGCCTCCCGCGCGGCCGAGGCGGGCCACCTCGTCACGGCCGCCGGCGCGCAGGCGTCGGGGATCGCCGGCCTGCTCTTCGCCCAGATGGCGTTCAACGACGACGTGCCCCGCAAGCGCCAGCTCTATGCGCGCCTGCGCGAGGCCGCACGACGTCTCGCGAGCTGGTCGGAACAGAAGATCGAGCGCGTGGAGCTGCCGTTTTCGGGCGCGCATCTGATCGGCTGGCTCGTGCGGCCACCGGCGCATGCCGTGCGTGGCACGGTCATCGTCTTTGGCGGCCAAAGCGGCTGGGGCTTCGCCTATTGGCCGATCGCGCGCGAACTCGCGGCGCGCGGCATCGCCACCTTGCTCGCCGAAGGCCCGGGCCAGGGGGAGACACGGCTCGAACAAGGGATCTACGTCGATGTCGACCTCGACGCCGCCTACCGGCGTTTTGTCGATCATGTTGCGGGCGATCCGTCGCTGGGCCCGGTGGGGATCTGGGGAAACAGCGTCGGCGGGTTGTGGGCCGCTTCAACGGCCGCCTCGGATTCGCGCATCGCCGCGTGCTGCGTAAACGGCGCACTGGCCGCGCCGACGCTCCTGCCGTTCCGCACCTTTGTCGAGCAGGCCGCCGCGATGCTGGGCAACAAGGACCCCGAAGCGATTAGCGCCAATTTCGCGCGCATGCGATTCGACGCGCAGCGCCAACGGATCGATTGCCCGCTACTGGTGCTGCATGGCGGCGCGGATCCGCTGATCCGGATGGAAGACCAGCAGCCTTTTCTCGATGCGGCGACGTCCTCTGAAGCCAGGCTAGAGATCTGGCCGGACGGCGAGCACACGATCTACAACCATTCTGCAGAACGAACTTCATTGGTGTGCGACTGGTTCGTTGAACGATTGACCCAACGCGCGTAACCGAGCTTCCACAGGCGCCCCGGCCAGTCCGCCGGGGCACGCCAATCACATCGACAACGCCGCGCTCAATTCCCCGCGCGCGCCTCCACGGCCTGCACAGCCGGATGCGCGACGGCGCTCTCCTGCGGCAGCGCCCATTCGAGCCAGCGCGCGCGATGCGCGAGCACCAGCATGAACGCCAACGCCGCGAGCGCGCCGAAGGTCGCGAAGCCCATCTGATAGCTGCCCGTGCTTTCCCTGGCGATGCCCATGATCACCGGCAGATAGAACCCGCCGATGCCGCCCGCCGCGCCCACGATGCCCGACATCAGGCCCGTGCGGCCATGCCAGCGGCGCGGCACGAGCTGAAACGTCGCGCCGTTGCCGAGGCCGAAGCACACGTAGGTGAGCGCGAGCAGCGCGATGCCGGCGTCAAGCGGCGGCATCCACGCGGCGAACGCGAAGTCGCACAGCGAGATGGCCGCGAGCAGCAGCACGAGCGCGCGCACACCGGAAATGCGATCGGCGATCAGTCCGCCGACCGGGCGCACCATCGCCCCCGTGAACGCGAGCAGCGACATGATCACGCCGGCCTCGAGCTTGGGCACGCCATAGAGCGAGACGAGCAGCGTGCTCACATACGACGACATGCCCACGAAACCGCCGAACGTGATGCTGTAGACGAGCATGACGACCCAGGTGTCGCCTTCCGCGAGCACGCCGCGATAGTGGCGCGGCAGCACCGCAATCGCGAGCAGCGCGCCCATTACAGGCAGCAGCAGCACGCCGGCCCTGCCCGCGCCGAACACGCCCGCATGCACGGCGAGCACGAGCGCGATCAGACCCGCGAGCGTGATGCTGAACGCGCGCAGCGCCCGCGGCGCGCTGCCCGACTTCTGGCCGAGATCGCGGGCCCAGAAGCATACGGCCGTCGCAGCGAGGCCGAGCAGCGGCAGCGCCGCGCCCGTCGCATGAGTCCAGCCGTAGCGGTTGGCGAGGCCCGGGAACAGGAAGCCGTCGAGCACCGCGCCGATGTTGCCGGCGGCGGCGAGCCCGAGCACGAGGCCCTGCACTTTCGGCGCATAGTTGCTGCCCGCCATCGGCAGCGCCACCGCGAAGCTCGCGCCGCCCACGCCCAGCAGCACGCCGAGCACGAGCAGCAGCGTATAGGACGGCGCGCCCGGCATCAGCAGCAGCACCAGCGCGGGAAGCGCCGAAAGCGCGATGCCCATCAGCGCGACCTTGCGACCGTCGCAGGCCTGATAGAGGTTGCCGAGCGTCACGCGCAGAATCGCCGCGCCCAGCACCGGCACCGCGACGAGCAGGCCCAGTTCGGCCGGCGTCGTCGTAATGTCCTTCTGAATGAACGGCGCCAGCGGCCCGAACATCACCCACACCGTGAAGCCGGTGTCGAAGTACAGAAAGCACGCGACCAACGCGCGCCAGTTGCCGCTCTTCAGTGAGCTCAAAAGATCTTTCACGAGGCTCCCTCCAGGTAGTGAGTCTCGGCGCGCCATCGGCGTCCGGATTCGGTTAGTTAGCATTCCGATGTTTCAATCGGCGTTCGCGTCGAAAACGGCGCCGTGTCGCGAAACACGACCGCCGGTGAACGCATCGGCGGGAGCACAAACGAAAAAGCGCCCCGAAGCGCATCCCATGGAAGCCGTTGTGCTCCATGGGATGCCGCTTCGGGACGCCGTTGTCCCGCCTTATCTGTTCTGTTGCAATCGTCCCGCCCTGCGTGACGAGCTGAAATCGCCGAGGCCGTCATTGGCCTCGCGGCGTATCAAGCAATACGTATGCCAAGGATTGAGGAAGGGTCGACGCGATGGCCGCAGTGACTTGCAATACGGGCCGTCCAAAGGTGGCTCCGTTTTCATGGCAGCGTTTCCGGCGCATTCATGGCGCCGGGCCATCCACCATTCGTGTGCGATTCATGAAAGCCGCTGGTGCACCGCAGCGTAGCTGCGCACCATAGCCGGGCGCGTGGCCCAAGTCGGCCTATTATTATTGAATCGATGGTAGGTCTGGTCGACCGTCAAGCATGGGGCCCGAGCAAGCGGCTCGGCACTCGCTCCAGTCGACAGTGAGGAGGCGCATCATGAAACCCGCCGGATGGATCCTGCTCGGCACGCTGGCCTTTGTCGCTTTCGCCGTGTGGTCGGAAAGCGTCGCAGCGAACACCGCGAAACCCGCCGCGGCTTCGATTGCGCCGGTCACGCCGATCGCACAAACCGCGGCAACACCGACCATCGCCATCGTTGCCGGCACGTGGGGCGCCAATTGCGGCGCGCGGCGCGGCAACGCCACGCGCGATCTCGCGCGGCACTGCAATGGCCTGCCCACCTGCGGATACGTGCTTGGCGCCCCCGCGACGGGCGCCCCATCGCCTCAGGCTCCAGCCCCGCTTTCATCGGGGCGCAAGATGACTTCGTCCGCGGCCTGTCGCGTCGACTATCGCGCGCAATGGCGATGCGGTAACCGCGAGTTTCACGACGCGGCGCTCAGCGCGGGCGCGTCGCCAGGCGATACGCTCGTTCTGAGCTGCGTGCATGAGAATGGGCCGGGGCATTGAGGTCCCCCTCCCCGGCTCTTTCATATCGCACCGCACACGCAACGCCCACCGCTTGTCACGGAAGGACACACCGGGCCCCCAGCGTGGCCGGCATCTCACCGCCTGCGCCGCGCGCCGCTGCGTAATTCAACCGCACCGTGAAGCGCATGGACACAACGCTGTACCACCTTCCGGCTCGCACGCAATGATTCAATGAGTCGTCGACCGTGTCTTCCCGGAGACTCTGGCGACATGATCTCATCGGCATGAATCATTTGTTCAGTGGAGCTAAATATGGGCGTTTCCGAAACCGGTGCAACTTCCTCGACCTACACGAACGACGATCAGTACACGTCGACGAACCAGCCCGATCCCCAGGATGCCGATACGGGCGGCGGCCAACCCAGTCCGGACAGTGCTCCGACTTCAGACCCGGCCGGTAGCTCGAGCACGGGGGGAGCCGCCGCCGAGGGCGATGAAAGCACCGGCGGCGATGGGACACCCCCATCGGGCGCGACGAACACGCAGACCACGGAGGATTCGGGGGGCCCGACTTCGCAACAGAACACGACACCGTACACGGCAGCGCCCCAAAACGATGACATAACGGCCGGTCCAGCCAGCGCAGGCGGTTCCCAAGACCCGAATCGTCCGGAAAATCCGCCGAATCCCAAGGGATCCAATGCCCAGCAAGCCGGTGGTGAGCCCACGCCCGGCAGCACGCAAAACGACCATGGAGCCACAGGCTCGTCGGATTCGACCCATGTCGGCGAGCAACGGCCCGCAACCGCAGAAACCATCTCGAATCACAACACCGGCACCTCAGCGCCACCCAAGTCGGCGCGTGAAGCGCGGGACGACCACAACAACGCATCGGCACCGGTTGCACGGCCCACTGCCACGCAAGGCGCCAGCAACGGGTCAACGCAAGCCATATCCACCATGAGCAAGTTGGCCACGCCCCAACCCGCCAATGCCGGTGCGCAACAACCTGCCACCCCGGGCGCACGGCAATCCCCGCCTCCCGATGCGCCGCCCCGGAAGGCCGCTCTCTTGACATCGTCGCCCGCGGGGCCGCATGGCGTCCAGCAAGGCAATGGCCCCGCCGGCTCACCGCCGATCGGCACCGCCGGCGTACCTCAGGCGAGGGCGAACGATCCTGATCCCTCCTCAGGCGAGACGAAAGCGCCCTTTGCCACTGGACAGACTGTGCCCCCCAACCGAGGCGGCTCCGTCGCCCCCGCCGAAAGCCCGCCGCCGATGGCCGCGCCAGCCAGGAAAAACACGCCGGTTCTAAACGGCGCCACGCAAAGCGAACTCACGGGCCTGCTCACGAAGTACGACACCGAAAACGACGGCCAAACCCAGGACTCGCGCAACCGCGTGAACGACGCCGTTACGGCCGGCAAGATCCAGCAGGCGAACGAACTCGACTACACTGGCTATCCACCGGACGTTCAAGCCTTCGAAGACCGGATGGCCGCCAGCCAGGCCCAGTTGGCGGCGCTTCCGCAGGCAATGCGCGATTACTACACCGGGCAGTTGGCCGCGATGGACGTCACCTATCGCAACATGACTTCACCCGAAGCACGGGCAGCAGTGAATCAAAACGCCATCCAGTTGCAAAACGATATCCTCGCGGAATACAACCATTCGATCAATGATCCACTGGACCGCACTACCGCGATCTTCAATCATCCGGTCGGCGCAGGCTATCTGGACGAGCAGCACCAGGCACAGTTGAAACAGCTCGACCAGCTTCGCGAGGATTTCCTGAACGCACCCGATGCCGCCAGCCGCGAGGCGATCTTCAAGAAGGCGGAAACACTCAAAACGGGGCTTCAGGTCGCGGCTGCGAATGGTGTTGACGCCTACCTCACGAAAGACCGCGCAGCATGGGAAGACGCCAACCACTACGTCGACCAGCTCGTCGCCGACGCGGGAAAAATCCAGGATCCGTCCAAACGCTACAAGTCCATCGGCGACGGTCTCTTCTCGCTCAATACCGGCATGGGCGAAGACGACGTCGCGGACCGGCGCGTACTGGCATTCACCCAGCATCTCATGGACGACCCCGAGCTACGCACCAGGCTGGACCAGTGGCAAGGCGAGGCCGGCTTGCCGCTCAACGCGCAAGGTGCATCCGCCGCGCCGCCCTATTCGCAGATCGTCAACAACCTTCCGGCCGCCGGGCCGGATTATGTCCGCGACCTCGCCGACCAGTACACCGCCGTCATCAAAGGCCAGACCAAAGGCGAACGAGATGCCGCGTTCAATCAGGCCAAGCCCTATTTGCAGGCCGCCGAAGGTTTTGCTCGCTTCATGCTGGGTATAACACCGCTCGCACCGCTAAACTCCGCGCTCGACGGCGCCTCCGTGCTCTCGCAGCCCGCGCGCATGGGCATAGACATAGCCAGTACGTTGGCTGGCGTCGCCACGGCCCCCTTCATTGGCGGTGTTTCGGCCGAGGCCAGGGCCGCCAGCAGCTTCGTTTCAGATTTGCGCACCGAATCCGCTATCGCCAACGAATCGGCCCAGGATCTGAAACTGGGTATGCAGGAAGGAAAACTCGCTTTGACCACGGAGAATGGCGACTTGCAGGCTGCGGAGAACGCCGGCAAAGCGGGAACCGCGCCGACGCAACTGCTCGAGCCCGAGCTGCAGGCAGCAGCCCAGGAAGGCGGGGCCGCGCAAACCGGCTACAAGCCTGCCGAGATAGGGCCGTCACTCGACCCGCGCATGCTGGACGCGCGCGCCCGCATCGAGTCGAACCCGATGGCCGTGCCGTCCCGTTATGCGGCCGAGGTCAACGGAAATGCGCTCAAGCCCGATGAAAACGCGGCAGGCGTGCTCAACGACGCCAACAATCAGCACTATATCCGGAGCGGCAACGAGTACTTCAAGGTCAAATACGATTCGGATAACGAAACGTGGCGTGCGGTGAATCCGGAATCGCCAAACAGCTTCAGCTATCCGGTCCGATACAACCCGCAGGACGGCACCTGGTCGCTCCACGGCGATGTCGGCATACCGGGCGGCGGCCCGCTTTCGCGACTCGTGTCGCTCGGAAAGTACGCGAAGGGCGATCCGCGCATCGCCAGTCTGATCAACTCAAAAGTCCTGAAGCCGCAGGATCCGCAAACCTGCTTCCTCGATCACGGCAGAATCGCGCAACAGGCGGCAGGGGTACCCGACGGCAGGCTCAGGCCCATTTCCATGGGACCGCTCAACGCGAATCAGTTGCAAACCGAGCTCGGCAAGGGCCCGATCGTGCTGAGCGCCCGCAACATCGCACGTCCCGACTCCAACTATTCAGGAATGCACACCGTTGTGCTACTCAAGACCATCAAAGAGGACGGCAAGAACTATGTGCTCGGTATCGATCTCGACGATACGATCGGGCGTAACGGCCACGCGCAGAATCTCGAAACGGGAGACTTCGGCGGCGTCAAGTACGACCTCGACCAGTTGGTCAAGCAAGCGGCGCCTTACGTGGACGAGGATACCGGCACGCCACTGGAGATGTACCTGCGCCCGCAAGAAAAGAAGGGCATCTGGAGCTGGTTCAGCTAGCCAGGCATCGCCGCCTCGCGTACGGCCCGGCATGGGCGGCCCGCACGCGACCCACTAGTTCCCGCAGACGTGTGCCGCAAAACCGGTGCTCCCCGGCGCGATCTCGTCGCGTAGCGTGAGCGCCGGAATCTCATACGCCCCTGCATTCTGCGGACGAAACGCAATCGGCGCAGTGCTCCAGAGCGTATCGAGCCGTTCTCCCAATGCCTCGCGCGTGGCCGCGAAGCGCGCTTCGTCCATGCGTCCCGTGCGATACACGAGGAAGGGCGGCAGGACGTCGAAACCCGGGTAGTAGAGCACGCCGTGATGGATCGGGAAGAGGATGTCGTCGATCGGCCCGTTGACGCCGCGCGCGCCGTAATGCGATTCCCAGCCGCCTGCCGTCACCACCAGCATCGCGCGCTTGCCCGCGAGCGTGCCCTCGCCATAGCGCTTGCCCCAGCGCCGGTCGGAATGTTCGCCCACGCCATACGCGAAGCCGTATGCGTAGACGCGTTCGATCCAGCCTTTGAGAATCGCGGGCATGGAAAACCACCAGAGCGGAAACTGCAGAATGACGGCGTCGGCCCAGAGCAGTTTGTCCTGCTCGCGCGCGATGTCCGCGCTTTGCGTGCCGCTCTCGAAGGCCTGCTTCGAATCGAGCGACGGCTGGAACGGCGTGGCGGCATCGCGCCCTGGCGCGTCCCGCGCATCGAGCACGGCCTTCCAGTTCATGGCGTAAAGGTCCGAGACCTGCACCGCGTGCCCCGCCTGCGTGAGACGCTCGACCGCGAAATCCTTGAGCGCCCCGTTGAGCGAGCGCGGCTCGGGATGGGCGTAGACGACAAGTACGTTCATGCTGAAGCTCCGCTGGTTGAATCGATTAAATGGATGGCTCTCAGCATAGGGACCCGTCTGCTATATTGGAAATGAATATCGGCAATAACAGGTATTACCGTGAATAATCTGCGCCGCCTCGATCTCAATCTGCTGGTCACACTCGACGTCCTGCTCGCCGAGCTCAACGTCACGCGCGCCGCCGAGCGCCTGAACTTCTCGCAGCCCGCGGTGAGCGTGCATCTGGCGAAGCTGCGCGAACTGCTCGGGGACCCGCTCCTGCTGCCGGGTCCGCGCGGCATGCGGCCCACGACGCGCGCGCAGGCATTGCGCGAGCCCTTGCGCGAAGCGCTCGAAGCGCTGGAGCGCGCGGTGGCGCCCGCAAGTCCGTTCGATCCGTCCGTCGCGCAGCACACCTGGCGCGTGGCCGCCACCGACTATGGCGAATCGACCATCGCCCTGCCCGCGCTACGCGCCATGCGCGCGGCGGCGCCGCATACGCGCCTCGCGATCATCGGGCTCGTGCCGCCGCGTATCGCCAAAGCGGCGGAGCAAGGCGAGATCGACCTCGCGTTCCATATCACGAGCGATGCGCCCGAGGGCCTGCGCCAGCGCGTGCTGTTCAAGGAGCGCTACGTGCTCGCGGGACGAACGGGGCATCCGCGGCTCAAGCGTCGTCCCAACGTGAAGCAGTTCTGCGAACTCGAGCACGTGATCGTTTCGCCGGACGGCGGCGGCTTTCGCGGCGTGACGGACGAAGCGCTCGCCGAGGCAGGGCTCGCGCGCCGCGTCGTGCTCTCGGTGCCGCATTTTCTTTTCGTGATCTCGGCGCTCGCGCAGACCGATCTCGTGGCGATGCTGCCGTGGCGGCTCGTGCGCGAGAACGCCGCGCTGAAGGTCGTTGAAGCGCCGGTCGACGTGCCGGGCTATGAAATGTGCATGCTGTGGCACGAGCGCATGCATCGCGACCCAGCGCACCAGTGGCTGCGCGAGCGGATTGCTGGGGCGGTTTGAGCGAACGGACGCGCGTTTGCGCCGACGGGGGAGTTCAAAAGAAGATCAATCGCCGGGCCCCGTGTGGCACCTGAACGCATGGAAAGCGCGCGAGTAGGCGGGCTCGGTGCTTGACCACGCGCAATCGCAAGCCACGGGGTGGAACGTTTCTCCGGACGCTGTGATATCGAACGACTTTCGCGCGCATTTCCACCGGCAAAGCGTTCGCAAATAAAAACTTCAATATCAAAGGCTTACGTCAGCACAGCCAAATCGCTCGTTCGCCTTTGGCGCATAACCATCAGATAACTCTGATTTTTTCCGCACATCTGCCCTGATTGACAAGCGCGCAAGCCGATTCCGATAATCGCCTCCGCTCGCCAGATCAAGCTATTCGCAAGCGCTCCGCAAACTGGCCTGCAGCGAAAATTTTAATCAGGAGACCCAATGAGAAAAAATTTCATTGCCGCCGCCGTGCTGGCCGCATGCTCCCTTGCGTATATCGACCCTTCGCACGCCATCACTATTCCAGCGGGAACCGCGCTCGCCGCCAGGCAGGAAATCACGCGGCAAATTACGGCCGAGGTGGAATCGCTCGACCCCGCCTATATCGAATCGGTCTCGGCCCAACTGGTCGGCATCGATCTGTTCGAAGGTCTCACGCGCATCGACGCGGCGGGCAATGTCGTACCCGGTGTAGCTCAATCGTGGTCGCGGCCCTCGCCTGACCTGTGGGTCTTCAAGCTGCGCCATGACGCGAAGTGGAGCGACGGCCGCCCGGTCACCGCCGCCGATTTCGTCTATGCGTGGCAGCGCGTTGCCGATCCGAAGACGGCTTCGCCCTACACCATCGCCATCGAATTCGTGAAGAACGCCAAGGCCGTGATCGCGGGCAAGCAGCCGGCTTCCACTCTCGGCGTGCGCGCGATCGATCCGTACACGCTCGAAGTCAAGACCGAGACGCCGACGCCCTTCTTCCCCGAGCTTGCGGAAGGCTCCACGCTGGCCCCCGTCGATCGCGCGACGGTCACGAAGCTCGGCAGAACCTGGACGCGGCCTGGCAATCTGGTGGGCAACGGCCCCTATGTGCTCGCCGACTGGCAGCCGAACAATCGCATCGTTCTCACGAAGAATCCCCACTACTGGAACGCCGCAAACGTCGCCATCACCAGGGCCACCTGGCTGCCCATCGAAAGCGACGAAACCGCCATGCGCATGTATCAGGCCGGGCAGATCGACATGACGTTCCAGTTGCCATCAGGTCAATACGCCCAGCTATCGAAGCAGTTCGGGCGCGACCTCAAGGCCGGCACGCAGATCGGTACGTACTACTATTCACTCAATAATGGAGACGCTGCGCTGCACGACGCCCGCGTACGCCAGGCGCTGTCCATGGTCCTCGACCGCAATCTGCTTACCGGGAAGATCACGCAGAACGGTGAGCGGCCCGTCTACGGACTCATCGTCACGGGCACGAAGGGCGCGCAGCCATTCACGCCGGAGTGGGCCGCATGGCCGATGGCGAAGCGCGTAGAAGCGGCCCGCGGTCTGCTCAAAGACGCCGGCTATTCAGATGCCAGGCCGCTTGCGTTCAAGCTCACCTACAACACAAACGAGCTGCACAAGAAAGTCGCGCTATTCGCATCGAGTGAATGGCGTTCGAAGCTCGGCGTCAACGTCACGATCGAGAACCTCGAGTTCAAGGTGCTGCTCAAGCAGCGTCACGACGGTGCATACCAGATCGCGCGCAACGGCTGGTACGCCGATTACAACGACGCCATGACGTTTTATGCGCTCGTGCAATGCGACAGCCCGCAAAACGACCAGCGCAGTTGCAACGCGAAGGCCGACGCCGAGGCCAACGAAGCCAACCGCCAGCTCGACGATGCGAAACGCAACACAATGCTCACGCAGGCATTCTCGCTCGCCATGAACGACTATCCGATGGTGCCGCTCTTCCAGTATGCCAACGCGCGCCTCGTGAAACCCTGGGTCGCCGGCTACTCGCTCAGCAACTCCATCGACCAGCGCGCGACGCAGGACATGTACATCCTCAAGCACTGATCGACCGCCATGCTCGCCTATACCCTGCGCCGCGTGCTCTGGTCGGTGCCCACCGTGCTCGCCGTCGTGACGGCCTGCTTCCTGCTGCTGCACCTCACGCCGGGCGGCCCGTTCGATACGGACCGCGCGCGCTCCGCAGCGGCGCTGGCCAATCTGAATGCTCGCTATCACCTCGATGAGCCGCTATGGCAGCAGTATCTGCGCTACCTCGGCGCGCTCATGCACGGCGATCTCGGCAGCTCGTTCCGCTACGCCGACTGGAGCGTCAACGAACTGGTGAAGAAGGCGCTGCCCGTGAGCCTCGGCATCGGCGGGATCTCGATTCCGCTCGCGGTGCTGCTGGGCGTCGCGCTCGGCGCCATTGCCGCCGTACGCCGCAACGGCCCTATCGATCATGCGGTCATGCTGCTCGGCAACCTCGGCAATGTGGTGCCGCCGTTCGTGCTCGGCCCGGTGCTCGTACTGGTGTTCGCCGTGCTGCTCGGGACACAGGACGGCAGCGGCTGGCTGCCCGCAGGCGGCTGGGGCGAAGGCGACTGGCGTCACCGGGTGTTGCCCGTCGCGCTGCTCGTCATCATCAACATGGCGGCCATCGCGCGCGTCATGCGCGGCAGCCTCATCGAGGTGCTGTCGGGCAACTTCATCCGCACCGCGCGCGCCAAAGGCTTGCCCGACCGCACCATCGTGCTGCGCCACGCATTGCGACCCGCGCTCATGCCCGTCATCTCGCTGCTCGGTCCGGTGTGCATTTCGTCGATCACGGCCGCCGTGGTGACCGAATCGGTGTTCGCGCTGCCGGGCCTCGGACAGCTCGTCGTGAACGGCGCGGTCAATCGCGACTACACCCTCGTGCTCGGCCTCGTGGTGCTCACCACGGTCACCGCCGTGCTGTTCAACCTGCTCGTCGACCTCGCCTATGCGTGGCTCGATCCACGCATCCGCTACTGAGCCGAGTTCGCTCCTCACGCCATGAACGTCCTGTCCTCCACACCGGCGCCGGCCGCCGCTCCCACGTGCAATACCTCGCCCGCGCTCGCGCGCTTCATGCGCCATCGCGCGGCGCTCGTGAGCCTCGCGTTGCTCGTGCTGATCGCCCTTGCCTGTTTCATCGGCCCGCTCGTGCTGCCCAATTCCCCGCTCGACAACGACTGGAGCGCAATCAGCCTCGCGCCCACGCTGCAAGGCGGTCACTGGTTCGGCACCGACGAGCTGGGCCGCGACCTGCTCGCACGCACGCTCGTGGGCGGACGCGTCTCGCTCGAAGTGGGGTTGCTCGGCACGCTCATTTCCGCTTGCGTGGGCGTGGCGTACGGCGCGAGCGCCGGCTATCTGGGCGGCCGCACGGACGCCATGCTGATGCGCATCGTCGACATGATGTATGCGATCCCGTACATGCTGATCGCGATCCTGATGGTCACGCTGTTCGGCCGCGCATTTTCTCTCGTTATCCTGACTATTAGCGCATTCTCGTGGCTCGACATGGCGCGTGTCGTGCGTGGCCAGACGCTCTCGCTGCGCACGCGCGAGTTCGTCGACGCCGCGCGCGCCATCGGCGTGCGGCCCGCCTTCATCGTCGCGCGCCACATCGTGCCCAACCTGGCCGGCATCGTGGCCGTGTACGCGACCGTCACCGTGCCCGGCATCGTCCTGACCGAGTCGGTGCTGTCCTTCCTCGGCCTGGGCGTTCAGGAGCCCATGACGAGCTGGGGCGTGCTGATCCAGGACGGCGCGCAGAAACTCGACACCATGCCGTGGCTGCTGCTGTGCCCCGCCACGCTGCTGTGCACGACGCTCTATTGCGTGAACTTCGTCGGCGATGGCCTGCGCGACGCATTCGATCCTCGGGAGCATTGAGATGGCGCTGCTCGATGTCGAAAACCTTGGCGTGCGCTACGAGCGCCGCGATGCGCCGCCCGTCACCGTCGTCCATGACGTCTCGTTCACGCTCGAAGCGGGCGGCACGCTCGGGATCGTCGGCGAATCCGGGTCCGGCAAGAGTCAGACGGTCACGGCTCTGCTCGGCCTGCTTGCCGCAAACGGACGCGCACATGGCCGCGCATGCCTGCGCGGCGAGGACCTGCTTGCGATGAGCCCAGCCGTGTTGAACCGCATACGCGGCGACCGCATCGCCATGATTTTCCAGGACCCGATGACTTCGCTGAATCCGTTCCTCACGATCGAACGGCAAATGACCGAAGGCCTTCAACTGCATCGCAACGTGACGCGCCGCGACGCGCGCCGGCGCGCGATCGAGGCGCTCGAGCGCGTGCGCATTCCCGACGCCGCACGCCGCATCGCGATGTATCCGCACGAATTCTCGGGCGGTATGCGCCAGCGCGTGCTGATCGCGGCGGCGCTGATGATGGAGCCCGACGTGCTGATCGCCGACGAGCCCACCACCGCGCTCGACGTCACGGTCCAGGCGCAGATCATGGCGCTTCTCTCCGAGATGAACCGCGAGCGCGGTACCGCCATTCTCCTCATCACGCACGACATGGGCGTGGTGGCCGAACTCTGCGAAGACGTCATGGTGATGTACGCGGGGCGTGCCGTCGAAAAGGCGCCGGCCAGTGCATTGTTCGCGCAGCCGCGGCATCCGTACACCGGTGGATTGCTCGGCGCTTTGCCGCGTCTCGACACGCCGCGCGGCGCACGCTTGCGCACGATCGCCGGCAACCCGCCGCTGCCCGGCGGCGAGGGACCCGGCTGCGCGTTCGCACCGCGCTGTGCATTCGCCTTCGAGCGCTGCCGCACCCATACGCCCCCATTCCACGCTGATGGCATGCGCTCGCACGCATGCCATCTGACAACGCTGCCCGCTCAGCCGGATCGGCCCATTCAGCCAGGCGATGCCGAAATACCGCTGCCTTCGTCAGGAGCACGTGCATGAACGCCGGTTCGACACCAACCGAAGTACTCCTGAGCGTTCGCGATCTCGCCGTGAATTTCCGCGTCGCGTGCGGCGCCTGGCCCTGGCAGAAGGCCACATTGCGCGCCGTCGACGGCATCTCGTTCGATGTGCGTCGCGGCGAAACGCTCGGGCTCGTGGGCGAATCCGGCTGCGGCAAGTCCACGCTCGCGCGCGCCGTGATAGGTCTCGCGCCGGTGGCCTCGGGAAGCGTGAAATGGCGCGGCGAGCAAACCGTCCTCGGTACGCGCCGCACGCTCGACACGCTGCGCCGCGACGTGCAAATGATCTTCCAGGACCCGCTCGCCTCGCTCGATCCGCGCATGTCGATAGGCGAAATCGTGGCTGAACCGCTCAAGACCCATGCGCCGCAGATGGGGCGTCAGGAGATCGAGCGCCGCGTGCTGACCCTGCTCGAGCGCGTCGGCTTGAACGCCCATCACGCGGCGCGGCGCGCGCACGAATTCTCCGGCGGCCAGTGCCAGCGCGTGGGCATCGCGCGCGCATTGATCGGCGGGCCGGGGCTCGTGATCTGCGACGAGCCGGTTTCGGCGCTCGATGTTTCCATTCAGGCGCAGATCGTCAACCTGTTGCGCGACTTGCAGCGCGAACTCGCGCTCTCGCTGCTGTTTGTGGCGCACGACCTCGCCGTCGTGAAAACCATCAGCCATCGCGTGATGGTCATGTATCTGGGCCGCGTGATGGAGCTCGGCACCTGCGAGGCTGTCTATGGCGGCGCACTGCACCCCTATACGCAGGCGCTGCTGGACGCCGTGCCGATACCCGACCCGGCGCTCTCCCGCGCGCGCCGCGTGCGGCCGCTCACCGGAGAAGTTCCCTCGCCCCTCAACCCGCCCTCGGGCTGCGCTTTTCGCACGCGTTGCCCGGCCGCCTCTCAGATATGCGCCAGCGCGGCGCCGGCTTTGCACGCGGACCCCGCCGGGCAGTCGATTGCGGCCTGCTGGCACCCGCGTAACGCCGGCGGATCGCCGCCGGCCTGAATCCTTCGCCGGGCGATACGTCCGATCGCCGCAACCGATTTGCAATCCTTATCGATTGCTGGATTTCAACGACAACAATATCAGGGATAAACAATGAAACGAGACCTCAGTATCAGGAGAAACGCAGCGGCACTCGCGGCGCTCACCCTGGCCGCGTCGTTGGGCGCATCGGCGGCGCGTGCTGCCGATAACGCACAAACGACGACCGTGACCACCACGAACGCAGCGGCAAATGCGCCAGCGAATACCCGCGCAAATGCCGCCACGAATTCGACCGCGACCTCGGCATCGAAGCCCACTGCCCGGCAAACGCACAAGAGCAAGCGCAAAGCCGCGCGCAAGCGATCCTCGCAGGCAGCACAGCAATCCATGCAGCAAAGCGCGCCTCCAACCGCCAGCAATCATCAGGCGCAGAGCGTCGAGCCGCTGCTCGCCCCCAACGCCCCCGAGATACTCGCCTCGGCGTCGCCCGCGCAGAGCGCTAACGAAACCGTGCGCGCCGACAATCCGCCTCGCGCGCAATCGAGCCAGGCCGCGAGCAAAGGCTTTGTCGACGACGGCCACCTGACGCTCAATCTGCGTAACTACGCCGACATGCTCGACGTCGAAGGCGGCCCGCACCGCCACGCCTGGGTACAGGGCGCGATGCTCGACTACACCTCGGGCTTCACACAAGGCCCGATCGGGCTGGGCGTGGACGCCTCGCTCTACGGCGCATTCAAGCTCGACGGCGGCCAGGGTGCCGGCAACATGGTGCACGTCGCCAAGGGCGGCGGCGGCTCGAATCAGCTTGCGTGGGCGTATCCGGGCATCTACGACGTGAAGGCGCGCGTCTCCGATACGGTGGTCAAGTACGGTCTGCAGGTGGTCGACGACAACCCGTTCTTCGAGCCGCACGACAACCGGGCGCTGCCGCCCACCTTCCTCGGCGTTTCACTGGTGAGCAAGGACATCGCGAACGTCGTGCTGCAAGGCGGCAGCTTCACCAAGGTGGACGCGCGCGGCCACACGAACCTCACCGATCTCACGACCTCGTACGGCGGCGTCTCGTTCAAGCGCTTCAGCTACGCGGGCGGCCGCTGGGACTACAGTCCGAATGGCAGCCTTTCGCTTTTCGCCAACCAGGCCGATGGCGTATGGCGCCAATACTACGGCTCATTGCAGCAGAGCATCGGCGATCCTTCGACGCTCAAGTGGACCGGCTTCGCCAACATCTACTCCACGCATAGCGTGGGCGGCGGCGCCGAAGGGCCTATCGACAACAATGCGTATAGCGTCTCGCTGGCCGCGCAACATGGCGCACATTCGCTGCTATTCGGCTTCCAGCAGATACTCGGCGATCAGTTCTTCGACTACGTGAACGAGACCAACGGCATCTACCTCGTCAATTCGATGGACGTGGACTACAACGCGCCGCACGAGAAGTCGTTCCAGGTGCGCTATGGCTTCGACGGCAAGTACGCCGGCCTGCCAGGCGCGAAGGCGATGCTCTGGTACGCGCTGGGCTGGGGCGCCGACGCCTCGGCGGGCGCGGCGGCAAACGCGTCGCCCAATAGCGCGCTGTATGGTCTCTACTGGAGAAACGGCCAGCCCGTGCATGGCACGCATCACGAATTCGGCTTCATCCCCTCGTACACCGTGCAAAGCGGTCGTTTCAAGGACACGAAGATCTCGTTCATCGCCATGTGGCACCATGGCTCGCAATACTACTCGGACCCGAGCAACATGGAATACCGGCTCGTCGTGGGGATGCCGCTGAAGCTGTTTTGAGCGACGCGACGGGGGCGTGCGTGGCGACGCACGCCCCCGGGCAGCGCAAGACTCGCCCAGGCTGAAACGAGAAGTCCCTATATCGCCAATGCGAGTCGCATAGACTGACCTTTCAAATATTGTCAGAAAACCCGCGTATTTCAGTTTAGAAAATGTAGAATAACGCCGCCGTTTTAGAAAACGACCATATAGGGACAGAAAATGGGGGCGCAGGATCTGATTGCGGCCATTACCGGGGGCCTCGTACAAACTGACCGGCTGCTCAAACTCGATACGCCGCTCGGCAATAATGTCCTGCTGCCGCAACGCGTAATTGGCCATTCACGCATTGGCCGCGATTATGGCTTTACGCTCGACGCCGTTTCCACCGACGGCCATATCGAGCTGAAGACGCTCATCGCCCAGCCGGTCACGCTCTGGCTCCAGCAGACCGGCCAGTCGTATCTCCCGCACCACGGCTATGTCCATACGGCGCGGCGGCTGGGCGCGGACGGCGGTTTGACGAGCTACCAGCTCCAATTCGCCTCGTGGCTGCACTTCCTGAAGTTCCGCAAGGACGCCCGCATCTGGCAGGATAAAACCGCCGACGCCATTCTCACCGATGTCTTCAACGCGCATCCCCAGGCCCAGGGTGCATTCCGCTTCGCCATTCAGAATGCATTGCCGTCACGCTCGTTTTGCATGCAATACGAAGACGACTGGAGTTTCTGCCAGCGGATTATGGAATCCGAGGGCTTATTCAGTTATTTCGAACAGGCGGAAGACGGCAAATCCCATGCGGTCGTTATTACCGATAATATCGGCGCATTGCCGGCTTTAAATCCGCAATCGGTTAATTTTTACCGGTCGGGCGTCAATAGCGAAACCGATGCGCTCGTACAATGGAGCGGCACGCGTACTTTGCAGAGCGTCACGCTCACCACGCGTACGTTCGACTACAAGGCGCCGTCGAGCGCCGTGAATCCCAAAGGCACCTCGGTGCCCTCGCTCACGACGCACGGCGACCTGCCCCAGCAGATGGAGGTCTACGAGTACACGGGCGCCTACACCTACGGCGAGCAGTCGCGCGGCGACACGCTCTCGGAACTGCGCATGGAGGAATGGGAGTCGCGCGCCAAGCGCTTCGAAGGTGCGGGCGCCGTGCGCCGCCTCGATGCGGGTCGCTGGTTCGAACTCGACGGCCACCCGGAGCACGACGCGGATTCCCAGCAGGATCGCCAGTTCGCGGTGATCGAGGCGCAGTGGTTCATCGAAAATAATCTGCCGGTTTCCGCTGCGCAGACGCAGCCGTTTCCGCACAGCCTCCAGGAAGAGCTTGCGGCGATCAAGACGGCACATCAGGGCGAACGCGACGCGCTGACGATAAAAAGCATGGACGGAAGCGTTGGCTTCCTGCTGGTGAGAATCGAGGCGCAACGCAAGGCCGTGCCCTATCGCAGCCCGTTCGAGCATCACAAGCCGGAAATGCAGATGCAGACGGCGATCGTGGTCGGCCCGGCGAACGAAGAGGTTTACACCGACTCGCTGAACCGCATCAAGGTGCGATTCCACTGGGACCGCCTGAATGCCGGCGACGAAAAAGCCTCGTGCTGGGTGCGCGTGGCGATGTCCGATACGGGCGGCGGCTACGGCGGCGTGCACGTGCCGCGCGTGGGCGAGGAAGTGATCGTGGACTGGCTCGGCGGCGACTGCGACCGGCCCGTGGTCACGGCGCGCGTCTACAACGGCTCGACGAATCCACACTGGCATTCGAACGGCATTCTCTCGGGCTACAAGTCGAAGGAATACGGCGGCAGCGGCTACAACCAGATGGTGATGGACGACGCCACGGGCCAGAACCGCATGCAGCTTTACAGCACGAGTGCGAATTCACAGCTCCATCTGGGCTATCTGATTGCGCAGAACGCGAACTCACGCGGTGCGTATCTGGGCAGCGGCTTCGACCTGAAATCGGATGCTTTCGGTGCGATCCGTGCGGGCCAGGGGCTTTACGTCAGCACGTATGCGAAGAGCGCAGCGAGCCAGCAGCTCGACGTGAGCGAAGCGCATGCGCAGCTCACCAGCGCGCAGGGTGCGCTGGAGGCGCTCTCGCAGGCGAGCGAAACACACCAGGCCGAATCGTTGAAGGATGGCAGCGATGCACTCAAGACGTTCGCCAGTGCAACGCAATCGACCGCGCAGGGCGCCGCAGCGAGCGGCGGTAATACGGCAGGCGGTGGCACCGGCAACGCGAATGCGTTCAGCGAACCCGTGATGCTGATGGCGAGCCCCTCGGGCCTCGCGCTCTCGACGCAGCAATCGACGCACATGGCTGCCGACGAACAGATCAATCTCGTCAGCGGGCAAAGCACGTACGTGGCGACGGGCAAGTCGCTGATCGCGAGCGCCGCGCAAAAGCTGAGCCTCTTCGCGCAGAACGCGGGCATGAAGCTGTTCGCGGGCAAGGGCAAGGTGGAGATCCAGGCGCAAGCGGACAACGTGGAAGTCACGGCGCAAAAGAGCGTCAAGCTCATCTCGGCGACGGAAAATATCGAGGCCGCCGCGAAACAGGAAATCCTGCTGACCTCGGGCGGCGCGTATATCCGCATCAAGGACGGCAACATCGAAATTCACGCACCGGGCAATATCGACATCAAGGGCGCGCAGCACGACTTCTCGGGCCCGACGTCGATGCCCTACCCGTTGCCGAAGCTCCCCGAGGGCATCTGCCACTCGTGCGTGCTCGACGCCGCCGCCGACGTCAACCCCTTTGTGCCGCTGTGAGTCCGCGACATGCCGCCAACGATACAAGAACTCATCGATTTGACACCGCTGCAGCCCGGCGAACGTCGCTACACGCTCGTGGATCTCGCGCAACTCACGCCGGAGCAACGTGGTTTGCTGCCCGACGGCAGCCTGCCCGCATCCGCGCTGCTGTTTAGCGTCGATCCGATTCTGGAGAGCCAGCGCGACATCGGCCCCGCGCTGCTAGACCTCACCGGCGCGGAAGATCCCGCGCACGACTCGCATGCGTTCTTCGTCTCGCTCGCCGAGACAGGACGCACGACGGCGCAGGCGAGCTGGGTCACGTCGGGGGCGCCTCAGTCGTTGCTCACGCAACATTTCGCGCGCTATCTAAAAGTCGCGTTGCCGGACAAGCGTCGCGCATTGCTGCGCTTCTACGACGCGTGGCTTCTGCCGCGTTTCGTGCGCGTGCTCTCGCCGGCGCAATGGGACGATTTCACGCGCCACACGAGCCAGTGGCACGCCATGCAGCCCGACGGTACGTGGGCGGATCTGCGCAAGCGTCCCGCACAGTTCGCGGTCGAGTCCGGCGAGGCGCCGCCGCCGGCGCCCATCGCCCCTGCCACGCCTTGGCCCATGTCCGAGACCCAGCATCAGATGATGGTTTATGCGGGCCTGCCCGGCAGCGTGATGCGCCGCTACTTCGACGAACATCCCAGGCAAGCCGCGCAGCGCACGCGCGCCGAAATTTATACCGACGCCACGCAGACGATGCGCGCGGCGGCGCGGCACGGCGTGGGCGCCATCGACGACCTGGAGGCCATCATGATGATCGGCCTGCTCAACGGCCCCGCGTTTGTCGACCAGCCCGAGGTACGCGAGCAACTTGCGCGGCTTGAGTCTGGAACGGACTTCGAGGAGGTGTTGGTGCGCCTTGCGGCGGTTCGCACATGATTGCGGACACAACCATTTTTAGATGTTTCGCACCCGGCCTGGCGCCGTGCGATGGGTTGCACACTTTTCGATATCAAGGAACGCTATGCGTCTGAAACATTCGTTATCCCGCGCGGGCCGTTGGCTGGCCGCCGGCCTGGGCGTCTGCGCGCTGCTCGCGCCGCTGGCCGCCCAGGCGAAATCGTGGGGTGTTTCGGTGTCCGGATATAACTACAATGCGCTCCCCATCGACCAGTTCAAGGTTGAAACGGAAGCGGGCACGGCGTATGGCTCCAATATGCCGGGGCTTGCTTATAACGGCGGGGAATACGCTAATTCGACGTGCTGCTACCGTATTGGCGGAGATACGCTCAAGGTTAGCTATATGCTTTGGAACGTGCCGCCGCACTGGAAAGACGGCGATCCGATGCCGCCGTTCATCACGCGCACGATTCCGTTTCCGAAGGCCAGTGATCCGAAAGCGCGCATTCTGGAGGTTTATTTCCTGCCCGATGGCAGCGTGGACAGCCGGCTCGTTTCGGTACGTGATCGCGGTCCTATTCCGTATTCGAGGATCAAAGAGCGGCTCTATAAAGAATCGCGGGACCTGATGATCAACTATCCGCAGATCTTCGGGCGCGACCTCTTTTCCGAACGGCTATCGCACGCTGTGATTCAAGGCTGGCTACTCGGCCTGCGCTCGGAACAGGATCTCTACGACTTCAGCATGCGTGCTGTCAATTTCAACGCGAACTTCGCCGACGACCCGGCGATCGCGCCAGGCCTCAAAGCGCGCAAAGGCGATCCACACGCAATCATGACCTATCTGGAACACGACGTGCCCACCGCAACCTGGCAACGTCTCGCGGCTGCGCAGAAGCACTACGACGCGACGGAGACCCGCGCACAGGACGAACAGGCGAAGCGTCGCGCCGCCGCCTGCAAAAATATCTTCGAGCCCTGCAAGTACGACGAGTAAAAAAGGAGCAGAGAACGTCATGGAATACGGTCTGTTCGACGAGACGCCAGCCGAGCGCGAAATCATGCGTCGTGCGGCCAAAGCAGCGCAACCTACGCCGCCGAGTTGCAAGCAATGCAGGCAACGTATCTATGTCTCTTTCTTTTTCGACGACCTGGGCCGGAACCGTAGGGCCGACGAAACGACCGGTCGGCTGTCGAATATTGGAAAACTGTTTGGCGCCCACCCGATGAGTCCGATGGATTGGGTCTATGCGTTCTACTATGCTGGACTCGGCACACCATTCGACGAAACGGCAGAGGCCGCATTCTCGGTCATGGTCGACGAAATGGAAGACAAGGCTGGAGACCACGGTAAAGATTCTGTCAAGGACGCTGTCCAAGACGAAGTCAAGGATAAGACGAAGGACTTCAAAAATCGCTACGAACGCTTCAATCGCACTGTGGTACAAAAACGTGCGTCGTTTGGCGCGACCGCGAACAAGCTTGAGAAGCAAGCGGGCCGCGTGCGCCGTGCCGCCGCCCAAAGCGGCGATGCGCGCGCGCAGAAGATTGTAGCGCGCAGCATCGCGGCGGAAGCTAGCGAGTTTCGTCGCCAAGCTGCGACGGCAGGCGCTGACGCAATGAAAACCGCCTTGCGCAGATCGATCGGCAACATCAAGCGGGCTTCCATCAAATCGCTGGTTTCGAAGAAAGAGATCCTCAAGCTTGCGGCCGGAGTGAGCATCGACCTCATTCCCTATACCCGTGACAACGAATACCTTTCGCAGCTTTTGAATCTTGGTCCAGATATCCGGCTCGAGACTGCCAAGGAAGAATTGAAGTTAGCGGTGGAGGATGCGGTCTCGCGCCAAGACGCCGACCGGCCCGTTGCTGAAGTTTTCGTATCGGTGTTCGGCGGTGGCCGGGGCGGCGCAATCGCCAAGGCATTTGCCAATGACATTGAGTCGTCGTTGGAGGGGACGGTCAAGGGCGTAAAGTACAACGTCAGCGTCAAGCTCCATTACCTCGGTCTCCTCGACGCCATGCACGCGATGAGCGGTAGCATGATGGAGTTCCTCGATCCGGTCAACGGGGCCAACTTCTTTGCACCGAACAACCCGTTATGGTTCTTCGTGCCTATCTCGCCAAACGTCAACATGGACGATCGCGACCTGCAGGTTCCAGCGTTCATGGGCGGTCTACATCTGATTGCCGGCCAGGAAAACCGCCTCTGGCAACGCCTGTCGCTCAACAGCGGTAACGATCGCGTAAAAGAGGTCGTCACGGGTGGCATCCATGAAGACGTGGCGGGGGGCTACGTCGACGGAGAGGACGGCAGGCACGCCGATTTTGCGCGCGCTACACTCTTGTCAATGTACAGACACGCGCTTGACTGGGGGGTGCAATTCTTCGGCACCGATGGCGGCGGCTTCAAGACGCGTCTTGGCCAACCAGTGCTCATGCAATCGGTCGCTTCCGACATCTATACCCAGCACTTCGATTTCAAGCCTGGGGTCACGCAAGCGCTTCAACTCCACCAGTCCTATCTAACCTACGTCGACTCGCTGGGCGGCTCGCCCACAGATTCCATCAAAGACCAGTTGAGCGCGCATCACCTGGCGCTGCTGCACTGGGCCGGCTATGCGCGCAAAAACCTCCCCACTTACTGGACCGAAGCGCAGAAGTCCGTCGACGACGCCATCGCGAGCGCGGGCGAACTGCTCTCGCAAATTCGCGGCGCGGAGCCCGTGGACGGCAAACATGTCGACTACACGCCCGACGGCATCCCGGTGACGACCTACAAATCCCCGCAAGCCCGTCAGGCCGACGAGGCATGGCACGTCCATCTCGACGCCGCCACCTCGCTCTACGACGATCTCAAGACGCAGCGAGAGCACCTCGGCACGCTGCAGGAAAAGGTCGATCACGACGTGAAGGCATGGCGCGATCGAAGCGCTGTATCCGTCATGGACAGGAATCCGTACCTTGCCGCCAAGGTCGGCACGCCGCTGCCGGGCATGCAAGAGCAGCAGGACTACGAACGAAGATGCCTCGCCGCGTGGGATAACGCGATCCTGCCGATGCCGCCGGCGCTGGCGCCGCTGTTCCAGAAGTATCTGCACGATCCAATCGTGAGCGGCACAGGCGACTACACGGCGGTTGGATTGCTCTACATGAACAATGTGTCGTACTTCAACGAGCGCGGCACGGACGTGGGCGAGAAGGCGTCGAGCATCATGGGATCCGTCAAGGAGGGGTATCAGGCTGCGAAGAAGATGGCGGGCAAGGCGAGCGAGCAAATCGCGCATATGTTCGATTGAGGCAGCGGCGCGTAGTGCTATGCATCTAAAACACTCATCGTTTCGGGTGAGCATTTGGCTCGCCGCCAGCTTGAATATCTGCGCACTGCTCGCACCGCTGACCGCGCAAGCGAAATCGTGGGGCGTTTCGGTTTCCGGATATAACTACAATGCGCTT
Source organism: Paraburkholderia sp. J63 (assembly GCF_905220245.1). NCBI lineage: Bacteria > Pseudomonadati > Pseudomonadota > Betaproteobacteria > Burkholderiales > Burkholderiaceae > Paraburkholderia > Paraburkholderia sp. J63. The sequence goes on along the minus strand of NZ_CAJMZF010000003.1, from coordinate 51,281 downwards.
CCCATCGACCAGTTCAAGGTCGAAACCGAAGCGGGCACGGCATACGGCTCCAATATGCCCGGCCTCGCCTATAACGGCGGCGAATACGCCAATTCGACCTGCTGCTATCGCATCGGCGGAGATACGCTCAAGATCAGCTATATGCTTTGGAATGTGTCACCGCACTGGAAGCGCGGCGATCCAATGCCGCCGTTCATCACGCGCACGATCCCGTTTCCGAAGGCCAGTGACCCGAAAGCACGCATTCTGGAAGTCTATTTTCTACCCGACGGCAGCGTGGACAGCCGGCTCGTTTCCGTACGCGATCGCGGTCCCATTCCCTATTCGCGAATCATGGACCGGATTCGCAAGGAACATCCGGATCTGATCCCCAACTATTTGCATGTGACCAATCACGACATATTCTCCGAACGGTACTCGCACGCAATCATTCGCGGATGGCTACTCGGCCTGCGCTCGCAAGACGATCTCTACGACTTCAGCATGCGCGCTGTCACCATCAACGCAAACTTCGCCGACGATCCGTCGATTGCACCTGGCCTTGATGCACGCAAGGGCAATCCGGCCGCGATCATGGCTTACCTGAACCACGCCGTACCTGCATCGACATGGCAGCGCCTCGCGGCCGAGCAGAAGCACTACGATGCAACCGAGATGCGTGCGCTGGACGAGCATGAAAAGCAGCGCAACGCGGAATGCAATAACGTATTCAAGCCCTGCAAATACGACGAATAAGCATCACGGCAGCGCCAACGCTCAAGCCGCGCCCATCGCTTCTTCGGCCTCAAGTGCCACCGGCTCCGCACCCTTCCCACCCCTTTCCCGCCGCGCCGCGAACACCTCGCGCGCCGAAAACAAGCCATTCAGCGCGGCGGGAAAGCCCGCATAAACCGCCATCTGCATGATGGTCTCGACGATCTCCTCTTCGCTCAGGCCCACATTCAGCCCGGCAGCCACATGCACCTTGAGCTGCGGCTGCGCATGGCCGAGCGCGGTGAGCGCCGCGATGGTCGCGATCTCACGCGAACGCAGGTCCAAGCCCGGCCGCGCGTAGATATCGCCGAATGGAAATTCCAGCAGATAGCGCGCGAAATCGGGCGCAATGTCCGCGAGCGATGCGACGACGTGCTCGCCCGCGCTGCCGTCAATCGCCGCGAGCATCCGCTGGCCGCGCGCGAGCCGGCTTTCCTGCGTCTCGCCGTGTTCGAGCGCTTTGCTCTGTTCGTTCACCTGATTCTGCCGATTCGTGTCGTTCCGCATTTGCCTTGCCTCGCGAAGTTGGGTGGGCGGTCGAATAGCCTTCGATCTTGGCGTCGAGAGCGAGAAGACACGATTGAAGCTCGGCAACATGCGCACGCACGGCTTCGCGATGCGCCATCAGCAGCTCGCAGCGTTCGCCTTCCGTGGCGGCGCCCTGCGCGCGCAGTTCTGCGTAGCGCAGCATGCCCTGGATCGGCATGCCGGTCTTCTTCAGGCGGCCCAGAAACGCGAGCCAATCGAGAATCGACCGGTCGTAGGCACGCTGCCCCGACGCGTCGCGCAACGCAAACGGAATCAGCCCGATGCGCTCGTAGTAGCGGATCGTGTGGACGGAAAGGCCCGTCATGCTTGCCAGATCGCCAATCTTCATGTGTTTTCCCTCAACGACATGCGTGATGGTGGAACTTCGAGTGCACTCCAGGTCAAGCGCTATTTTGCAATAGCTCCTGCCGGTCGCCAGCGCGTTTTTGAACGCAAGACCGCTTCTGTTATGCTTTTTAACTGTGCATACGCGCAGAACCAATACCCGTTCCCGATCAGGGTGCACCATGTTGCTCAACGTCGACCCTTTCAACCCTCAAAGCCGGCACATCGACGTGCCCGTCAAGGCGCTCGGCGACATCATCGAGTCGGTCGGCACCCCGCATTTCGTTCACCGGCTCACGTCGTTCATGAACGGGATCATTCCGCTCGATGTCGTCCATGTCGAGCGTTCGCGCTTCGGCGCCGCCGCGCCGCTCGGCTATAGCTGCGAGTGGCTCGGCAGTGGGGCCGTGGACGACGAGCAGGCCCGGCTCGATCACGTCATGGGGCTCTACTACGAGCGCTTTCAGGCCGCCGACCCGCTCTTCGCCACGATACGGGGAACGACCGGCACACACCTCGTGGTGCGCGACATGAGCAGTATTCCCGCCGGCGAATTCCGCAAGCGTATCTTCGACGAACGGCAAATCGCCCACGAATGCGTGCTCACGAAGGATGCGAGCCACGCGCAATATTCGCTCGCCATCGTGCGCCGCAAGCATTTGCCCGCGTTCTCGCTGAGCGAGTTGAGCCAGTTGCGCCATCTGGGCGACTTTCTCTTTCCGCTGCTCGAACTGCATTCGTCGATGGCGGCCGCGAGAAAAATCGCCAATACGCCCACCAGCGCCGATCCGCTCGCCCTGTTCGACGCCCGTGTCGCGCACGAAGGCATCGCGCTTTCGAAGCGGGAATACGAAAGCTGCAAGCATCTGCTCGCCGGCCGCACCGTGCCCGAAACGGCGGCCATTCTGGGCGTGCGCCAGTCGTCCGCCGAGTCCTATATCGAGCGCGCATTTGCGAAGCTCGGCGTGCGGACCAAGCGCGATCTGGCCAAATGGGCCGTCGAATCGCCCGCCTCGTAAACGCCGGCGCGCTCGCCGGGCGCGGGCGCAAAGTACCGTTGCCCCCTTCGAGGGGGGGCAGACCCGCCGCCTGGCGCTCAGTATAGTGACCCGCGACAAGTCACCATTGCGCACCAGGAGGCAACGATGAGCACACAGGAAAGAGACACTGGCGCGGCGGACGTGCTGTTCACGAACGCGAAAGTCTATACGGTCGACCCGCACAAGCCGTGGGCGCAAGCCGTGGCGGTGCGCGGCGAGCGCATCGTCTTCGTCGGCGACGAACGCGCTGCCCGGGACTGGGTTGGCGAGCACACACGCATCGTCGATGCGGGCGGCCGGCTGATGCTGCCCGGCTTCGTCGAATCGCACTGGCACTTCGAAACCACGGCGGCGGCGTTCCAGGCTTTCGTGAACTACGAAGATCCCCAGGCCGTGCTCGGCGCGCTGCGCGCCTATGTCGATGCGCATCCCGAAGAAAAGGCCGTCACCGGCATGGGCTGGATCCAGGCGACCATTCCGCCCGCGCTGCTGCGCAAGGAAACGCTCGACGCCGTGTGCGCCGATCGCCCGGTGTGCCTGCTCTCCACCGACTTCCACACGATGTGGGCCAACTCGAAAGCGCTCGAGATCGCCGGCATCGACGCCGCCACGCCGCCCGTCCAGCCCGGCGCAAGCTGGTTCGAGAAGGACCCTGTCACGGGCGAGCCGACCGGCGTGATCGTCGACGGCGCCGCCTACTCGCTGCTCCTCAAACGGATCAGCGAGGCCGGCTATCTGCCCAAGGGCATGGACCTGTACCTACGTTCGTTCGCGGTGTGGCAGGACAAGCTCGCGGCCGCCGGCATCACGACCGTGTTCGACGCGGGCTTCATGGACCCGAGCGGCGACCAGTCGCTGCTCTATGAAACGCTCCAGCACATGGAGCGGCGCTCGGACCTCAAGCTGCGCGTGGTGGGCAGCGTGGCCGTGGTGGGCGACGTCGAGAATCCCATAGGCATGCTAAGCGAATTCCGCACGCGCTACGACTCGCCGCTCGTCAAGGCGCGCGCGCTCAAGCTGTTCCTCGACGGCACCGAGGCGAACCACACGGCGTGGCTGCTCGAGCCCTACGCCGATCGCGCCGATACCTGCGGCGCGCCCACCATGCCCGTGGGCGAATTCGACCATCATCTGCTGGAGGCCGACAAGGCGGGCTTCAACGTCATGGTCCATTGCGTGGGCGACGCCGCCGTGCGCGCTGCGCTGGACGGCTTCGAGCGCGTGAACCGCACGAACCCGCCGCGCGACCGCCGCCACGTCATCACTCACGCGTTCCTCACGCATCCCGACGACATCCCGCGCTTTCGCGAGCTGGGCGTGATGGCCAATACGCAGCTTCAATGGGGCGTAGTCGATTTGTACACCGAACTGCTGCGCGAGCATTACGGCACCGAGCGCTGGAGCAATATGTACAAGTTCCGCACCTTCATCGAGCAGGGCGTGACCGTATCGATCGGCATGGACGGCCTCGCCTGCCAATGCCGCTGCCAGCACCGCCCCGTCGAGCATATCGAGTCCGGCCACACGCGGCAGCTCGCGGGCGAGCCCGAGGCGCCGGCGCTGCCCGACATCAACGAGCGCCTGAGCATTCCTCAGCTCATCGCCGCCTATACGATCAACGGGGCGTGGCAGCTCGGGCTCGAGCACGAGATCGGCTCGGTCACCGTGGGCAAGCGCGCGGACCTCATCGTGCTGGAGAACAACCTCTTCGAGGTGAGCAAGTACCAGATCGGCAAGATCGACATCGCACTTACGATGATGAACGGCGGCGTCACGCATGCGGCAGGTTCGATGCGGGCCGCGTTCGAGCTCGAAGCGGCGGTTTGAGCACGGCGGCGCGGCAGCGGCTTCGTGCTCGCCTGCCGCGCCCCGCTGCAAAGCTCGACAACGTTCAATCAGGATACCGAATCAAGGATTATCGATAATGTCACACCTCATGACCGGCGCGCCGGTCGCCTCCGAACACCAGGTCACGCTCGAGAACTGGCGCACGAAGCCCTATAGCCAGTGGTCGTTCCGCAACGTGCGCCGCCTGCTGCCCACCGCGGCGATCGCGCACGACCCGCGCGCGGCCGCGCCGCTGCCGCAGCGCTGCAACGACCTCGGCAGCCTGAGCTTCACGACGCCCGCGGGCGAGACCTCGAGCATCGACCAGATGCTCGCGATGTCCCACACCGACGGCTTCCTCGTCATGCGGCAAGGCCAGATCGTGACGCAGTGGTACGGCCACGGCCTCACGCCCGACAGCCCACACCTGGTCTTCTCGATCACCAAGTCGCTCGTCGGGCTGCTCTGCGGCGTGCTTGCCGATCAGGGCGTGCTCGATATCGACGCGCCCGTCGTCGACTATCTCCCCGAGCTGCGCGGGGGCGCCTACGATCACGGCGCGACGGTGCGCCATCTGCTCGACATGACCGCGAGCGTGACGTTCGCCGAAGACTATCTCGACACGCGCGGCAACTTCCTGCGCTACCGCCGCGCGATGGGCTGGAACCCGCCGCTGCCCGACGACCCCGTGGACCTGCGCCGCTTCCTCACCGAATTGCGCCCCGGCGAGCGCGCGCACGGCGAGGTCTTTCACTACAACTCGCCGACGACGGACGTGCTCGGCTGGGTGATCGAGCGCGCGGCGGCCAGGCCGCTCGACGCCCTGCTCTCGCAGCATCTCTGGATGCCGCTCGGCGCCCAGCACGAGGCCTGCATCACGCTCGACCGTCTCGGCGCCCCGCGCGCGGCGGCCGGATTGTGCGCGACGCTCGGCGACCTCGCGCGCTGCGCGGAGATGGTGCGTTGCCGCGGCGTCGCGAACGGCAAGCAGATCGTGCCGGGCTGGTGGATCGACGACATCATGAACAACGGCAGCCGCGAAGCCTGGGCGCGCTCGACATGGGCCGACTTCCTGCCGGGCGGATGCTATCGCAGCAAGTGGTATCTCACCGGCGCGGCGGGCGCGCCCTTCATCGCCATCGGCATTCATGGCCAGTGGATCTACGTCGATCCGCGCGCGGCCGTGGTCATCGTCAAGCTCTCGTCGCAGCACCTGCCCGTGGACGAGCCGATGGACGAGATCGTGCTCGCCGCGTTCAGGGCCATCGCGCGGCATCTCGGCGGCTGAGCGCAACACATCATCAGGGCAATCGAAACGCTACGTCCGGCAAGGACGGCACAATTCAAAATGGAGGAACGACAAGTGGCAAAACAATTTTCAGGGAAGGTGAAGGCGATTTGCGCGGCGCTCGCACTCGCGGGCGCCGCATGGCAAACCCTGCCCACGGCGCGCGCCGACGAACAGGTGGTCAACGTCTACAACTGGGGCAACTCGATCGGCAAGGACACGATCGCGAACTTCGAGAAGGCCACGGGCATCAAGGTCGTTTATCAGGAGTTCGATTCAAATGACACCTTGCAGGCCAAGCTGCTCTCGGGCAACTCGGGCTACGACGTGGTAGTGCCGTCCGACATGTACTGGGCCCGCCAGTTGCAGGCCGGCATCTTCCAGAAGATCGATCATGCGAAGGTGCCGAACCTCGCTGGCCTCGATCCGGAAATCATGAAGATCGTCGCGCAGGAAGACCCGGGCAACCAGTACGGCGTGCCGTGGTCCTGGGGCACGGACGGTATCGGCATCAACGTGGAGAAGGTCAAGGCGGCGCTCGGCAATGACGCGCCGCTCAATAGCTGGTCGCTGCTGTTCGATCCGAAGAATGCACAGAAGCTCAAGAGCTGCGGCGTTTCCGTGCTCGATTCGCCACTCGACGCATTCGGCATGGCGCTCGTCTATTTGAAGAAGGACCCCAACACCAATAGTCCCGCCGATTACGAAGCCGCCTATCAGGTGCTCAAGGGCATTCGCCCGTACATCACGCAGTTCAACAGCACCAGCTATATCAACGATCTGGCGGGCGGTGATATCTGCATCGCGCTCGGCTGGTCGGGCGACGTCAACTCGGCACGCGTTGCCGCGCTGGACGCGAAGAAGCCGTATCACATCAAGTACCTCATTCCCGATGTGGGCACGTCGATCTGGTTCGACATGATGGCGATTCCCAAGGATGCCCCGCATCCCGAGGCGGCCATGAAGTTCATCAACTTCGTGATCTCGCAGAAGGAGGCCGCGGCGCTGACCAACTATACGTCCTATCCGTCGACGGTTCCGGCCGCGAAGGCGCTTGTGCGGCCCGAAGTGCTGGCCGACCCCGCCGTGTTCCCGCCGCCCGAAACCTATCGCAAGCTGTTCATCAGCAAGCCGCTGCCCGCCGAACTGGCGCGCTTGCAGAACCGGCTTTGGGCGAAGCTCAAGACGGAGTGAGGTGGTGGTGATTGGCCGGCGGCGTGGCCGCCGGCTTGGTCTTCCCTCTACGGCCCTCGCATACACCACCCCACGTCGCTTCCCCGCCTGAATCTCCCCGCATCAGCCTGCAATTCAATACCAACCAGTCGCTACAACTCAACTACACGATCAAGATGATGCGCGCAGCTGGCATCGATCAGAGTCCCTGAAAACGCAAAATGCCGGGCACAACGCCCGGCACAAAAAGAGCCGCCTCCACCCAACCACCCGGCAGACAGCGGCCCAGCGAATCAGAACGAGTAGATGAGCTGCGTGCCGAACAGATCGTTAGACCTGCCATACGACCCATCGCTACGCAGGAAAGTATCCTGCGTCGACCAGTCGTGACGATACTCGACCTTCACCGTAAGCTGCTGTGTCGGATAGAACAGCAAGTCGAGCGTCACGTCCTGGCGCACCGCGCCCTTGCATTCGAATCCGTATCCACCGCCCGCCTGCGAAGCCGCGAGACAGCTCGCGCCAATACCAAAGCCGTTATACGGGTCCATGCCATTGCCGTTGAGCACGATGCTGCTCGCGCCGCCGCCGTTCTTCTGGTTGGCAAGCACGTCGTAGCGTGCGGTCACGCCCATGCGGCCGACATAAGGCAGGCGGAACTTGCGATTCGCCAGCAGCGAAAGACCGTACCATTGCGCCTGGCCGCCGTTATAAGCCGCGTGCTGTTGCTGGCCATAATCGATTTCCGCGTTGTACTGAATATCGGCCGTCGTATAGGTGAGATCGGCCTCGCCGAAGAAGAACGTCCCGAACGGGCTGGACGACTGCCCGCCCACGCCGTAGACGCCAGGCAAGGTGTTGCCGCTCGCGTCCATGCCCTGCATGAGCGTCTGCCGCCCGATGTTGAACGAGCCGCCGATGTCGAGCGCGCCGGACCACGCATAATCCACGCGCGCCGTGAAAGTCGGCACGCGGTTGCTCGTGGTGACCGGATCGCCCAGCGCATTGGTGCCCGTCTGCATTTGCGCCCCGGCGGTGCGGAACTGCTCGTTGCCGAGCATGAACTTCCACGCCCAGTTGCTGCCCTCGCCCATGTAGTTCAGCCCCACGCCCACGTAGCTGCCCGGATCGGAGAAGTCGTATAGCAGCCCGTGCGTGAGCGTCAGCATCTGGTTCGACGGCTGCAGCTCGTAGCCGCCGAAGCTCGACATCAGGCCCGCCGAGACCGAAGTCGTCATCGAAAGCGGCACCGTGAAGAACGCGGTGTTCAGGATGTTGGAACTGCTGCTGCCGTGCTCGTTCATCAACTGCGTGATGCCGTTGCCGCGATTGGGCATCAGCGTGATTTCCGCCGAAGGCGCCAGCGGACCCACGCCGAATGTCTTCTTGATGTCGAGATACAGGTCGCCGAACGAGCTGTTGAAGTACTGGTACGCGTTCTCGTGATTCGCGAACAGGAACGATGAACTTCCCAGATCGCGGTTGTAGATATAGGTCGGATCGAGATAGCCCGTGACCGAAAGGCCCGCGATCGGGCCGGTCGTGGCCGCGTCGGTGAGCGTGTCCACCTTCATCTGCTGATTGGTGATCTGCTGCTTCATCTGGTCGACTTCGTCGTTGGTCAGATGAGCCGGCGCACTCCCGTAGCCGGGCGAGGACGGATCCACCACGGCCTGGGCGGGCGCGGTCGGGGCCGCCGTGGCGGCCGCCTGTGGCCTGGCCGCGCCCTGCTGCTCGCGCAATGTCTTTACCTCGTTTTGCAGCGCATGGAGCTCAGCCTGGAGGGCCTTGATCTGGTCGCTCGTGGTGTCCGCAGCGGCAAGCCCCGGCAAAGCACCGGCCACCATGAGGCAGACAAGCTTTTTTCTCATTGTATGTTCTCCTGATTGGTTATCTTTCTAAGTGTCTTCTTTTGCATTGGAATTTTTCAGGCACTGACGGGATCGAGCGCCTTCCGTGAGCGTGGTCGATCCCGGCCCGCAGAAAAATGTCGTGAGGATCAGGTCGTCGATCGATACCGTGAACGACAGCCGCCAGCCGGAGACGGGCGCCCAGGCAAATATCCAGCGGCGCTCATTTGCTTTGCATTGCTAATGAAGGACGTTTACGTCGGGATCCGTCGATGTAACGGCCACCCGTTGAAACCGGGGTCAACGTTAACCGTTCGATTTGCGGCGGTATGCCCCCCCGTCAGGGGGGCAGGCGCAATGAGGAGGGAACGCTACGCAGACGCGCGAGCGTTCAAGCCGATTTCGCGGCGGCCCTGGCGAGCGCGGTCATCGGGTTCGGGAATCTGTCCCTGGCGGGCACAGAATGTGTGTCAGGCGAGTGCCGGCAAGGAGCGGCGCGTGCGCCCTCGCCCTACTCGCAGCCTTCGGGCCGCGCGTTCCAGCGCCGGATTGCGCGGCTTTCGCGGTCAAAGCCGACGATGCTGATCGTTGCCGTGTCGAGATAGAGATGCGCGCCCGGCGCCGCCGAATCGCTGATCCAGCACCCCGCGAGCACCCGCAGAAAATGCGCGTGCGAGAAAACGGCGATGCGCCGGCCCGCGCCGCCCTGCCCCGCGCTTGCGCCCTGCGCGAGCATCGCAAGCAGACTCTCGACCACGCCGCGGGCGCGCGCCTCGACCTGCGTGACGCTCTCGCCGTGCGGGATCAGCGAGTGCCAGACGCTCCAGTCGGGCTCGGTCTCGCGAATCTCGGCCGTGGTGCGGCCTTCGTAGATGCCGTAGTCCCATTCGTGCAGGTCGGCCGAGACGATCATCTCTTCGCCCAGGCCCGCCAGCCGGCAAGTCTCGATGGCGCGCGACATCGGGCTCGCGAGCACCATGTCGAAGCGCTGCGCGGCAAGCGGCCTCGCGAGCGCGAGCGCCTGATCGCGGCCATGATCGGTGAGCGCGATATCGGTGCGGCCCGTGTGCTGGCCGCTGCGGCTCCACTCGGTTTCGCCGTGGCGAATCAACCAGACTTCGCCGGACACGGCGCTTGCTTTGCTATCGACGGACATCGGGGCACTCCGGTAACGGGTTGCGCCTCCGGGACAAGCCGCAAGGCGCTAAAACGGGTTCGCGGAGGTCATTCTAAGGCAGCGGCGCGCAGCGCATCGTGCCGCACGCGCTCAGTTGCCGTGCTGCGCCGCCTGGATCATCTTCCAGCCATTGCCGGCCGGGTCGCGAAAGCCGGCGTCGACGCTGCCGTAGCGGTCCACCGGCTCCTGGGTGAATTCCACGCCTTTCGCCTTGAGCGCGGCATAGCTCGCGCGGCAGTCGGCCACGGACAGCACGAGCGGCGGCATGGCCCCCTTGGCGACCATGGCGCGCAGCGTTTGCGCGGTCGCTTCGTCGTGCACGGGCGGCCCCGGCGTGAAGAGGCCGAGCTGGAACGATGGCTGGTCCGGATGCTGGACCGTGAGCCAGCGGTAGGCGCCGTTGCGCACGTCCGTGTGGACGCGAAATCCGAGTTTATCGACGTAAAACGCGAGCGCTTCGTCCTGATCGTCGACGTACAGGCCCACTACATTGATACCGTGGTTCATTTGACCTCCATGGTCTCGGTGGTTGATGGCGGCACTGTATCCTGGGCCACCTGGCGGCGCTTCTCCAAAACTGCCATCGTGAGATCGGGGCGCTGCGCGGCCTTCAGGACGCAGGCGGGCACCCGCCCGAGTTCGGACATGCTCGCGCGCGCCTCGCGGCGCATGGCGCTCGGGCTCATGCCGGTGATGTCGCGAAAGATGCGCCCGAACGTGCCCAGGCTCTCCCAGCCGGTGGCGAACGCGATATCGGTGATGCCGAGCTCGGTGTCGCGCAGCAGCGTGGTCGCCTGCTCGATGCGCCGCGTGAGCAGGTAGCGGTGCGGCGGCACGCCGAAGGCCCGCTTGAAGGAGCGCGCGAAATGCGCCTCCGAAACGCCGCTGACTTCGGCGAGGCGCTTGACGGGCCAGGCCTCGTGCGAGGCCGCGTCCATGCGGTCGCGCGCACGCAGCAGGCGGCGCAGCAGGGCGGGGTCTTCGAGTGCGTCGGGGCTGCGTGGGGACGACGCAGGCGGATGATCTTTGCGTGAGAGCATGAGTTCCGGGGAGCGGGCGAAATGCGCGTGGGCGACGTGCGCGTGGGCGACGTGCGCGTAGGCGATATGCGCATAGTTTAGGCCCACCAGGCATACCGATATCGCCGCTTGCGGGATCGCTCAGGCGATCGAGTCTAGAATGGCGGCGTCGCAAACGTATTCCAAATGGGCGCGTCCGGCGTGGCTGGCGACCATGATGCGCCCGCGCCCGGCAGATGTTGCACGTTGCACGCCGCATAAAAAGACCAGGCATTCGACGGGGCGTCGCGCAAAGTCGCGCACAGTCACGGAGACGACATGACCGCAAGCCCTGCTTCGCAGCCGCAATCCCCCTCGGACTACATCGCCCACCATCTGCAGAACTTTTCCTCGACTTCGGCGAATCCGGCCGTGACCGCCACCGGCGTGCACGCCGGATTCGCGCTGTGGAATGTCGAGGCCCTCATCGTCGCGGCGCTCCTCTTTATCGTGCTCGCCGCCTGCGCCGCGCTCACCGACCGGCGCGCGCTCTTCCGGCTCGACCGCGGCATGAACTTCGGCCGGCGCCTCTACGTCTGGTGGTCCTGCGCCTGGCGCCAGTGGCTCGCGAACACGCTGCTGTTCCTCGTTGGCGTGGTGGTCTTTCATTTTGTGGTCGCGAAGACCGCCCTGCCGTTCGCGCACTGGACGGCCGGTCTGAACCGTCCGCATCCGGCGGCCACGTCGTCCGCGTCGTCCGCGTGGCTTATCGCACTCGATGTACTCTCGGGCATCGCGGCCAATCTGCTGCCCATCATCGTCGCCATCGTGCTGTACGCGCTGCTGAGCCTGCCGCTCGCGGGCTATATGGTGCGCGGCGGACTGGCGGCGCATGCCATGCCCGCACCCGCGAGGCTCGATCTCTGGCACGCCACGCTGCTCGGCTGGACGACCTACGTGTGGTCGATTCCGGGCAGCCTCGCGATTGCCGATGTGGCGGCGCCGCTGCCGCATCACGTCTCGACGCCGTTGCGGGTTATCCTCATCGTGCTCTGGAGCATGTACATCGTTCTGCCGCGCCAGTTGCGCAGGATGACGCGCCTCGCCACCCGCGGCATTCGCGGCTAACATCGAGGTCGCTCCAACCCCGCTCCGCTTCCATGCACACGGACCTGTCCTCGCCGCGCGCGTCCTCCGCAGGCCGCGCATTTGAAGTGCTGCTCGTATTTCTGAGGCTTGGCGTGACGAGCTTCGGCGGCCCGATTGTCCATCTCGGCTACTTCCGCCGCGAGTTCGTCGAGCGTCGCCGCTGGCTCGACGACGCGGCCTTCACCGATCTGGTCGGGCTGTGCCAGTTCCTGCCGGGGCCCGCCAGCAGTCAGACCGGCTTTTCGATCGGCCTGCTGCGGGCCGGATGGGCCGGCGGACTCGCGGCCTGGTGCGGCTTCACGCTGCCCTCGGTGCTCGCGATGCTGGTGTTCGCGGCCATCGCGCTCACCGCCGTCGCCTTGCTCAGCTTGCTGACCACGGCTTATGCGCAACTGATCGCGATCGCCGCGGGCGCCCTGCTCGGTCTCGCGCTGTGCCGCACGAAGGCCAGCCGCGAGACGCGCAGCGCACTCGCGCATCCGGGCTCGTTTGCCGTGTCGCGCACCGCAGGCATCGCCGCATTGATCGTCTTTTCCGTGCTGCTGTTCGGACTCCCGCTATGTAGCGCCGCCGGCCAGGCCGTGCGCGTATTCGAGGCGTTCTATCGGTCCGGCGCGCTCGTGTTCGGCGGCGGCCACGTGGTGCTGCCCTTGCTCCAGCGCGCGACCGTCGCTACGGGATAGGTCGCGCCGACCGACTTTCTCGCCGGCTATGGCGCGGCGCAGGCCGTGCCGGGGCCGCTCTTCACGTTCGCGGCGTTTCTCGGCTGGACGATGGCGAGTCCCCACAACCACTGGAGCGGCGCGCTGCTGGCCACCGTGGCGATCTTTCTGCCGGGGCTGCTGCTCGTGCTGGCCGCGCTGCCGTGGTGGCACGCGCTGCGCAGCCGTCCGGCGACGGCGGCGGCGCTGGCCGGCGTCAATGCGGCCGTCGTCGGCTTGCTGGCTTCCGCGCTCTACTCGCCGGCGTGGACGAGCGCAGTCCAGACGCCAGTCGATTTCACCATCGCGTGCATCGGCTTCTTTCTGCCGACGCGGTGGAAAGCGCCGCCTCTCGTGGTGGTGGCTTTCTGCATCGCGACCGGAATCGCGCAAAGCGTTTTGCGGTAAATCCCTGACTTCCTCAATCCATCCGATGACGAGCTTCGCCTCGCCGCGACGGTCAACGCCTCGTTATATACTATTGGATATAACGATTCCCGCCGCATAAGGGAATGAACCCCGGAATGCCCCCCGAGACAACAGGAGCGATATCAGGTGAGCACGGTCGATAAGCAGGCGGTCGGAGGAAAGTTCTCGCCCGACGCCATGGAGTACGCGCGCACGATGACCTGGAAGGCGGTCGAGCAGATCGCGGCCGCGATCAAGCCCGGCATGCGCGAATCGGAAGCCAACGCGCGCGCGAAGTCGGTCCTCCAGGTCCTGGGCATGGAACGCATCTGGCATCCGGTCATCATCCGTGTCGGCGAGAACACGTTGCGCACCTTCAAGGAGCGCTCCGTGGACGATCCGGTGCTCGGCCCGAACGACATTTTCTTCGTCGATCTGGGCGTGGTGTGGGGCCAGCACGAGGGCGACGCCGGGGCCACCTTCGTCACCGGCGACGATCCGGAAATGCTTCGTTGTGCAGAGGACGTCGAAGCGATCTTCGACGAGGTGGCCGGGCACTGGCGCAGCACCGGCTGCAGCGGCATCGCGCTATACGATTTCGCCGCCACGCGGGCCGCGGCCCATGGCTGGCGTCTGAACGTCGACATCAAGGGCCATCGCGTCAGCGACTTTCCGCATGCGATCTACAAGGCGGGCAACCTCGGCGAATTCGATGCCGCGCCGGCGCCCGGCCTGTGGGTGCTGGAAATCCAGATCGCCCATCCGACGCGGCCCTTCGGCGCGTTCTACGAAGATCTGCTCGTCTAGCCGCGCTTCGTCAGTTCTGCCAGGCAACGCATGTTCATCCGTCAGCTCCACTACCTCGTGACGCTCGCACGTGAGCAGCATTTCGCGCGCGCCGCCGACGCCTGCAACGTCTCGCAGCCCGCGCTTTCCTCGGCGATTCGCAGCCTCGAGGACGAGCTCGGCCTCGTGCTCGTGCGGCGCGGCAGGCGTTTTCTCGGCTTCACCGAAGAGGGCGAGCGCGTGCTGGGCTGGGCGCGGCAGACCATCGCGACCCTCGAGCACATGCGCCAGGACGCCTCCGTTGCGCGCGTCCGGCTGAGCGGCACGCTGCGGATCGGCGTGATTCCCACCACGCTGCCCATCGTCAGCCTGCTGCTGTCGAGCTGCCGTGCGGCGCACGCCGGCATACGCTACTCGCTGCGCTCGCTGAGTTCGGACGCCATCCTGCGCCAGCTCGACGAGTTCGAACTCGACATCGGCTTCACCTATCTCGACAGCAAGGTGCAGGCGGGCTTCGCCGTCGCGCCGCTGTATCGCGAGCGCTATGTGCTCGTCTCGCCCACGGGCTGCGGCGAAGGGGCCTGCGTTGGCCTGCAGCGCTGGGAAGCGCTCGGGGGCCTCGATTTGTGTCTGCTCGATTCGTCGATGCAAAACCGCCAGGTCATCAACGCGGCGTTCCGGCGAGCGGGCGTGCAACCGACCATCGTTGCCGAGTCCGATTCGCTGCTCACGCTTTTTTCCGCCGTCCAACATGTGCGGCTGCACAGCATCCTTCCGCATAGCCTGCTCGGCGGCGCGCACGAAAGCGGGCTCTACACCGCCACGCTGCTAGAGCCCGAGCTGACCCGCGAAATCGGCCTCATCACGCGCAACGCGCCCGTGATGCCGCCACTCGTTTCGGCGATGTGGGAAAGCGCACAGCGTCTCGATCTGCAAAACCGTTTCGACGCGCTGCTTCAGCGCGCCTGAGCACCGCCGCAGATTCTTCACTGCCCCTCTGGCTGGACCCACATTCCGCCACTCGCGCATTTTGATAAGCGGCGCTTATCAGGCCATCTTTCCAAACAATTGGACCGGCTCCGGCCTCGTCGACAACACTCTGTCCATCGATCCTTCGCAAGCCGAACGATCGTAACGAAGGCTTGAGCGGCGCCGCTGCGCCGCGCAGGCACCCAATCCGCTTTCCAGCATGGAGTGAGACACATGGCCAAGGTCCTTTGCGTCCTGTACGACGACCCCGTAACCGGCATGCCGAAACGTTATGCGCGCGACACGGTCCCCACCATCACCCGCTATCACGACGGGCAGACCGCGCCCACGCCGAATGCCATCGACTTCACGCCCGGCGAGATGCTCGGCAGCGTTTCCGGCGAACTGGGTCTGCGCCGCTTTCTCGAATCGCAAGGCCATACGCTCGTCGTCACCTCGGACAAGGAAGGCCCCGACTCGCGCTTCGAACAGGAGCTCCACGACGCCGAGATCGTGATCTCGCAGCCCTTCTGGCCCGCCTACCTCACGGCCGAGCGCATTGCGAAAGCCCCGAAGCTCAAGCTCGCGCTCACGGCCGGCATCGGCTCCGACCACGTCGATCTGCAGGCTGCCAGCGAACGCGGCATCACCGTGGCCGAAGTCACGTACTCGAACAGCATCAGCGTGGCCGAGCACGTCGTGATGATGATTCTTTCGCAGGTCCGCAACTATCTGCCCTCGCACGAATGGGTGAAGAAAGGCGGCTGGAATATCGCCGATTGCGTCTCGCGCGCCTATGACCTCGAAGGCATGCACGTCGGCACGGTGGCGGCCGGGCGCATCGGCACCGCGGTGCTGCGCCGCTTGAAACCGTTCGACGTGAAGCTCCACTACACCGACCGCCATCGCTTGCCCGAGCAGGTCGAGCGCGAACTCAATCTCACCTGGCATCCCGATGTGGAGTCGATGGTCGCCGTTTGCGACGTCGTGACGATCAACTGTCCGCTGCACCCTGAAACCGAGCATCTTTTCAACGCGAAGATGCTCGCGAAGATGAAGCGCGGCGCGTACATCATCAACACCGCGCGCGGCAAGATCTGTGATCGCGACGCCATCGTGAGCGCGCTCGAAAGCGGACAACTCGCCGGCTATGCGGGCGACGTCTGGTTCCCGCAGCCCGCGCCGAGCGACCATCCGTGGCGCACGATGCCGCATCAAGGCATGACGCCGCATACGTCGGGCACCACGCTTTCGGCGCAGGCGCGCTACGCGGCGGGCACGCGCGAGATTCTCGAATGCTGGTTCTCGGGCAAGCCGATTCGCGACGAGTATCTGATCGTCGACGGTGGCAAGCTCGCCGGCGTCGGCGCGCATTCGTACAGCGCCGGCAACGCAACGACGGGCTCGGAAGAAGCGGGCCGCTACCAGCCCGCGTAAGCCTGTGGCCGCATGCACCACGCACACAGGTGCACGACGCGAGGTGCATGCGGCTTTCCTCGTCCTGTCCAACACAATCGACATGAACGAACTCGACAACACGAAAATCGCCGCGTCGCCGTTAGCGGCCTTCCGTCTCGCGCCGCGGGTCGTGCGGGGCTTCATTGGCGGCGTGGCCGCCATCGCCGTCGTCGGACTGCTCACGAAGCTCACCGGCCTGCCATTGCTCATCGCGCCGTTCGGCGCATCGAGCGTGCTGTTGTTCGCCGCGCCGGACAGCGGCTTCGCGCAGCCGCGCAATCTCGTCCTCGGCCATCTGATCTCCGCGACGATCGGCCTTGCAGTGTTCTGGCTCGCCGGCAACGGCGTCTGGGCGATGGCGCTTGCAACGGGCCTCGCGATTGCTGCAATGCAACTTACGCGCTCGGTCCATCCGCCCGCGGGCGCGGACCCGCTCGTCATCATGCTGAGCGGCACGGCGTCCGCGAGCTTTCTGCTGTTTCCGGTGCTGGCCGGCGTGGTATGTCTGCTCGTCGTGGCGCAGGCCATGAATCTCGCGGTCCGTGCAATGCAATATGGAGGAGACGACTGAGCGCCTGCGCATCCACGCTTGACGGGTGCGTGCGCCAGATCACACATAAAAGCATGCCCCGATTGTCGGCTTTCGTTAGAATCTGGTTTCGTCGCGTCAAAAGGCCGGTTTGCATGATTGCTGCGGTATCGCATCGCAAAGACGGCTCACAGTATTCATCCTTCACCGGAGGCGAGCGTGCCAGGTTTACTTCCCAATATCGATCGCGAGGGACTCCTCGAATATTCAGTGGTTTACACCGACCGCTCGATCAATCACATGTCGCAACTGTTTCAGGGCGTCATGCGCGATATCTCCAGCGCCCTGAAAAAAGTCTATAACGCGAAGTCGACCGTGATCGTCCCGGGCAGCGGGACCTTCGGCATGGAAGCCGTTGCCCGGCAGTTCGCGACGAACAAGAAGTGTCTCGTCATCCGCAATGGCTGGTTCAGCTTCCGCTGGTCGCAGATCTTCGACATGGGCGGCATTCCGTCCGAGTCGATCGTGTTGAAGGCGCGTCCGGTCGAGCAAGGCAGGCAGGCCGCTTATGCGCCGGCCCCGATCGAAGAAGTGGTCGCCGCAATCAAGGAAAACAAGCCCGATCTGGTCTTTGCGCCGCATGTCGAAACCGCGTCCGGCATGATGCTGCCCGATGCGTATTTGCGCGCGGTGGCCGACGCCGTGCATGCCGTGGGCGGCATGTTCGTGCTCGACTGCATCGCCTCCGGCACGATCTGGGTCGACATGGAAGCCACGGGCGTCGATATCCTGATCAGCGCGCCGCAAAAAGGATGGAGCGCATCGCCGTGCTGCGGGCTCGTCATGCTCAGCCCGCTCGCGCGCGAAAGAATCGACGCCACGACCAGCAGCAGCTTCGCCTGCGACCTGCGCAAGTGGCTGCAGATCATGGAAGCCTACGAGGGCGGCGGCTTCGCCTATCACGCCACGATGCCCACGGACAGCCTCGCGACGCTGCGCGACGTGATAAAGGAAACCGAGGCATACGGTTTCGACAAAGTGCAGGCCGAGCAGCTCGAACTCGGCAAGCGCGTGCGCGCGCTGCTCGCGGAGAAGGGTTTCAGAAGCGTGGCGGCCGAAGGGTTTCAGGCGCCGGGCGTCGTGGTCAGCTACACGGACGACGACGGCATACGCTCGGGCAAGAAGTTCGCCGATGCGGGCTTGCAGATCGCGCCCGGCGTGCCCTTGCAATGCGACGAGCCCGACGATTTCAAGACCTTCCGCATCGGCTTGTTCGGCCTCGACAAACTCCATGACGTCGAAGGCGCGGTCGCGCGGTTCGCCAAGGCGCTGGATCGCGTTGCTTAAATCGCCCTTTAAGCCGTTCTTTAGCCGGGCATATCGCTGAAGCAAAAAACGCCACCTCGAAAGGTGGCGTTTTTGTTTTTACTTCATGCGTGCTTCATGCCTGCCGCGCTCAAGCCAGCGCGACCTCGGGCACCGGCTTCGCCGCGCTCAAGCGCGCCCCATCCGCAACGAGCCGGCGATAACGCGCCAGCGCCCAGAGCGGAAAATACGCGGTATAGCCGTGGTACTTCAGATAGTAGATGCGCGGGAAACCCGGCGCGTTATGCGAGCGATGCCACCAGAAGCCCTCGCTATCCTGCACCGAAAGCAGATACGCAATACCGCGCCGCACCGATTCCGATTCGTAGTCGCCGAACGCCATCTGCGCGAGCAGCGCCCACGCCGTGAAGTTCGACGCACTCTCGCCGCCATTCGTGCCCGCGAGGCGCGCGTCGATATAGCTGTCGTTGGTCTCGCCCCAGCCGCCGTCCGCGTGCTGGCGCGCCCTGAGCCACGCGAGCGCGCGCGCGATATAAGGCTGCGACGGGTCCTCGCCCGCGAGCGCGAGACCCGCCAGCACGCTCCACGTACCGTATAGGTAGTTGGTGCCCCAGCGGCCCCACCAGCTGCCATCGGCTTGCTGCGTCGCCCTGATGTACTCGATGGTGCGCGCGAGCGCGGCCTTGTCTTGCTCGCGGCCCGTCACGCCGAAGCACAGCAGCACGCGGCCCGACACGTCCTCGGTGGGCGGATCGAGCAGCGCGCCGTGGTCCGCGAAGGGAATCGCGTTCAGATAGAGACGATCGCAATCGGCATCGAACGCCGCAAAGCCGCCGTTGCGCGATTGCAGCCCGCGCATCCAGTCGAGCGCGAGCGTCACGCGCGCGGCATAGGGGTCCGTGCCCGTGGCGCGCTTTTGCGCGCGGCCCCGGCGATGCAGCATCGCGGCCACCACGGCGCTGTCGTCGATGTCGGGGTAATAGGGGTTCGCGTACTGGAATGCCCAGCCGCCCGGCGGCACGTCGGGGCTCACGTTCTCGATCCAGTCGCCCTTGAGGTCGTCCACCTGGCGCGTCGCGAGCCAGTCGTAGGCGCGCGCGATCTGCTGCTGCAGTTGCGCGTTGGAGATCGACTCGGCGCTTGGGGTATCCGGCACCGCCACCGCCTGTTCGAGCGCCATCGTGCTCCACGCGGTGTCCCACACGGGCGAGAGACACGGCTGGCAATACATGCTGCCGTCGGGACGCTCGACGAGCAGCTTTTCCAGCGCATTCTCGCAATCGCGGCGCAGCGGATGATTCTCGTGATAGCCGAGCACTTCCATCATCTGGTAGCTGTAGACGATGGGCGGGAAGATGCCGCCCATGCCGTCCTCGCCGTTCATGCGCTCGGCGCACCACGCTTCGGCGTGCCTGAGCGCGCGCAAGCGCCAGGCCTGCGGAATCAGCGGCTCGAGATGGCGAACCGTGCGGTCGACAGCGAGAAAGAACTTGCGCACGCCCTTGCCGCGCGGGAAATAGGCGCGCTCCTCATGGGGCGGCGTGACGAACAGCTCGGCGATCGACACCTTGTGCGGATTGCGCGCCTGCGCCTTCAGCGAACACAGCGCGAGCAGCGGCACCATGGTCGTGCGCGCCCAGTACGCGACCTTGTACATCGAGATGGGCACCCACTTGGGGAACAGCACGAACTCGATGGGCATGAACGGCGTGGCGCGCCACGGCACCTGGCCGAACGTGGCCAGCAGGATGCGCGTGAAGACATTGGACTTCGCCGCGCCGCCGAGCTTCAGAATGGCTTCGCGCGCGCGCACCATGTGCGGCGCGCCCGGCGCGTCGCCGGCCGCCTTGAGCGCGAAATAAGCCTTCACGCTCGCCGAGACGTCGGGGGCGCCATCGACGTAGAGATCCCACGCGCCATGCGTTTCGAGGCGCTGGATCGCACGCAGATAGCGCGCCATTTTCTCCTGGCGCACCGTGTCGATCTTGCCCATGAAATGCATCATGAGGATGTATTCGGCGGTGATCGTCGCGTCGGATTCCAGCTCGAAGCACCAGCTTCCATCGGGCTGTTGCCGGCGCGCGAGCGCATCGCGCCCCCGGACGATGGCGGCGTCTAGCAGCGCCGCGCGTGGCTGGCTGGTGGGCAGGTCGGAATTTTTCATGGCGCGAATAATACCATCCGTACGGAATGTTTTGCGCCGAAGCCCGCAATGGTAAGATCGGCCCATGAAGAATTCCCCCCTCAAAGCCTCGGCCGGCGCGGCAGGACATGTTGCCGGCGGCGCCGCGAGCCCGCGGCATCCCGAGGCCCGATCCTCTCCAAAGCCTGGCGAAAAGCCCGCCGCCCCCACCTCGGGCACGCGCCGCAAAAAAGCGCCGGTGCAGGTGCGCGCCCAGTTGCTGCAAGCCGCTTCAGATATCGCGACCGATCACGGCGTGCAGGCGGTGACGCTCGACGCTGTCGCCGAACGCGCGGGCGTGACCAAGGGCGCGCTCCAGTATCACTTCGCGAACAAGCAAGGACTCCTTGACGCGCTCTTCGAGCAGACGCTGGAGCGTTTCGAGGCGCAGATGGAAACGCGCATCGCCGCCGATCGCGAGGACTCGCACGGCGCCAACGCGCGCGCGTATCTGCACACGACCCTCGAGGAGACGAACCCCGCCGCGAGCACCAACGTGCTGCGCGTGCTGGTGGCCGCCATGATGACCGACCCCGAGATACGCGAGCGCTACTCGGAGCCCATGCGCAAGTGGACGCGCCCCGACCCGCTGCCGCTCGAACAGGCGGCGCGGCTCATGATCTGCAAGCTGGCGGCGGATGGTTTGTGGATCTCGGATCTGCTCGGTTATCAGGACCTGTCGCCGGAGATGCGCAACGAGGTCGTGCGGCAGATCGAGCGGATGACGGGTGGTAAGGGATCCTGATGAAATACAGCTCATGACCGACGAAGCACACTCTCGTCGGCATCATGAGCCGGTCGAATCCTTGCGCGCAGAATCTATGCCGAATCAGCGCACGTCCTCGCCCAGCCACTTCTTGCTGATCGCGCCGTACTCTCCATCCTTGTAAATCGCGTCGAGCGCTACGTTGATGGCGTCGCGCAATTTCGGGCTGTCCTTGCGCACCGCGATAGCCATCAGCTCCGGATACAGCAACGGCCCCACCGGCTTCGCGTCGATCTGCTTGTCGCGGATCGTCAGGATGCCGGCGATGCGGTCCGTGACGAAGCCCTCGATCCGATGATTGCGCAGATCGATCAGGATATCGGGCAGCCCTTTATACGTCTTGACCTGGACGCCGGGCATGTTCTGCCGCAGCCAGGCCTCATAGGTCTCGCCCAGCGTGACGCCGACGGTCTCGCCCTTGAGCTGGCCGATGTTCTGCACGCTGCTGCCCTTGGGCACGAATAGCTGGGCGCCGGACCGGTAATAGCTCTGCGTGAAGTCGACGGCCTTCTGGCGCTCCTGCGTCATCGCGAGACTGCCGATGATCGCGTCGTACTTGCCCGCCAGCAGCCCGCCCACGATGCCGTCCCAGGCGGTCGTGACCGGCACCGCCTTCGCGCCCAGCTTCGCCGAGATGCGATCGCCGATATCGACGTCGAAGCCCTGCAGCTTGCCCGATTCGTCGATGAAGTTGAACGGCGGATACTTGCCGCTCATGGCAAAGGTCAGCGTGCCGGTCTGCTTCACCTTGTCGAGATCCTCGGCGTGCACGGCGAAACTCGCGGCACCCATGAGCACGGCGTAAGCCACGATCGTGAATCGCTTAAGCATGGTCATCGTTCGTCTCCAGAAAGTAGTTAGTTATGCGACGTATGAAGCAGGTCCACGCGATGGCAACGGCGCGCCATCACGAACGGGCGACTTCGAAAAGCGCGGCCGCGCCCTGGCCGCCGCCAATGCACATCGTGACGACCACGTAGCGGACACCGCGCCGCGCGCCTTCGAGCAGCGCGTGCCCGGCGAGGCGCGTCCCCGTCATGCCGTAGGGATGGCCCAGTGCGATGCCGCTGCCATTCACGTTGACGCGCTCGCGCGACAAACCCAGGGTGTCGATGCAATACACCACCTGCGCAGCGAACGCTTCGTTGATCTCCCACAGGCCGATATCGCCGATCGACAGGCCCGTGCGCTCGAGCAGCCTGCGCACGGCCGGCACGGGGCCGATGCCCATTTCGTCGGGACCGCAGCCCACCACCGAGCACGCGACCAGGCGGCCGAGTGGCGGCGCCGCGAGCGTGCCGAGCATCGCGTCGGAGACCACCGCGCACGCCGCCGAGCCGTCGGCGAGCGCGCAGGCATTGCCGGCCGTCACCGAGCCGCCCTCGCGCACGGCCGCCAGTTGCGCAAGCGCCTCGACGGTCGTGCCGGGCCGTCCGCATTCGTCGGCGCTCACGCTCAGCGAAAGCGTCTGTGTGGTGGCGCTCGTCTTGTCGTGCTCGATCTTGCGGACATCGACGGCCACGATCTCGTCGCGCAGCAGGCCCGCCGCGGCGGCGGCGGCTGCGCGGCGCTGGCTCAGCGCCGCATAGTCGTCCTGGGCCTGCCGCGAGACGCCATAGCGCCGCGCGACGACTTCGGCCGTGTCGACCATCGGCATATAGGCATCGGGCTGCAACTCGAGCAGTTGCGCGTCCTGCTGCCGATGCCGGTTCATGTGCGCGTTCTGGACGAGGCTGATCGACTCCACACCGCCCGCGAGCACGGCCTCGGCCTCGCCGGTGGCGATGCGCGCCGACGCCAGCGCAATCGACATCAGCCCCGACGAGCATTGCCGGTCGACCGTCATGCCCGGCGTGGTCGCGGGCAGCCCCGCCGCGAGTGCCGCGAGCCGCCCGATGTTGTAGTACTGCGAACCTTCCGGCAACGCGCAGCCGAGTATCACGTCGTCGATGCGCTCGGGATCGAGTCCGCTGCGCGCCACACTCGCCCGCAGCGAAAAGGCGGCGAGCGTCGGCGCCGTCGTGTCGTTAAAGGCGCCGCGAAACGCGCGCCCGATCGGCGTGCGCGCATAGCCGACGATCCATGCATTGCGTGGAGTCTCGATCATGCGGCCCCCTCGTTCACCGTGAAATCCGCCTCGGTGATCGTGCGCAGCTCGGCAACGCTCAGCGCGCCCAGCCGCTCGACGAGCCGCAGCCCGTCCGGCCCGCACGCAAACACCGCATGCTCGGTGATGATGGTCGTGACACGCTTGCTGGCAGTGAGCGGCAGCGTGCAGCGGGTGACGATTTTCGGCCGGCCGGCCTTGTCGACGTGCGGCATTGTCACGATCACGCGGCGCGCCTTTTGCGCGAGCTCCGCCCCGCCGCCGATACCGGCCACGAGACTGCCGGGCACGAGCCAGTTCGCGAGATCGCCCTGCGCCGAAACCTGCAGCGCGCCAAGGAACGTAATGTCGATCAGCCCGCGCCGGATCATGCCGAACGAGGTCGCGCTGTCGACGATGGCGCCGCCCGGCACGACCGAGACATAGCCGCCGCCCGCGTCGATCAACTGGCTGTCGAGATCGTCGGGGCGCGCGAGCGCCCCGACGCCCACGATGCCGTTCTCCGAATGCACACACGCCGCGGCCGGTTCGCGAAGGTAGGCGGGAATGAGGGTCGGCAAGCCAATGCCAAGATTGATCAGCTGACCGCGCACCACTTCGCGGGCGGCACGCCGCGCGATCACGTGGCGCGGATCAGCGCAGGATGGGCCGGTATTCATCGAGGTCTCCGTCGATCTGGATCAGGCCATGAACATGAATGCCCGGCGTATGCACGCAGTCGGGCGCGAGCGGTGCGTCGCGGACGGTGCGCGTTTCGACCAGCACCCGCCGCGCCGCCATCGCCATGAGCGGAGAGAAGTTCCGCGCGGCGCCCCGATAGCTCAGGTTGCCGTACGGGTCCGCGCACTCAGCGCTCAGGAGTGCGAAGTCTGCGTGCAGCGCCGGCTCGAAGTAGAGCGTGCGTCCGCCCACCGACACGGTCTCGCGCGACGCGCCCAGCTCCTCGGGAAGCTCGATGTCGTTCACGACGCCCGCGAGCCCGACGCCGGCGCTGCGGATCTGCTCGGCGAACAGGCCTTGCGAGAAGAATTCCACCTTGAGCGTGCCGGCCAGATGCGCGCGCCGCGCGGGCCCGCTCAGTCCCAGATGCGTCGTCAGCAGCCGGCTCACGGCGCCGGTTTCGATGAGGCGCGAGACGCCGTAGCCGTCCTGGTTCGCATCGTTCTTGATGATCGTGAGATTGCGCCGGCCCTGGCGCCCGAGCTCCGCGAGCAGCGAAAACGGCGTGCCCGGCGAGCCGAAGCCGCCCACCATGATGGAGGCGCCATCGGGAATGAGCGCGATCGCATCGGCCAGTTGCATGAGTTTGCTCATCGCGGGCCGCCTCAAAGCGCGAGCGCGCGAAAGGCGTCGTCGAGCCGGCCCACGATCTCGTCACACTGCGCGCGCGTGGTGATCAGCGGCGGTGCGATCAGCGTATGGTCGCCCGTCTCGCCCATCAGCGACTTGCGCGGATAGATGATCACGCCGTGCTCGCGCGCGCAGCGCGTCACCTGCTCGCCGAACTTCAGCGACGGATCGAACGGCGTTTTCGTCTCGCGATCGGCCACGTACTCCATCGCGAGCAGGAGGCCGCGCCCGCGCACGTCGCCGATGAAGTGATGGCGCGCCGCCAGTTCCTCCAGCAAACCGCGCAGGTAGGCGCCGGTCGAGGCCGCGTTCTCGACGAGCTGCTCGCGCTCGATCACGCCGATCACGGCGAGCGCCGTAGCGCATGCGAGCGGATTGCCGGCGTAGGTATAGCCGTGCTGAAAGCCGCCCGACGCTAGCACCGGATCGGTCAGCTCGGCGCGCGTGACGATGGCCGACGTGGGGTAATAGCCGGCGCCCAGCCCTTTCGCGAGGCACAGGATATCGGCCTCCACATTCCAGTGCTGGAAGCCGAACCAGCGGCCCGTGCGGCCCACGCCGGTCATCACCTCGTCGAGGATCAGCAGGATGCCGTGCCGCGAGCAGATCTCGCGCACGCGTGCGAAATAGGCATCGTGCGGCACCTCGGCCCCTGTGCTCGCGCCGCCGATGGGCTCGGCGATGAACGCGGCCACATTCTGCGCGCCGACCTCGCGGATGGCCTGGTCGAGTTCGTCGGCGCATTCGAGCGCATATTGCTCGGTGCTTTTTCCCGCGGGCACCCGGTACTGCGTGGGCGAGGCGATCTTCGGATAGAGCTGGAACATCGGCTCGAACGGCTGCGTGAGCGGCGTATAGCTCGTCATGGCGAGCGCGCCCATCGTCGAGCCGTGATACGACGGCTTGCGCGCGATGAACACGCTGCGCTGCCGCTCGTCCTTGCTGAACCAGTACTGGCGCGCGAGCTTGAGTGCCGACTCGACCGACTCCGAGCCGCCGCCCGAGAAGAACACGCGGTCGTAGCGGCCGCCCACGAGACTAATCAGCTTGTCCGCGAGATCGAGCGCGGGCTGGTTTTCGAACTGGGTGCGATACGCGAATGCGACCTGGTCGAGCTGGGCCAGCATGGCGTCGCGAATGGCCGGATGCGCATGCCCGAGCTGCGCGACGATGGCGCCCGAGCAGGCATCGATATAGCGCTTGCCGCCGGTGTCCCACGCATAGATGCCCTCGGCCCGCGCGACGGTCGGCAGCTTGACCGCGGACTGGTAGAAAAGATGATCGCTCATTGACGTCGATTGCCTCGTAAGTTCGTGAACGCGTTGCCGCCCGCTCAGCGGATATCGGCGAGAAATGCCTGGGTGCGCTCGTGCGCGGGTTGATGGAAGATTTCGCTGGGGCAGCCCGCCTCCACGACGCGCCCATCGGCCATGAACACGACGCGGTCGGCCACGCGCTCGGCAAAGCGCATTTCGTGCGTGACGATCATCATCGTCATGCCGGCGCGCGCGAGCCGCTCCATCACCGCGAGCACGCCGCCCACCATCTCCGGATCGAGCGCCGAAGTGGGCTCGTCGAACAGCATGGCCTCGGGCTTCAGCGCCAGCGCACGGGCGATCGCCACGCGCTGCTTCTGGCCGCCCGACAAATTGCCGGGATAGACGTCCTGCTTGTCGAGCACACCCACCTTGTCGAGCAGTTCGCGCGCTTCGTCGCGCGCCTGTGCCGCGCTCATGCGGAGCAGTTGCACCGGGGCGAGCATGAGGTTCTCCAGCACGCTCAGATGAGGAAACAGGTTGAAGTGCTGGAACACCATGCCGACTTTCATGCGCATCGCGTTGAGGTAGCGCTCCTGCTCGCCGTGGCGGCGGCGCGGGTCGTTCACGAGGCTGCCCAGCACTCTCACCTCGCCGCGCGTGGGCGTCTCGAGCTGATTCACGCAGCGCAGCAGCGTGCTTTTGCCCGAGCCGCTCGGCCCGATCAGCACCACCACCTCGCCCTTGTTCACCTCGAGCGAAATGCCCTTGAGCACTTCGAGCGCGCCATAGGTCTTGTGGATGTCGCGCAGGGCGATCTGCGGTTCGGCGTGGCTCATGACGTGCGGCCTCCCTTGAGGATCAGGCTGCGCTCGAGTTGACGCAGCAGCAGGCTCGTTCCAGTAGTTAGCAGTGCATAGATCATGGCGCAGGCGAAGTAGAGCTCGAATGGCTTGAAGGTGGCCCCGACCAGTTGCTGCGTGCGCATGAAGAGCTCCGCGAGCGTGATAGTCGAGACGAGGGAGGTGTCCTTGGTGAGGATGATGAGGTTGTTGCCGAGCGGCGGTACGATCAGCTTGAGCGCCTGCGGCAGGATGACGAGACGCATCGTGCGCCCGGCGCCGAAGCCGAGCGAGCGCGAGGCCTCGATCTGCCCGTGCGGAATCGCCAGGATGCCGGCGCGGATCGTTTCCGCGTTGTAGGCGCCCACATTGAGCGCGAGACCGATCACGCCCGACGCGAATGGCGAAAGCTCGATGCCGAACTGTGGCAGACCGAAATAAATGATGAAGAGCTGAACCAGCAGCGGCGTGGAGCGGATCAGCCAGATATAGGCGCCCATCGCGTCGCGCACGACGCGGTGCCGCGAGAGCCGGCCCAGTGCGGCGGCGAGACCGATGACGAGACCGGCTACGGTCGCGAGCAGCGTCAGCTCCACCGTGACGAGCGCCGCCTCGAACAGCATCGGCAGGTATTTGAAAACAATGTGGATATCGAACATGGCGCGATCAGCCAGCACCCTTTACCCGATGGCAAAGTGGCGCCGGGACCTGTCTCCTCGTGTGTTGACCGATTTCATTCATCACCTTGAAAGTGCCCGGAAGGCTTGGTACAGAATGAATCGATGCGTTGCCTGGTGAGAACGAAGTCTCGCTTTGAATTATTTTTCGGTCAATATATGAAATTATTCGATCAATTGATTGACGGGAGAGAACACCATGCGGACCGAATTCAGCCTGCGCGACATCGAGATCTTTCATGCGATCGCCACCACCGGGTCCACGCGCCAGGCGGCGGTGCGGCTGGACATGACGCAGTCGGCGGTCAGCCACGCCCTCGCGCGGCTCGAGGGCAGCTTGCGCATCCGCCTGTTCGAGCGCGAGAACCAGCGGCTGCAGATCTCACCGGCCGGCCGCTACATGCTCGACGAAGCGGCCCAGCTGCTTGGCAGGCTCGATCGCATCGAGGAGGAGATTTCGCTATTGCAGGAAAGCGGCGTGGCTTCCGTGCGCGTGGGCTGCGCGCCGGGGCTGTGCCACCGCTTCGGTCCGCGGCTCGCGCAGCAATATCTGCAGGCGCATCCGGGCACGGGCGTCGCGCTCGACATTGCGTCGAGCGGCGCACTGATCGCGGACGTCGAAGGCGGCCGCCTCGATCTCGCGATCGTGTCGTACCAGATCCACGAGCCGGGGCTGATTTTCACGCCCGTGTTCAGCGCGCGGATGGTGGCGCTGCTCACCCGCAAGAACCGCCTCGCGAAACGCGAGCGGCTGACCTATGACGATCTCGCCGATCAGCAATACATCAAGCCGATCCAGTCCGATCATCTGGTGTTCCACGATTCGGGCGACCGGCGCCGGCTCGGATACGATCTGCGCGTGAACCTGAGCTCGCTGGGCGAAGTGATCCGGCTCACGAACGGCGTGAGCCTGCTCAACGCGCTGACCGCGGCCGATCTCTGCGCGAACGGCGACCTCGTGGCGCGCGCTTTCGATTCGAACCAGTCATTCGACTTCTATCTCGCGCATCGCCATGCGCTCAAGGACAATCGCGCCGTGAGCGACGTGCTCGAAATCGCCCGGGCCTGCGTGCGCGAAACCGCGGCGCAAACGGCTTATCCGGACGCGTTTTCCGTTGCCTGAGCCGCGCCCAGGACGCAAAACCTCAAGCCATCGCGCCGCGCCGTGTAAACTCATGCCTTTTTTGCCTCCTGTGGTATGGTCCATCCCCCGCAACGCACGTCATTGCGCACGTCACTGAGCGGTCCGGCCCTCGTTCGCCTGCTGGCGCGCCTTGGCGAGACCGAGGTGCAGGCCTCGCCGCAGCCGCTCGCGGACCGGCTGAGCCAGTGGCTCGGCTGGACCGACGCGATCGCGCTCTCGACGGTCCTCTCCGCGCCGGCGCCCGCCGTGGCGGGCGGCGCGCCCGCGAACGGCGACGACGAGGCGCAGCGGTGCCTGAGCCTGCGCTCCACGCTCTCGAAGGCGATTGCCCTCGACGGCGTGCTCGCGCCCGCGAAAGCGCGCCGTGGCGGCGCCTACGGTCACGCTCACGCCCGCGCGTCGCAGCAGCCCGCGCCGCCTGCGCAAGCGCCCGAAACGGATGCCGACTACGCGGTCTTTCGTCAGTGCTACCTCGCGCTCCAGCAGAAGATGGAGACCGATATCGGCGATTTGCGCGGACGCCTGCGCAGCCGGCTCGCGGCGGTGTCGCCCGCCATGGCGAAGCTCGCGACGCTCGACGCCGCCATGGAGCGCTCGCTCGCCGCGCGCGAGCGCAGTCTGCTCGGTGCGGTGCCGGGCTTGCTGGGCGCGCATTTCGAGCGTCTGCGCAAAGCGGCCCGCGAAGCAGCGGCCCGTGAAGCAGCGGCCCGTGAAGCGCAGCCCGCAGCCGACGATGCAACCGGCGCCGAAAGCGCCGAACGCACGCAACAGGCGGAAGACGTTGCAACATCAGGCGCCACGGCGACGGTCCAGGCGAGCCCCATCGGCACTGCCGCATCGCTCGCCTGGCTCGACGCATTCCGCAAAGATGTCCAGAGCGTATTGCTCGCCGAACTCGACGTTCGGTTTCAACCGGTCGAAGGGCTGCTCGCGGCCCTTCGCGCCCGCTAGTAGCGCACGCTAATCCAAACGCTATGTCCAGACTTCGTATCGATCTCGTTGTTTTCCTCGCCGGTCTCGCGGCAGTGTGCTGGATCGCCGCCGGCTATGCCGGCTCGAATCCGCTCGCGCTGGCCGTCACCGTGCTGATCGGCGCCTGCTATGTGGCCGGCGCGTTCGAGCTGTATCGCTACACCCAGGCCACCGCCACGCTCGCGCGCGCCGTGGGCGCCGCGGGTTCGTCGCCGCGGCCCGCCGGCTCGCTCGGCGCGTGGCTCGATCAACTGCATCCGAGCCTGCGCAGCGCCGTGCGCGCGCGCATCGAAGGCGAGCGCGTCGCGCTGCCCGGTCCCTCGCTCACGCCCTATCTGGTCGGCCTGCTCGTGCTGCTCGGCATGCTGGGCACGCTGCTCGGCATGGTGACGACGCTGCGCGGCACCGGCGTGGCGCTCGACGGCGCCACCGATCTCGACGGCATCCGCGCCGCGCTCGCCGGTCCGATCCGCGGGCTCGGCTTCGCGTTCGGCACCTCGATCGCGGGCGTGGCCAGCTCGGCGACGCTGGGCCTGCTTTCCGCGCTGTGCCGCCGCGAGCGCATCGAGACCGCCCAGCGCCTCGACGCGCAGATCGCCACCACGCTGCGCCCGTTCTCGCAGGCGCATCAGCGCGAGACGAGCTTCGCGCTGATGCAGCGCCAGGCCGAGGCGATGCCCAGGCTGGTCGAGCGCCTCGAAGCGATGATGACGGCCATCGAACGTCAGGGCGCCGCGCTCGGCGAGCGCCAGATCGCGAGCCAGCAGGCCTTCCTCGGCAATGCCGAGGCCGCTTATGCGCGCCTCGCGGCGTCGGTGGGCGAATCGCTCAAGGCGAGCGCCGCCGAAAGCGCGCGCGCCGCCGGCGCGGCCTTCGCGCCCGTCGTCGAAGCGACGATGGCGGGCCTCGCGCGCGAAAGCGCGGCCCTGCACGGCACGCTCACGCAGGCCGTGGAGCGCCAGCTCGACGGCCTCGCCTCGGGCTTCGAGGCCAATACCACGCGCGTGGCCGGCATCTGGAACGAGGCGCTCGCGGACCAGCGCCGCTCGGGCGAAGCGCTTTCGCGCGACCTGCAGGGCGCGCTAGAGCGTTTCACCGCGACCTTCGAAACGCGCTCGGCCAGCCTCGTGCAGGACGTCGATGCGCGTCTCGCGGCGTCGGCTTCGGGGGTCTCGCAGGCGTGGCAGGAGGCGCTCGCGCGCCAGGAGCGTGCCGGCGAAAAGCTCGCGGGCGACAACCAGCAGGCGCTCTCCTCGGCCGCCGCGACCTTCGAGCAGCATTCGGCGGCGCTGCTGCGCGCCGTGAGCGAGGCTCAGGCGAATCTGCAGACGCAGCTCGTCGCGCGCGACGAGGCGCGCCTCGCGACGTGGAGCGAAACGCTCGGCGCGATGGGCGCCACGCTGCGCGACGAATGGCGCGCGACCAGCACCCAGGCCGCCGAACATCAGCAGACCGTTTGCGCGACACTCGCGCAAACCGCCGACGCGATTGCGGCCCAGACCGAAGCGCACGCGAAGGGCATGCTCGCCGAAATCTCGCGCGCGGCCGTTGCGGCAACGGCTGCGTGGCAGACGGCCAGCACGGAGGCGGCGGAACGCCAGCAGGCCGTGTGCGAGACGCTGACGCGAACCGCGAGCGAGATTGCCGCGCATGCGAGCACGCATACGAACAGCACGATCGCCGAGATCACGCGCGTGGCTGAAGCGTCGTCGGTGGCGTGGCAGGCGGCGAGCGCGTTGGCGGCGGAGCGTCAGCAATTTATTTGCGATGCGCTCGCGAAGACCGCGAACGATATCGCTACACAGACTGAAGCGCATGCGAGCGGCACGATTACGGAAATCGCGCGCGCGGCTGAAGCCAATGCAGCGGCGTGGCAAGCGGCAAGCACGCAGGCAGCGGAACGTCAGCAGATGATTTGCGATGCGCTCGCGAAGACCGCGAACGATATCGCTACGCAGACTGAAGCACATGCGAGCGGCACGATTGCGGAAATCGCGCGCGCGGCTGAAGCCAACGCGGCGGCATGGCAAGCGGCAAGCACGCAGGCCGCAGAACGCCAGCAATTCATCTGCAACGCACTCGCGAAAACCGCCAACGACATCTCCACGCAAACCGAAGCACACGCCAGCGGCACGATCGCAGAAATCGCACGCGCAGCCGAAGCCAACGCCTCCGCATGGCAAGCAGCAAGCGCTCAAGCAGCCGAACACCAGCAAGCAACCTGCGACGCCCTCGCGAAAGCCGCCAACGACATCGCCACCCAAACCGAAGCACACGCCAACGGCACCATCACCGAAATCGCGCGCCTCGTCGACGCCGCATCGGAAGCGCCGCGCGTGGCCGCCGAAGTGGTCGCCGAGCTGCGGCAGAAGCTCTCCGAAAGCATGGTTCAGGACACCGCGATGCTCGAGGAGCGCAGCCGTCTGCTCTCCACCGTCACCACGCTGCTCGACGCCGTGAATCACGCGAGCACCGGGCAGCGCGCCGCCATCGACGCGCTCGTGCAGACGTCGGCGGGCCTCATGGAGCGCGTGGGCGCGCGCTTCTCCAGCCAAGTGCAAAGCGGCGCGCACACGCTCGAAGGCGCGGCGGCCCAGGTCACGGGCAGCGCCGTCGAGATGGCGAGCCTCGGCGATGCGTTCGGCGCGGCCGTGCAGCACTTCGGCGCCTCGAACGACAAGCTCATGACGCAGTTGCAGCGCATCGAAACCGCGCTCGACAAGTCGCTCGCGCGCAGCGACGACCAGCTCGCCTACTACGTCGCCCAGGCCAAGGAAGTGATCGACCTGAGCCTGCTTTCGCAGAAGCAGATCGTCGAGAACCTCCAGCGTTTCAGCGCTCAAGCGGGGGCTGAAGCCGCATGAACGACGAAATCGACGGCGGCGTGGAGCCCACCGCGCCGGTCTGGGCCGCGTTCGGCGACCTGATGGCGGCGCTGCTGGGCGCGTTCGTGCTGATCCTCGTCGGCGTGATCGGCATGCAGCTCGAAGCGTCCACGCGCCTCGCCAACGAGGTCAAGCAGCGCCAGATCGAAACGCAGCGGCGCAAGACGCTCGAGCAGGCGCTGGCCGGGCCGCTCGCGGCGGGGCGCGTGACGCTCGTGAACGGCCGCATCGGCATCAGCGGCAATGTGCTGTTCGCGCTGAACTCGGATCAACTGCAGCCGCAGGGGCGCGAGCTGCTCAAGAGCCTTGCGGGACCGCTTGCCGCGTATCTGCGCGACCGCGACCAGATCCTCATGGTGAGCGGTTTCGCCGACGACCAGCAGGTCCACGCGGGCAACCGCCGCTTCGCCGACAACTGGGAGCTTTCCGCCGAGCGCGCGCTCACCGTGACGCGCGCGTTCATCGATGCGGGCGTGCCGGCGTCGTCGGTGTTCGCGGCGGCGTTCGGATCGGAGCAGCCCGTGAGCTCGAACGCCGACGAGATGGGCCGTGCGAAGAACCGCCGCGTGGAGATCGCAGCGGTGCCGCGGCCCGCGAGCAACGCGCGTGCGCCAACCGGAACGCGTGACGGCCATGAGTGACGACGCGCGCGACGAGGCCGCGGAAGTGGCTAGCATCGACGATGCGGACGCCGTGCAAAGCGGCGTTGGCCGCGAGCACGAAGCCACGCGCGCCCGCACCACGCTCGACGCCTGGCGCGCGCAAGGCGCCGACCGGCTCGATCCCGTGCGCTTCGCGTTGATCGACGCCTTGGACCGCCGTGCCAGCACGCATGCCGGCGCCACGCGACGAGTGCTCGATGCGCGCATCGATGCGTTGCTCGCGGCCTATGCCGCCGGGATCGAGCGCGCGACATCCATCGCGCAAGACGCGCAAACGCACGCCGATGGGTTCGCGGAAAACCAGCCACGGAAAAGCACCACCGCGCATGGAAACCTCGCCGCGCAAATCGGCAGCGCGGACCATCTCGCACGCAGCGGGCCGCCTGCGGAATTGCTCGATTACTTCCGCGAAGTCTGGTCGAAGCTGAGCGCCGACCAGCAAGTGCAGCAGTCGCTCGATCAAGTGCCGAAGAATGCCGGGCCGCTCAATTCGAGCAGTCTCGTGCATCGCGCGCTGCTGCTCATGCGCGAGCTCTCGCCGGGCTATCTGCGCCAGTTCCTCGCATATGCCGACGCGCTCTCGTGGCTGGAGGACCTGAGCGTCGCCACGGCGCCGGCGCCAAAGGAAGCGCCGCGTGCGAGCGCGGCGAAAGAAGGGGCGAAGAAGGGAACACGCAAGCGGTCGCGATAAAGCCGCCGGAAAGCCGACCGCAAGACAACGCTAACGCAAGCGCGGGCGCGATCCCACCCGCCTCACTCACGCCCCATACGGCACAGCCGAAGCGTACGGCGCGTCGTGCGAATCGCGCATGCTGCGCGCGTACTGCTTGGGCGCCATGCCTGACCAGCGCCGGAACGCGCGAATGAACGCCTTCTCCGACGCATACCCCACGCTAGTCGCAATCTCGATCAGCCGCCGCCGCGAATCGCGCAGCGCGCCGCTCGCGACATACATGCGATAGGCGGTCAGATGCCCGATCGGCGTCTCCTCGACGAGCTCGACAAAACGCGCGCTGAAGCGCGAGCGCGACATGCCCGCCGTGGCCGCGAGCGACTCGACGGTCCAGTCGCGCTCGGGGTGCCGATGCAACTGCGCGATGGCCCGGCCGATCTGCGGGTCCATCAGCCCGCGCAGCCAGCCCGTGTGACTGATCGCCGAAGCAAGATGCGCGCGCAGCAACTGCACGAACAGCACGTCGGCGAGGCGCGCCGCCGCGACCGCCCAGCCCGGCTGGCACGCCATCGATTCGCGGATGAAGGCCATCAGCGTATCGGCGAGCCAGGGGCCCACGGCCGGGTCGCTGGCGCGCACGTGAATGAGCGGCGGCAGCACCGAAAAGAGCGGATTGCGCACCGCCTCGCGGTAAAACACGATGCCCGTATAGAGATCGCAGCTCTCGCCGCCACCGCCCGCCGTGAGCCGCAAGGGCGTGTCGAAGCTCGGGCGAATACCTTCGCGCGCGACGAGATCGTCGAACGGCACCGGCGCCACGTCGGGCGCCGAGGCGAGCACGTGCTCGTGGCCGTGCGGCAGCAGCACGAAGTCGCCCGCCTCCACGCGCAGCGGCTCCACGCCTTCCACGACGATGTAATAAGGCGCGCCGAAGGCGGTCCTGAACGCCGCCCCTTCCACCGCCGGCTTCACGAACGCCCACGGCGCGGCGAGCGAGAAATGCCCCGTCACCACGGCGTCGGCGCGCAGATCCGCCAGCGCGGCGCTCAACAGGTCTGTCGCCATTTGCTCCTCTGCGTTTCCGTTCGGGTGCCGCCTTTACGCACGCTGCGCGTACCGCCTGCTTCAAAAGCGCTGCTGGATACCCAGCATCGCGCCGAACTGGTTCGCGCCCAGCGGCACCGTGCCGGCCGCGGCCACGGCGTTCGCCGCAAGCGCGCTGTTCATCATGTACGCCAGCGAAGCATAAAGCGTCGTGCGCTTCGAGACGAAATAATTCGCGCGCGCGATCAGCAGCGTCGAATTCGAATCGTCGCGCTGGATGTAGCGCAGCGCCTGGGCGTCGAGCGCGAACATCGGCGTCACGTAATATTCCGCGCCGAGGAAGAAGAGGTCCGATTGCGCATGCTCGGCCGCGGCCGTGTTGCGCCGGATCCAGCCGCCGCCCACCTTGCCCGCGCCGAACTTCAGATAGGCGTCGACGATCACGCGCTTGTCGGTGTCGGCACTGCTCACGAGCGGCGCCGAGGCGCCCGGCCCGCCGTACATCACGTCGTACGACGCCGCCGCGCCACCCCAAGCGTTGTCGTAGGCGAGCATCATCGTGTACTGGCGGCAGGCCACGGCGTCGCCCGGCAGTTGTCCGCCGCAATTGGTTGCCGAGGGGCCGGCCGGGCCCGCTGCGTCGCGCCCGAAGCTATAGGTGCCGCCCACCGTCACGCCGTGGAATTTGCCGAGGTAGCCCACGGCGTTGTCGCTGCGCGCGTTCGGCAGATAGCTGTCGAAGCTCGCCATCGAATGAATCGACGGGCCAATCACGTCCGCGTTGAACAGCACGTACATCGACATGTTCATCTGCCGGCCCAGCGTGAGCGTGCCGTAGTCGCTGCTCACGCCCACGTTCGCCTGGCGCCCGAACAGGCGGCCGCCGTAATTGAGCGCGCCGCTGTTGGGCGCGAAGCCGTTCTCCAGCACGAAGAAGGCCTTGTAGCCGCCGCCCAGGTCCTCCTGGCCGCGCAGGCCGAAGCGCGACGGCACCTCGCCCGTGAGCGACGGCATGCCGACGAACGAGCCGCCCTTCGCCGCATTGTTGTAATACTCGATGCCCGTATCGACGATGCCATAGAGCGAGACGCTGCTTTGTCCCCAGGCGAGCGCCGACGTACCGGCGAGCAATGCTGCCGCGATCAACTTCTTCATGACGTATCTCCGAACCGTTTTTTATATGGAATGCTTATTGATTGACGAACCTGCCGGGCCGCTCGCACGGCCCGGTTTCCGTCATGCGCGAGCGCTGCGCGTCATTCGGTCTTGCTGCCCGCAAGAATCCATTGCGCGAGGGTCTGCGCGTCGCCCGCGCTGATTGCGTTGGGCGGCATCGGCACGGCGCCCCAGGCGCCCGAGCTGCCGTTCTGGATATGCGCGGCGAGCGTGGCCGCCGCGCCGGGCTTGCCCGCATAACGCGCGGCCACGTCGCGCCACGCGGGGCCCACGAGCTTCCGGTCCACGGCGTGACAGCCGAAGCAGACGTGCTGCGTGGCGAGCTGGTGCGCGCGGGCCGCATCGACGGCGGGCTCGGCCAGCGCGCCGGTAACGAAGCTGGCGAAGCACAACGCACCCGCAAGCGGTGCGATTAAATAAGGAATCCGTATCATGATCGATGTTGTGGAGTGAGAAAAATGCGGTTGGAGGTTCAGGCCAGCGCCTGTTCGAGCGGCATCGTGCGCAGGCGCGTGCCGGTCGCCTCGAACAGCGCGGCGGCCACGGCGGGCGCCACGGGCGGCAGCGCGACCTCGCCGCAGCCTTGCGGCGTGCGATCGCTCTCGACGATCTCGACCTCGATCTTCGGCATCTGCGAGAGATAGAGGAGCGGGTAATCGGAGAAGTTCTCCTGCACCACGGCGCCGTCCTTGAACGTGATTTCGCTCTTGAACGTATTGGTGAGCGCGAAGCCAATGCCGCCCTCCACCATCTCGCGAATCAGCACCGGGTTGATCGCCTGGCCGCAATCGATGCCGCACACGACGCGTTCGAGCTTCGCCTTGCCGTCCACCATGCGCAGTTCGGCGACGATGGCGACATAGGTCGTGAACGCGCCGCCGCGCCCCGTGTAGAGGGTATAGGCGAGCCCGCGATACACGCCCGGCGCGGGCTTGCGCGCCCAGTTCGCCCGCGCCGCCGTGCGTTCGAGCACGCGCAGCGCAAGCGGGTCGTCGCGCAGCAGCGTGCGCCGATACTCGAGCGGGTCGATGCGCGCCGCGTGCGCGAGCTCGTTCACGAAGCTTTCGAGAAAGAACATGCTGGACGTGCTGCCCACGCTGCGCATGAAGCTCACGGGAATGTGCTGGTCGACGCAGACCGAATCGACGAGCAGATCCGGCACCGCGTAGCCGAGGTCGTAGAGGCCGTCGAGCATGGTCTCGTCCCAGCCGCCCGCTTTTTCGAAGTAATCGCGCTTGATCGACCAGTACAGCGACTGCCCCACCACGCGCAAATGCATCGCGCGCGGATAGCCGTCGGCGCCGAGCACGGCGCGCATGCGCGCGGAAGCGCTGGGGCGGTAGAAGCCGTGGCGGATATCGTCCTCGCGCGAGCGGGTCACTTTCACGGGCCGCCCCACGGCCTTCGAGGCCACGGCCGCGTGAATCACGAAATCGGGCACGTATTTGCGTCCGAAGCTGCCGCCCAGAAACGTTGTGTTCACAATCACTTTCTCGGGCGGCAGCTTGAAGATGGCGCCGAGCGTCCAGCGCACCTTGTCCTGCCCCTGGATCGGGCCCCACACTTCGATCTCGTGCTCGCGCACGTGCACCGTCGCGTTCACGGGCTCCATCGTTGCGTGGACGATATAGGGCGTGTGGTAATCGGCTTCGATCACCTTCGCGCCTGACGTGCCCTTCGCCTCGGCAGCAGCGGCGAATTGCGCCGGCGCGTCGCCGATGCGCGTGGCCGCCACCGCATGCTCCGAGATCAACGCGGCCTTGCGTTGCGCAAGCATCGCGGCGCTGTCCGCCGGCGGGCCGCCGTCTTCCCATTGCACGTCGAGCGCATCGCACGCCTTCTTCGCCTGCCACCAGCTATTCGCCACCACGATCACGGCGTCTTTGGCGGGCACCACCTCGACCACGCCCGGCAATGCACGTACCGCGTCGCGGTTGCGCACGGCCACGGGCTTGCCGTTGAGCGTGGGCGCCATTTTCACGGCGCCCGCGAGCATGCCGGGCACCTTCACGTCGATGCCGAACACGGCGCTGCCGTTCACCTTCGCGGGCGCGTCGAGCTTGTGCAGCGGCTGGCCGATGAGCGTGCGCGCCGACTGCGCTTTCAGGCGCGGCTGCGGATCGAGCGGCAGTTGCGCCGCGTCCGCGAGCAGTTCGCCGTAGCCCAGCGAGCGCCCCGTTTGCAGATGAATCACGCGGCCGCTTCGCGTCGCGCACTGCGTGGACCGCACGCCGAGGCGCCGCGCGCCCGCCATGAGGAACGCCTCGCGCGCCTGCGCGCCCGCGATGCGCAAGCGCTGCTGGAACATCGTGACCGACATCGAGGCGCCCACGAACTGCTGCGGATGCTCGTTGGCCGCGGCAATGCGATAGGCGTCGCGGCCCGTGACGAACTCCACACTCACGCGGCGCCAGTCGGCGTCCATCTCGTCGGCAAGCAGTTGCGGCAGGCCCGTAAAAACGCCCTGGCCTACTTCGGCCTGCGAAAGACCGATGATCGTGCGGCCATCGGGATCGACGCGGACCCAGTCGTTGATCTCGCGAAAACGCGTCCCGTCCCCGGCGGCCTCCGCGTATTCGCTCCACGCGAGCGGCAGCACGAGGCTGCCCGCAATCGCGAGACCGGTCTTGAGGAACGCGCGCCGGCTTTCGCGTCGCGCGCCGTTCGCATTCATGCCGTGCGCGCCGCTCGCACTGTTCGCGCCGTTCGCACCCGCGGCGTGGCGCATGCGCTCAGGCGTTCGCTGCGACATGGATAGCCTCGCGAATACGGTGATAGGTCGCGCAGCGGCACAGGTTCGTCACGCCCTGATCGATTTGCGCGTCGGTGGGATGCGGGTGCTGCTTGAGCAGCGCGGCCACGGCCATCACCATGCCCGACTGGCAGTAGCCGCATTGCGGCACGTCCTCGCTGATCCATGCCTGCTGCACCGGATGCGAGGCATCGGCGGCAAGCCCTTCGATGGTGGTGATGGCGCGCCCCGCGATGGCCGAGACCGGCAGCACGCACGAGCGCGTGGCCTCGCCTTCGAGATGCACGGTGCAGGCGCCGCACGCGCCAATACCGCAGCCGTACTTGGTGCCGGTCAGTCCCGCGGCTTCGCGGATCACCCACAGCAAGGGCGTGTCCGGATCGCCGTCGAACTCGAAAGGCTGGCCGTTCAGTGTGAATTGCATGCGCTTGTCTCCCCAGAAGTCGCCATTCGCGACCGCTTCGAAAGCGGTTGGCGATGAGTGAGATTCTTGGGGTGGACAAAATGCGCGGCAATGGCGCGACGGCCCAAAAAAGTTGCCGGTCGTCTCTTTCGATCGAACCGGAACCTGAGCCGCGAAAATTACAGCCTTTGGCTAATCTCCTTGAAGATCGGGCCGTTATACCTTTCTATTCAGACGAATCGGCGTTTCGCGAGATTCAAATACGAGCTTGCGTTTCATGGATGAAATATAGTCGGGACATTTGGTGACTTTCCCGATCGCACTACGATCACACTACCGACCGCCCTACCCCGTGGCTGCAAACCGGTCCATCAGAAGCAGTAGCCGACGCTCCTGAGCGTGCATGATCCCCGGTGTGGATCGGAGCTCGAGCACGCGTCCGTGCCAATAGCTCTGACCGAAAATCGCCATGCCCTGGTCCGCGTTCATCGCGATTTCGAGGTGAGCAATGGCGGCATCGAGATTCTGGATTGTGTAAGGGCTCAGGGGTCGCAGCTCGGTGTCTGTCTTTTCCCTCGCCCGGGTGGTCTCCTCGCGCTGCGCTCGCCTGGCCCCCGCCAGGCTTGCCCGGATGATCTCCCCGCACCCGGCCCGATTTTTCCCGTTCTTCTCTTTCTTCTCATCGTTCCCATCGTTCTCGTTGTTCTCGCTGGTCTCCTCACGCGCTACGCGGTTGGTCTCCTCGCGCGCTGCCCGCTTTCGCCCCGCCAGGCTTGCGTGTTCGTGGTATTCGATTTCGGGTATCGCGCTCATGGCGCACGACGTGTTTCGTCATTCGACATGCAGCGGAAAATATTCAGCAGGCGTTTCAAGTCGGGATGCAACGTGTGCATGGTGGTGTCCCTCGTCGTTCGATCTGCAACGACTCCATCGTGCGCCGTGCGGGACTCGGGAAAAACCGGCCATGCGAGGGGAGGACGCCCCCGGAAAGCGGCCCCGGAAGGGTCCCCCGCTTTGGGGGGATAGCAACCCGGCCGAATGCGGGTACTATCGTTTCGACTGGAGAGGCGCCCGATGGACAACCTGTATTTCCGCCACGTATTGCTCGTGGAAGACGAAGGCTTGACGCGTATCGCGATGAAGAGCCTGATCCTGACTTCGGAGCCGACGCTCGACATCGACGAGGCCGGCTCGTACACGGCCGCCGTCGAGCAGTTGCAGAACAAGGCTTATGACCTGGTGTTTCTCGACTACCAGATCGGCGGCGATCGCACCGGGCTCGACCTGCTGCAGTGGCTGCAGGAAAACGAGCGCGCGGCGCATGTGGTGATGCTGTCCGCGCAGGACGATCGCGAGACCGTGCTCGACTGCATCAAGCATGGCGCGAGCGGCTTCATCTCGAAGGCCAGCGAGGAAGGCGGCGCCGTGTTTCGTGAAGCCTTGCAGACGATCCTCAATGGACGTGTCTACCTGCCCAACAGCGTGCTCGGCAAGGGCGGCCATACCCCGCAGTCGCCGGGCCCGAACAAGGGCATTCCGATCGACTCGCTCAATCTGCCGCCGCGCCTCGCGCAAACCCTGCGCTTTCTCCTCCAGGGCATGTCGAACAAGGCCATCGCGCGCAAGATGAATATCTCGGAGAACACCGCCAAGGAGTACATCAGCGATCTGCTGATGCGCTTCAACGTATCGCGGCGCACGTTCCTGATCGTCGAAATGGCGCGCCGCGGCATTGAGATTCCCACCGTTGCGCACGATACGGCGGCCTAGCACACCCGGCTGGACGCCTCGGTCAATTCGAGCATGCGCGCCATCAGCACGTCGGCGGAGAGCGGCTTGCTGAGCACGCAACGCTCCGGCAGCACGCCGTCCGTGCTGGCCCCCGCTTCTCCCGTCACCACGAGGCACGGCACCGGCCGCGAAAAGTGCCCGGCGAGCAGCCGCACGACGTCGTGCGCGGTCGAGCGCTCGGGCAACCGGTAGTCGGTGATCACCAGGTCGGGCACGCGCTCGATCGTCTGCAACAGCTCGTCGAGTTCGGCCACGGAGCGCACCGGATCGGACAGCACGCCCCAACGCGCGAACAGCGCCTCCATCGACGCGCGCACGAGGCTGTCGTCTTCGACCAGCAACACATAGAGACCGCGCAGCGACGAAGGGGACGGCGACGATGCCGCATCGGCCGGCGATATCGCGGCATCGGGAAGCGCAAAGGGATCGGCCACGGGCAAGCGGACCGAGAAGCGCGAGCCGCGTCCCTCGATCGACTTCAGTTCGAGACGGTGTCCCTCGAGCAGGGACACCACCGCATTCACGATCGACAAGCCGAGTCCGAGCCCTTTTTCGCGGTCGCGCTCCGGGTTGCCGATCTGCACGAACGGCTGGAAGATCGCGTCCCAATGCTCCGGCGCGATGCCAATGCCATTGTCGAGAACGTCGAGTCGCACATAGTTAGGCATCCGTACCAGACTCACGAGCACCGCAGCGCGGCCGGCTTTCGACGGGTCCGCGTATTTGATGCCGTTCGAGATCAGGTTGCTCAGCACGCGGGGAATCCAGTCGGCGTCGGTGCGCACCCAGGCGGGCTTGTGCTGCGTCTTTCCATAGCGCAGCGCCACGCCGCGGCTCGCGGCGAACGACGCGAGCTGCTCGATCACCTCCGCGGTCACGCGGCTCAGGTCGACGCTCGTATAGTTCGGGTTGACGTGCCCCGATTCGAGCTTCGAGAGGTCGAGCACCGCGTTGAACAGACGCGCCGTCAGCACCGAAGCCTTGCGCGCCTCGCCGATCAACCGGCTCGATGCTTCGGCATCCTGCGCATTCAGTGCTTCATCGGCGGCGGCGAGAAAGAGGTTCAGCGCGTGCATGGGCTGGCGCAAGTCGTGCGCCGCCGCGGCCAGAAAGCGCGACTTCGCCCGGCTCGCCTGCTCGGCGGCTTCGCGCTGCTGCTCGCGCAAGGCGATCAGCGCTTCCGATTTGGTCTGCTGGTCGCGCCGCGCGCGCTCGAGATCATGGTGCTTTTTCGCGAGTTCGAGGTTGGCGCTTTGCAACGCGTCGTTGCTATGGGCCAGCGCCTGGACGGCGGCGTACCGGTCGCGCACGTGCCGCTCGGCATTCACGTTGACGCTGTGCCCCAGCACCGCGACGTTGAGCAGGTAGAACATGCCCGCGGCGAAGTTGTCCGGTTCGAGCGCCTGGGTAAACAGTTGCGCCACCACGATCAGGACGATCACGCAGGCGGTCAGCATCAGTGTCGCTTTGGCCCGCAGGCGCAGAAAGCCGAACAGATAAAAGAGAATCAAATAAAAGCCGACAAAGAAATGCGTGAAATTGAACGGGCGTGGCGCCAGCATCGTTTGCATCAGCAAACACAGACACATGAACGCCAGCCCCGCCAGCAGGATCCCGTGCGCGACCTTGTCCTCATGAAATGCGAGCCGGAAGGACAGCACGATGCCGATGGTCGCGACCAGCGCACCGGCGCAACGGAACGCAAAAACCTCGGGGAAATACGGCCGGAACACCGGGCTGCTCTGCGCAAGACTGATTTCCCAATAGCCGAAACACACCCAGATCAAGGTGCCGAGCACGAGCGCCGCGCGACGGAAGTCGGCAAAACGCCGGCCATAGTCCTCGGTAAATTCGCGTTCGACCTGCGGGTCCTCGAACCGGGCGGGCCAGCAAAGCATGTCGACCAGCCACGCGCGAACCGCGCCCGATGCGGGAGCGCGTTTGGGGCAGGTCGATTCCGTCGTCGACTGAAACCTGAATAAGTTCATCGCCTCTCGCCGTCGGGGGGGCGCGCAGTGAACAGGTTCATGCCCGCACAGTAGCCCAACTCGCGATACGCTTCCCACTGGCTGTCGTCGAAGAACTGGTCCACGGTGCTCTGCTGCGGAAAATCGCGGTAATTTTCCGCGTAGGTGCTAACGTCGGTGGGCAGGCCAATGCCCACGCTCGGCTTGATGTACAGGATCCAGCTCGGGCGCTCGGGCGCGCTGGAATACGTGACACAGGCAAGCGCGGCGCCGCGCGCGCCATCGCGCCCGAACTCCGGAAACGCGCCAATGGCCTCCGGATCGAGCAAGGGCTTGATCCAGTCCGGCACGCGCGGCTCGTTGGGCCCACGGTCAAACACATCCCAGCCGAATTTGCGTCGTGAAAGCTTCGCGCGCGCGGCGCGCGGATCGAGCCAGGTGATCGTCGCGCAAAAGTCGTAGCGTACCTGCCTCGTTAGCAGTGCCAGCGATTCGCAGCGGTAATCGGGGTCCGCGGCCGCGTCGATGGCCACGATCAACGGCAGCCGGCGGCGTATCAGTTCGTAGATGCCCGTGTTGTCGAAGTGGCCGCCATCGCTCAGATACCACATGCGCGCGGAAGGCCCCTCGAAATAGGCGCGCCATTCGTCCAGCAGCTTCGCCTGCAGCGTGAAGACCGCCGAGGGCAGCGACTTGAGCCGTCGCCAGAGTCCCGGCGGATAGCGGCCCGGCCGGTCGCCGCCCGCGATGCCGCTGTTCCACCAGTAACCGATGCGGAAATTCAGCAGGCCCAGCAGCAGCGACTCGGCGAGCTTCGTGTTGCGGCCCAGGCCCGTCGTCGCGGCGGCGCCCGAGATCGCCATCCACTGGCCGAGGCTGAGCCGCTCGACGCTGACCGGCGCGCCATCGGATCGCGCGAACGCGTTGAACGCGTTCGGATCGGGGCCCACGCGCACCGCGGTGATGGGCGCGGCGCGCGCCGGGGTCTTCTTCGCGTCGCGCGCGCCCCAGAGCGCATGAAACCGCCGGCCCGCACTGATGCCGGCGGGCCCGACGCACATCGGCATGCCCTTGTCGTCGCGTAGCTGGTTGCCGGAGAGCGGATCGACCGTGTTGTTCAGGCAAGTGCAGACCAGATGCAGCGGTCCGCCATGGCTTTCGGGGTGGTAGTCGTCGAACAGCACGTCGTCGCCCAGATCGCTCACGCCGACCGGCACGGGCTTGCTGGTGCCAGGCGGGTTCACGCGCGCATCGTTGGACGCCCCCAGATAGGTCCGCACCAGTTTCTGCGCGTAGCTGTGCTGCAGCGAGGACAAGTTGAGAAAGAACAGCGCGCGGCCCTTCACGGCCGAGATGATCAAGGTGGCCACCACGCAGAAGCGCGCGGTGCCCGAATCGAGGCTGAAGGCCAGATACACGAGCAGATCGACGAACAGGAACAGCACGAATGCCAGCGTGAAGGCGAGCAGCGCAAGCAGCGTCTCCTGAATGAGGCCGCCCGCGAAGCTCTTGCCCGCTTCGGGTGCGGGCGCCGTGGCGTTTTTCGCCTGACGCTTCAGGATGCTCGCCGCGATCCCTCTCAGCATGACCAGAACGGGCGCGGCGCCGGCCATGGACCAGCCGATCGTTCGAGACCCCGACGCGGGAAGAATTTGCGCGAGCGTGT
Source organism: Paraburkholderia sp. J63 (assembly GCF_905220245.1). Classification (NCBI taxonomy): domain Bacteria; kingdom Pseudomonadati; phylum Pseudomonadota; class Betaproteobacteria; order Burkholderiales; family Burkholderiaceae; genus Paraburkholderia; species Paraburkholderia sp. J63. The sequence continues at coordinate 6,661 of NZ_CAJMZF010000003.1, read as the reverse complement.
CGACGACCACGAACAGCGCGGTCACGACGAAGCCGAACAGCGCCGCGCCCAGCAAGCGCGTCAGCCGGTTGCGGATGACGATCGTTCCACCCTCGGGCTGCGCGGTGCCGGGATTGATCGGCGGCGCGCCCGCGCCGGGCGGCACGGGGTTGGCGACGAACAAGCCCGCCGCCTGCTGCTCGAACCAGGCGAGCAGCAGCACGGCGAGCGCAACGGCGCTCCAGACTTCGATGTCGGGCAGCGTCAGTCCATAGATCGCGCAACCGAGCATCACGAGCCACAAGATGAAGGGCATCCATAATCGCCAGTCGCCATTGAGGCGCCGCCGCAGCGTGAGCCAGTAGCCGATCGAAGGCGGCAGCACGCCGATCACGAGAAGCCAGAGCGGCAGCCACCACCAGGCCGACAAGGTCACGCCATACCATTGCGGCGGCGCGGTCTCGCAGACGGGCGAGAGGTAGGTGAACCCGGCGCAGTCGAGCACGAACCAGTGCAGCGCGCCCAGCGCGCCAAACAGCAGCGCGCCGATCCAGACATGGACCGCCGCGAGATTGCGCAGGATGACCGCGACGTCGAACAACGTGTCCTGGCGGCCACCGCCCGCGAGATATTGAGCGTTGTAGCGCAGCCACTGGATCGTCGACGAGCCCAGATTCGTGAGCGTCCTTTCCACGCGCTCGACCGGCATCTGGCGTCCTTGCGCCGGCATCTCCGTAAACAGCTTGCCGAGAAACGACGCGATATAGCCGCCGCCGGAGACCGAGGACATGAAGTCGATGTCACGCAGGCGCCGCGTTTTCGCGAGCCCCTGCAGCACGCCGAGACAAAAGGTGGCGCTGCGCACGCCGCCGCCCGACAACGCGAGACCGATCGTGTCGTGCGGCAGCCGCGTGGGATCCGCGTGGGGCGGGTCTTCCCATTCAGGCCGCGCGGAGTGGCGGCGCTCGCGCACCGCGGCCGCCTCCGCGCCCTCGAAGGCGCGCGGGTAGCTCTCCGAGTCGGCCAGCAGCACGTCGGCGGCCTTTTCGCTGATCATGAACGTAGGAGTCACAATGAAATAGCCCGGAATTCTCGGAAACACCGAGGTGTCGACGATGCGCAGCCCCTCCACTCCATGCACGCGAAACTGGCTGTCCACCACGGCATACTGATCCTGCAAGCCGCGCGGGTCGGCGCGCCACGGATCGTGACCGATGCGGCACGTGCCGCACGCATGATGGCCCCACGCTTCGTTCTGGATCCACTGACGCAGCGCCGGCGAGTAATCGGGTTTGTCGAGGCCCGGCTGAACCTCGCAGGTGAACCCTGAAACGCGCCGATTGATCTCGCGCGTGCGATTGACCGCGTCGCACAGCGCATCCACGTCGCTGCTGCAGTCCTGCGCGCCTTCGCTCGTATCGTCGAACGAGTGAAAGTTGATTTCCGGCGTGGCGAGCGGGTCCGCACTGCGCAGGCGCACCGTGCCGTTGTTGTTATTGGTGTACGCCTTGAGAATCACCCAGCTCCATAGATTGCGGGTCTTTTCGTTCGACGTCATGCTCCGGCACAGCAGTTGCCGCGAATAGTTCCAGTAATAGCCGCGAAACGCGGCCGGCAAGCCGAAGATGAACAGGTCCGGGTCGCTGCGCACGCCGGTGCCGCCCGCCGACGACATCATCATCGCGAGCGCGCCGCCGTTGGTCGAATAAAGGCCGCTCTGGTCGGTCAGCCACTGACGCAGCATGGGGTCCGTGGCATCGCCCGGATCGAAGCTCACGCCATCGAGCGTGCTGAACGGCTCGCGCGTCTCGCTGATCACGCTGACTTCATAGCGGTCCTGAAGATTGCGGCCGACACCTGGGAGATGCACGACCGGCGCCACGGGCTTTCCATCGCGGCCGCACGGTCCCTCGACCATGCCATGCAAATGCGCCGTGTCGCCAATCCCGCTCAGCATGAGCAGTTGCGGCGTATTGAATGCGCCGCCGCAGACGATCACTTCTCGCCTGGCAAACACCTGTTGCGTCACGGGCGGCGCTGCATCGTTGTCGCCACGCATGGGACTGGCCGCGTAGAGATACGGGCCGATGCGCACTTCCACGCCGATCGCGCGCGGCACGCCGTTGCCGTGCTTGTCGAACACGATCCGCGTCGCGTGCGCAGGGTTCAGGATCACGAGCCGGTCCGGGAATTCGGCCTTGACGTTGAGCAGATGGTCGCGCAGGCCGCAGCGGCGCTTGCCGTCGGTGCCGATCGAGATCAGCGAAACGCGGGCGCGGCTCTCGATGTCCGGCGAGCGGACATTGGGGTCGAGAAACTGCAGGATCTGCAAGCGGGCGAACGCGCGGCCGAACATCGTGGCCGCGTTACGGTTCGCGAGCGCGGCGAACAGGACGTCCTTGAGCACGCCGAGAAAGGTGCGGTCGCCACGCGCGATGCCCGCGATCACGAGCGGGTCGATGAAACTCGTTTTCTGCCAGCCCGCCGAGCCGTGCCCACCGGGATCGAGCTGGCCGCGCGGATCGAGCACGCGCGCCGACCATTCGAGAAACCGGAACAGGAGCCCCAGCGTTTTGCCCGCGAAGGTCCGGTAAACCGCGTAGTAAAGGCAGTTTTCGATCTTGGCGAAGTAGCCCTGCATGTTCTGCGAACGCCACGAATCGTCGCCGGTGTATTCGGCAATATGGTCCCAATCGGCGTCGTTCGGGCGAATGATGATCATCGCGTGATGCGAGGTGCAGCCGCCAATGGCCGCCGCGCGCGGATAGAAAATGCCGCCTTGCTGCTGCCCCGCCGTGGCCGCGGAAGGGTCCATCGCTTCGTTATATTTCGAGTCGTCTTTTTGCCGCGCGGTATTCGTATAGTGACGCACCGAGAATTCCCAGCTCATGTCCGGGTCTTCGGTCGCGCGCGCATGAAAGGCCGGCACCGCGTAGACCTGGCGCATCTGCTGCTGGGCGAGATCGGGTGCGCCCCGCGTCATCGGCTGGGCCTGCGCATTGGGCTGCGCGACGGCTGGGTCGGTGCCGGCCTCGATCAGCAACACACTGCGCCCGCTCGACGCGAGCCGCGCCGCCAGCGGGCCGCCGCCCGCGCCCGATCCCACGATCACATAGTCGAAGGGCGTGGTGTGCGGGTCCCGGGCTTTCGACAGTGGGTCATCGGGGTTCATCGCGGCTCCGGTGGACGAAGTTGACGACTCAGAGCGTTTCGAGGAAGGCCTTCAGTTGCCGCTTCTGGTCGGCGCTCAGCGTCTCTGCGAACCAGTGCCCGCGGTCCATCACGAAGTCGGGGCACTTGCTTGCCTTGAGCAGCGCCGGGCCGACTTCGCGCTGGAATTCGTCGAGCGCCTTGAAGCTGTGATCGTTGGGGTCGTCGTCGCGCTGCATCAGCAGCACGCCGCGCGTGAGGCCGGCGACCGCGCCGAGAAGATCCGCCGTGGGCGCGTCCGGGTCGATGTTCATGATGAGATTCACCGGCGTGCCGCGCGGAACAGGACCGACGTTGATGCCGATGAGACGCCCGTCGAGAAACGCCTTCGCCACCCCGCCCATGACGAAGAACACCACGGCGCTCACCGCGAAGAACACGCGCGCGGTGCGCTGCGCATCGGGGAAGCGGAAGAACGCGAGCGCAAGCGCCAGCGGCACGAGGGGAATGATCCATAGCCACGGAAAGATCGTGTCCACGCCCGACACGCGCAACACGGTCGCGAGCACCGCCGCGAGCAAGGCCAGCAGACCGCCCGCCAGGCGCGGTTGCCCCACGAATATCAGCACCAGGGCGATCACGCCCAGCACGAGCCACACGTAGAGGAACAGAAACGAGGTCCAGTGTTCGCCGAGAATGCCGGTGACGAGCGGCTTGATGAATCGCGGCGCGAAGTCGATATAGGAATCCTTCGTGGTCCTGTAGATAAAGCCGATGTCGCGGAAGCCCGGTTGATCGGCCACGCCCGCCACCGCGAACGACCGGCGGAAATCGCCGCGCAGCGCACTGCATTCCATGCTCTGGTCCGCCGGGTGGTCGCGGCAGAATGCCTCTTTCTGCGCGGGATACACGTTCACGAAGCGCGCGGCGCCGTACGCAGGCGTGGCGCTAACGGTACGATCGCGATTGTTGAACAGCTTGTCGATGGCGTCGTCGTAGGCCGCGAGCCGGCCCTTGACCGAAGGATCGCGGTTATAGAGGCCGAGCGCGTTGTTGTGCAGCAAGGGCGCCGTCGCCCAGACGCTGACGAGCGAGGCCGGCCGGTAGTAGCCGGGGCCGCCGCCGGGCGGCGCATAGGCGTCGTTGTTCCCCCACTTGTCGACGGCGCTCGTCTTCCTGAACGGATTGAAGAAGTGGACCACGCCCACGGCAGGCAGCGACTTGTAGGTTTCCGACGAAAAATTGTCCCAGACCTGGCCGCGCATCGCGTTGGTGCCCACCGCGCGCTGCGAATTGGTGCCGACGAGCGTGATCGGCACGCGCACATCGGTCGTTAGATAGTTGTCCTTCTCGAAGAAGTCCTGCCCGTGGTCGGGCTGCGCGCCGATGTAATCCTTGAGCCGGTTCACATAGTCGAGCCACGGCTTGCTCAGCTTGAACGCGTCCCAGTCGGCGAAGTCCATGGGCAGCGTGATGCCGCTCTGGCCGCTCGCGTTCGCGGTGCGCCAGGCGCGCGAAAACGTGATCGGCAGATTGGGCGGCTGCTTGCTCGAGTGGCAGATCGCGCAGTTTTGAATGAACACGGTGCGGCCTGCGTCGATATCGGCCTTGTCGGCGGCGAGCCGCGCCAGCCCTTCTTCGGTGGACGCGAGTTTCATCGGCTGCGCGACCGTGGCGCCTGATTGCGTGACGTACGTGAAGAAGTTCTCGAGCTCTTCCACGCGAAACTGCTCGGTCGCATTCCAGTAGACCGACTTCGCCTTGATGGTCGCGATATCGAACGGCCGCTGCGGCGCGAAGCCGACGATCGTATTCTGCACGCGGCGCCATTGCTCCGAATACGCGCCGATGTTGAGATACACGCGCAACAGCGCACCTTCAATGCCGATGCTGTCGGCGCCATCGAGCAGCACGCGCGGCGTATGGCGCGGGTCCAGCGTGAATAGCGGCTTGTCCTCGATGCCGCGCAGCATCAGGTTGCTCTTGCTTTGCTCCTCGGGCGGGTTGACGGCGGCGCGGGCAAGGCGCGCGTTCACTTCAAAAATCGCGTTGATGGTGTTCGGATTGTTGATGTGGTCCGTGGCCACGAGCGAGGTGTCGATGGTGCCGGGCTGCTGGCTCGCGACGAACTGCCAGAGGAAGCTATCCGGCGTCTTCAGGTTCGTGAACGCGTTCGAGGGCAGCCAGTACTGGTTGCCGATCATGCTCGACATATTCCCCCACGCGGGGTGTTCCAGATCCTGCGGCGACGCGAGCGGATGCGGCCCGACATGGCAGAACGAGCACGCCATGCTCACGCGAAATGGCCGCACGAGCAAAGGATCGGCGTGAAAGTCCGCGTCCTTGGGATCGGTCGAGTAGTATCGCTTGCCCTGATCGCTGACGACCTGCTCGTTCCAGTGCGCGCGTGCGCGCTTCGCGGCCGGCGAATTGCCGAAGAAGTCCGGATTCGGCCATAGCCGCAGGCCCACGACGCCGGACGGATAGCCATAGATGAGCGGATCGACGCCATCGTCGCCGAGTTGGGCGATGGTCTGGTCATAGAGCGCCTGGTCGCCGACTTCGAAAAAGGTCTGGTGGTCGTGGTCCGCGTTGCTGGGCTTCTTCACGGGCTCTACGGGTTTGCCGTTCGCGTCGACGTCGTTCCCGGGCGCGTGCATTTTGATCTTGTCGCCATCGGGACCGTCGATATAGAGCCCCAGCCCGGTCAAGGGCGTATCGCGCTCGACCATGCCCGGCTGATTGATCAGCCCGCCATCCCTGAAACGATGCGCGCGGTTCTTCGAATTGAGCAGGACGAGAAAATCGGCGATCCCGTAGCCGTTCTCCTGAACCCAGCCCCAGAACGCCTCGTTACCCTCGCCCCATAGCATCCAGGTGTTCTGTCCCATGATGGCGGAACGGGCCGTTGTGGGGACGCCATGTCCGTCGAACCAGTCCATCGGGCGCGGCGCGCGATCGTCGCCGGTCACGACCTTGTCGACCTCGCTGAAAATGTTCCGCGTCTCGGTGGGAAAGCACTGCTCGTTGCGCGGAAACAGGCGTACGCCGCCAGCCGTTTTCGTGGCGCCGGCCTCGTCGGGGGGCGCGTCCTTTTCGACCTCGCCGTCCGGCGGGGCATGTTTCGCGAGCGTGGGGGCGACTGACGCAGCCGGATAGCGCTTGATCGCGTGCTCCAGCGCCGTCACGTAAGCCTCGCAGGCCGCTTTGGCATCCGATGCCAGCGATTTGCACGCCACCCGTTTTGACGGCGCGGGCGCGCAACTCGCCGACGCGCAAGCCACTGGCCCTGATGCAGTCGTTGCAGCCGTTCCCGCCGCATCCGCTGTGCTCCATGCAAGCAGGCATAGAGAAACCATCAAGGCTGTTATTACGGATTGCGAATTATAATGCCGCCATTCCAGCATGATCGCCCCTCCCCTGAAGGTGCGAAACTCAAGACGCGATGGCTTCTATATGGCTGCCGCAAAGCGAGGTTCCGGGGCGTGCGCGCAGCGCCCAATATCGGATCCCGGTGGCAGGCGGTCTAACC